>JAKLPV010000054.1 GCA_022013685.1 Anaerolineae bacterium
AGCATCAGCCACATGGCTTCAACGTAATCCCCGGCAAAACCCCAGTCGCGCTGTGATTCGAGGTTACCGAGTCGTAATTCTTTGGCCAGACCGAGTTTGATCTTGGCAACCGTGTTTGAAATTTTGCGGGTAACGAATTCAAGGCCGCGGCGCGGGCTTTCGTGGTTGAAGAGAATGCCAGATGTGGCAAAAATATCGAAGGATTCGCGGTAGTTGATGGTAATCCAATGCCCGTAAACTTTGGCAACGCCATACGGTGAGCGCGGATACAGTGGAGTCGATTCGCGCTGGGGAACTTCCATGACTTTACCGAACATTTCGCTCGAAGAGGCCTGGTAAAACTTGATCTTTGGGTTTACTGAGCGGATGGCTTCGAGCAGGCGTGCCACACCCAGGCCGGTTACTTCGCCGGTCAGAATGGGTTGGCCCCAGGATGTTGGCACGAATGATTGGGCGGCCAGGTTGTAAATTTCGTCGGGTTTGAATTCTTCGATCATGCTGACCAGTGAACTCTGGTCGTGTAAATCGCCCTGGACGATTTGGATATCATCCTGGATGTGTTCGATGCGTTCAAATGTCACGGTACTGGAACGGCGTACCATGCCAACGACTTCATATCCTTTGCTGAGCAACAACTCGGCCAGGTAAGAACCGTCCTGACCGGTGATACCGGTGATTAATGCGGTAGGCATGTATATTTCTCCTTGGAATAAGCAAAATTCAATCGCTGAATATTATAAAGGATGAAGATGAAATCTGAAGGATGAAAGACGGACTGGCGCTAATCTGTCGATTTTTTCTGCTTTTGAAGTTTTTCCCTGCCCCAATCCCCTCCGACTGCCAGGATCGCCAGCCCAAGTGCAATCGCCAGGGTGTTGCGAATGCCCAGGTTGAAACCGAGGCCAACATAGCGATGCAAGTACCAATGCCCAAAAACGATAATGATAATCGCCTCGACCGCCAGTATGCGCAAAAACCAGCGGTCGCGGGTGATTTTTAGTTGCTCACAACTGAGCGCGGCCAGCATCGCCATCCAAACCAGCAGGATGATGCGATAACGGGGATTATCCCACTGGTCGCCGCCGCCGCGGACTGCTGCGATCAAAATCCAGACCCAGACAACGGCCGAAATCCACAGCCACTGGCGGCGCTGGCGCTTGTCGGGCAGTTTCCAGGCCGCAAAGGGCGCGTAACCCAAGATCGGCAGCAGCACATACCAGCCGGCGGCGCGAAAAATGCCCAGCGTCTGCCAGAAAGGAAGGGCGGGCCGCTCGATCAGCACAGCGGGCAGCACGGGCTGGAGAACACCATAAATTGCCACAAATGGCATTTGTATGCCGGGCGGCAGGGTTTCAAAAAGCAACTGAACGATGCCCGAACTGCGCCCCAGGATGTATTGATTCCACTTGGCGGTTTCGCGCGCCCAATCGCCGATCACGCCCAGCGGGCCTCCGCTCACCGTCACCAGGTTTTGCCAACTGAGTGACAATACCAGCAGTGCCAGGGCAAATACCGCCAGGGCGGGCAGGGCCAACTTCCAGGCGATGCTGCGGCCTTCGAGAAAAATCCAGCCGAACGAGACGAGAACAAACAGCGCCGCAAACCCCGGAGAGATCGTCAGCAGGCCGAGCAGGGCCAGTCCGCCCCACAGGGCCGCGCGCCCGGGTGTTTTGCGCCAGATCAAAACCGCGTAGAAACCCATCGCCAGGAACAGGATGATGAACGGTTCACGCATCTGGGAAGCGCCGAGCAGGATCGATTCGGGCAAAAGGGTCATGATCCAGCCCACCCGGCGGGACGCGGATTCCCCCAAAGTTTGTTGGGCCGCTAAAACGGCGAAAACCACGCCTAGACCGCCTGCCAGCGCCGCCAGCGCTGCCACCCAAAGCGGCTGGTGCGCGTCTGACGGGGCGATTCTGTAAACTAGCGCCGAAAGCGCCAGCAAGCCGCCATACTGGTCTGATTCGTATTGACCGGAGAAGGCTTCGCCCAGGGATCGGCCAGACTGGGCTAAATCCCAGGCTGCGCTATCGCGCCGGGCGGCATCGAAGAAGATGTAACCGGCGTTTTCAACATCCGTGTCGTATCCGAGTACCGGCAGGGCATAATAAGCAAAAACGCCAAAAGCCAGGCGCAGGCTGGTGGCGAGAACGAAAAAGAAAAGAAGCGGACGGGAAAGGAATTTCATAAAGGAAAGGGGACCGGAGTCAAAAGTCTTCCGACTTTTGACATCCAACGACAGGAGTCGTTGGACTCCGTTTTGGCGCTAAGATTTTGCAACAAACCCTTCCAGGATGCGACTCGCGCGGGCGGTCCAGCTGTAATTTTCGGCGTCTTTGCGGGCCTGGGCGCCGAGCGTGGTGCGCCGGGCGGGGTTGTCGAGCAGCCCGCGCAGGGCGCCCTGCCAGGCGTTGCTGTCATCGGGCGGGCAGAAGGCAGCGTTGTTTTCGTTGAGCACTTCGTGAAAAACCGGCAGATCGCTGCTCAAGATGGCGCGCCCGGTGGCGAGATATTCGAACATCTTCATCGGGCTCGAGATTTTGGACGAGTTGCCCATTCCGCCCGAAATGGCGATGATCTGGCTATAGGGCATCAGCAAAACGTCGGCAGCGGCCTGGTAAAGGGTCAACTGCTGGTTGGGGACAAACCCCGCAAAGTTGACATTCGGCAATTCTTTTGCCGCTTCGCGCCATTTTTCTACATCTTCGGGTTTGCCGCCCGCCCACAGGAACTGGACATCGCTCATGCGCCCGGCCAGTTTCAGGAACAATTCCACGCCGCGCCCGGCGTACAGATGGCCGGTGCAGGCTATCGTGGGGGCTTCGGGAAGGTTCAATGAACGGCGGGCCGTTTTCGGGTCGGGAAGGTTGGCAAAGCGTTCGAGTTCGACTCCGTTCGGGGCCAGGATAACATCTTTCGGGGCGAGAAAAGTCCCGAATTGTTCATCCAGGGCTGTGTGTAAAGCCCGGGTGATGATGCTGATGCGCTTTTTCCCGCGCATATCGCGGAAATAACGATACCAGAATGGGCCGATCCGCCCGCTGGGCAGGTCGTGAACTTCCATGATGACCGGAAATCCGTGCAGCAAGCCCAGGACGGCTGATTGCACCGGCCAGACATAGAGCAGGTCGGGCTTGAAGGCGCGCGCGCGGCGGACGGCGGTCAGGAAGAACAGGCGGCGCGAGGGCGCAGCGATGTATTCCAGGCTGAAGCGGGTCTTCAGGCCGTAGAGTTGGGCGAGGCTATCCCAATCGGTGCTGGGGTTCTCGTGGTTCGGAACGATTAAGGTGACATCGTGTCCCAACTGCGCCAGGGCGTGGACGGCTTTCATGGCCTGGATGCTGTTGGCAACGCTGGACGGGATTTGCGAGGCGGAGATGGCGACGATTTTCATGGTGTCCTTTGACTGCCGGGGAGAATGGAACGCAGATGGCGCGGGTTATACGGATTTTCGCAGAAAAATTTAAGAAATCTGTGCAAATTCGCCAAATCCGCGTTCTATTGCCCTTGCCTTTAAAACATGTTGAGTTGCTTCGGTTCTTCTTCTGGCGCGGCGTTGTATTTGACCTTTTGCTCGCCGATCTGGGTGGTTTTGCCCAGTTCCTTGCGGGCTACTTCGAGCAGTTGCGGCAGTTTGGCAAAATCAGCCAGGATGGTGGTCTTGAGCTGAGGCTGGTGCAGGGCGGCGGCCGGGTGGAACATGGCGATCACATAGCGCTCTCCAACTTTTCGCATTTGGCCGTGGACTGTGCTGATCTTTGCGCCGGGCATGAACTTGCCCATCGAAAAGCGCCCGAGGGTGATGATAATGCTTGGGTCCAACGCCGTAATCTGGCGTTCCAGATATTTATCGCAGGCGGCCAGTTCTTCAGGGAGCGGATCGCGATTGTTGGGCGGGCGGCACTTGACCACATTCCCGATCCAGACATCTTCGCGTTTCAATTCGGCCTGGGCCAGCAGTTCGCTCAAGAATTTGCCGGCCTGGCCGACGAAAGGCAAGCCTTGCTCGTTTTCATTGAAGCCGGGGCCTTCGCCGATCAGCATGATCTCGGCATTCGCCGGGCCGACCCCCGGCACCGATTTTTTGCGGGTCTTGTGCAGTTCGCAGTTTTCGCAAACCGATACTTCGCTGGCGATCTGATCGAGGGGCTCTTGGGCAGGCATGTTTTTTTCCTTCTATTCGGTTTTTCGAGTTGACATCAAGATCGCATCTTCGCCATTTGCATAGTAGCCACGGCGGCGGCCATCTTCTTCGAAGCCAAAACTGCGATACAGAGCCTGGGCGGGCAGGTTGCTGGCGCGCCCTTCGAGCATTACGCGCGGAAAGCCCAGTTCGGCGGATTTATCCAGCGCGGTCTGGACCAGGGCCCGGCCAATGCCTTGCCGCCAAAAATCGGGGTGGACGGCTACGTTGGCGATTTCGCCCTCGCCGACCACGTCCCAGAGCGTCAGCGACCCGGCCAGGCGGCCCTCCGCTTCGGCGACCCAGCAAAAAGTGGTCTGTTTGAGCAGTTCGCGGGCATAGGCGTTTGGGCTCCAGGGCAGCAAAATCCCAGCGGCGGTGTCGATTGCCACCACGCTTATGATGTCGGCTGGGCCCATGCGACGGATGTTCATCCCGGGATGACTTCGCCGATGTGCAGGTAGATCGGGGCCAGGCTGGCAGCAGGGTCGGTCTGACCGGCTTGCCAGTGTTGAAAAGCGAGCTCGGCCAGGATTCCCGGTCGGCGGGCAGAGGCAGCCGGGGATGCCAGCAAAATGTTCTCGTTTTTGAGTAAAAGCTGACGTTCGGCGGCGGTCAGTTCACCCGTCAAAAGGGTTGCGGAGGTGATCTCGGCGGCCACCGTTTCGGCGGTCGTCACGCCCGCGCTGCCCGTCGCCTGCCACCCGTTTTCTGACGCGCTATACCAGCCGAGAGCGAGTCGTCCGCGCCCGGCAGCCAGGACACAGGCCAGAGGCCGGGATGCGCCCACCGCCACCTGCGCGGCGAGGATGTCGAGGGTCGGGATCCCGATCAGCGGCAGGGAGCGGCTCATCGCCAGTCCCTTCCCAAAAGCCAGCCCGACCCGCAGCGAGGTGAACGAACCGGGACCGATCGCCACCCCGATCGCCGCTACCTGGCTGATGTCTGTGCCGGTTTGCGAGAGCATTTGGGCCACGGCCGGAGCCAGTTCGATGGTGTGACGGGCTTTGCTGACCCACAGGTGCTCGGCCACGATGCGCGCGCCGTCATAGAGCGCGAGTCCGATCTGGGGGGTGGATGTGTCGAGGGCGAGGAGCATAGTTTTTTTGGTGTCAGGCCCTGAGCGGAGGCGTAGCCGTAGTCGAAGGGCGGGGTCGGAGAGTAATTGGTAATTGGGGATTGGTAATTACCAATTACCAATCCCCTGAATTAAGGTTTCGGGGCGTGTTCCGTGAGCGCTGATTTCTACTTGGCGTTCGGTTTCGGAGATGTGAGTAAGTGTCATCCAGATGCGTTCTGTGGGCAGGAGCGCTTCAATGCGCTCGGGCCATTCAAGGATCAGAGCGCCTTCGGCCAGCATATCGTCGATGCCGATCTGGGCGGCTTCGGGCAGGCTTTCGATGCGGTAAGCATCCATATGATAGAGCGGCGTGCCGTCCTGGGCGCGATACAGATTAACCATCACAAAAGTCGGGCTGGAAACGGAATCGACGCTGCCCCAGCCTTCGGCCAGCCCCTGGGTAAAGGTGGTTTTGCCTGCGCCCAGGTCGCCTTGCAGGCAGAGCAGGTCGCCGGGTTGCAGGAGCCTGCCCAGTTTGCGGCCAAGTTCGCGGGTTTGATCGGGAGAGTTGCTGGTGATGGAGGCCATTGGCCGAAATTATACCCGTCCCGGCGATAAATGGACAATAGAGGCCCGCGCGCGTTTGCGGCCCCGCGCAGGATGTGCTGTAAAAAGTTTCTGGTAAGATTGGGACATGTTGCCTGGAGGTAGTTGTAATGAATTTTGGAACTGAAATCGAACTCCGTTTATTGGACTTTCTGCCGAGATTGGGGCTGGCGCTGGTGATTTTTATCGCCAGTCTGTATTTTTCCAAATTATTAAGCGGTTTGGTGCGCCGCGCCATGCAAAAACGAAGCCTGATGCCCAATGCTGCCAACCTGATTGTCGATATGACCCGCTGGGGAATCCTGACGCTTGGCACGGTCATGGCGTTCCAACAATTCGTTGATGTGACGGCTTTCCTGGCCGGGCTGGGGATCATTGGCTTTACGGTTGGTTTTGCCTTGCAGGATGTGATGAAGAACTTTGCTTCGGGCGTCATCCTGCTGGTGCAGCAGCCGTTCCGGGTGGGTGATTCGGTCGAAGTTGGCGCTTACGAAGGGATGGTGCAGGCAATTGACTTGCGTTCGACCGAAATCAAGACTTTTGACGGGCGAATTGCCATCCTGCCCAATGCGGATGTTTTGAACCATGCGATTGTCAATTACACCCGCAGCCTGCAACGCCGGGTGGAAGTGATCGTCGGTGTGGCTTATGGCACCGACCTGAAACTGGCGCGTGATACGGCTCTGGATGCGATCCGCGCGGTGCCGGGTTACATCGAAGAGCCGGTTTCACAGGTGGTGTTTAAGGATTTCGGCGATTTCTCGGTCGATATGTCAGTATTCGTTTGGATCGATACCGCCCAGACCGGCCCGCTCAAAGCGCGGGATGCGGCGATAGAAGTCATCAAGGCCGCTTTCGATGCGAATAAGATCGATATTCCATTCCCGATTCGGACGGTGTTGATGGAGAAGTAAAAAATACGGGGCGTCTGTGGAAAAGAAAAAGGCCTCATTTCTGAGACCTTCTTAGGTGGGCGCAAAGGGACTCGAACCCCTGACCTCCTCGGTGTAAGCGAGGCGCTCTAACCAACTGAGCTATGCGCCCGTGCGCCGAATTATACCCGAAAATTTCAGGCTGATTGATAAACTCGCAACCCGCCCATATCCATCAGGCGGTTGGAGATGCCTGCCTTGGCGGCGCCTTTCAGTCGATTGATAATAGACTCGTACAAAGCCGGGTCATTCCATAGGTGCTTGAGTGCGTGGCGTGAGAGCAAATCTGCGCCGCGATTGTGCTTGCGCGGCAGCCACTGCCAGCGTAGTTTACTGAAGTGACGCGCCAGACGCACCGTGCGCGCATAGAGCGGCTTGACTGCCAGGGATGAAACGCTTGCCGATCCCTGCATTTGGCTGATGACGCTTTTGGCATCGCCGCAGACCAGCACACGTTCGTGATTAACGCCCATATCCAGCAGGGCCTCCAGCCCTTCGACCAGCGCTAGGTATTCGGCAATGTTCGAGTTGGCGTTTTGTCCGCGCGCAAAAGTGCCATGTCCGTGCGCAATGACCTGTTTGTCTCGCAAAATCCGCCAGCCATAGCACATGATCCCCGCCGATGAGTGCTCTTCGTCTGTATTGCGGAACAAACCATCAAATTCCAGCCTCAGCATACACAACTCCTAAAAAAAAGACGCACCCGCAGGACATAAGTCCGCAGGTGCGTGAGGGCGATTGAAATACAGGCGAACTGTTGAGGTTCTCATTGATAAAATTTGACTTGATTGGTGTGAGCGTATCCTGTTTCGGTTCAAAGAGTCACTCTACCTGCAATGTTTTCTCACCTATTTTGCATTTTTTTTGAACCAAAGTCAATCAAGATTGCGTAAAAATTTGTTTAACGTTTTATCTTCAAGAACAACAGGATTATGCTACACTTTGCCTGATCAAAAATATTTTGCGCTTCAACAGGAGATTCTCATGCGTTTTATTCGCTTTCAACTCAAAGACCAATCCGCCCGCCAGGGCTGGATACTGGATGACAAAATTGGTGAAGTGGAAGGCGACTTTTTTGGCGAATATCGCCGCCTGAAAGCTGAAATCCCGCTCGAGGATGTTCGCTTATTGGCCCCCTGCCAGCCGGGGAAGATTATTTGTGTCGGGCGAAACTACGTCGATCACGCCAAGGAACTTGGCAATGAAGTGCCAACTGTGCCGCTGATCTTTATGAAACCGCCCTCCTCGGTCATCAACCCCGGCGATGCAGTCATCCTGCCGCCGCAATCCAGGCAGGTCGAGCACGAGGCTGAATTGGTGGCTGTAATCGGCAAGCGCGGACGCAATATCACTGCGGACCAGTCTCGCGAATATATCTTTGGCTATACCATCGGCAATGACATCACGGCCCGCGACCTGCAAAAAAGCGATGGACAGTGGACGCGCGCCAAAGGTTTTGACACTTTTTGTCCTCTCGGCCCGTGGATCGATACCGATTTTGACGCTGCCGACGCGCTCATTACCTGTCGGGTTAGCGGACAACCGCGCCAGATGGGTTCGACCCGCGACATGGTCTTCAGTGTTGGCACGTTGGTTGCCTTTGTCTCTTCCGTCATGACCCTCGAGCCGGGCGACCTGATCTTTACCGGTACGCCAGCCGGGGTGGGGCCGCTGCTCGATGGCGATGAGGTGACTGTTGAAATCGAAGGCCTGGGATCGCTGAACAATCTGGTGCGAAAGGGATAGAGAATGATGATTCGACCGTTGATCGCGGCCGGGCTTTTGGGGATTCTGCTTTTATCCTGTTCCGCGCTGGCGACCCCGCAGCCGACCCCGCTTCCCACATCCACGCCGACCCTGACGCCTTCCCCGACTCCGTTTGGATTATACGGGGTCTCCCTGCTCAACAAGACTTACTGCACCATGGATGGCGAACCGCAGAAAATGGACATCTACTTTCCGCAAACGGGCGGGCCGTGGCCGGTGGTGTTTTATATCCATGGCGGCAGTTGGATGGAAGGCGACAAGGCCGAAGCTGCCGGGTTGGGCTCCTGGCTGACTCCCCAGGGCTATGTGGTTGTTTCGGTCAATTATCGTTTATATCCATTCGCCCGTTTCCCGGCCATGATCGAAGATGTCAAATGTGCGGTTCGTTTTCTGCGCGCCAATGCGGTCGAATATAATATCGACCCCAACCGTATTGGCGCAATGGGCGCCAGCGCGGGCGGACACCTGGCGGCGCTGCTGGGCGCCTCGGATCAAAGCGCAGGTTGGGATGGGGGCGAGTACACAGAATATTCCAGCCGGGTGCAGGCGGTGATCGATACCGCCGGGCCTTCTGACCTGACCCAGAGATTGGACAGGGGCGGGCTTGAAACCATTGTGGTGATGGCTTTTGGCCGCCCCAACCTGGAGATTGCCAGCCCGATCACACACGCCTCACCTGACGACCCTCCTTTCCTGATTATTCACGGGGAGAAAGACCCGATCGTGGGCCTGCTGCACGGCCAGGCCATGTATGACAGCCTGGTCGAAGCGGGTGTTCCGGCCCAACTGGTCATCGTCCAAAATGGCGGACACGACCTGAAAGCGCCAGATGGCTCCCCGACCACCCCGACCATGGATGAAATCAACCAGGCGATGTTGGATTTTCTGGAAAAATATTTGAAATAGCAGCAACAGGCGGCCCACTGGGCCGCCTGCTTTTTATACGAACATTTGCGTATCGATTTTGAGATTTTCGATTAAGTTGACAGAAATACGCGCAGAAAGTAACCAGCCACGCGGGTCGCGGCCGTAGGCCAGACGCCTGGCCCAGGTGGTCGGGCAGGCGCGTAAGCCGGCGGCATCCAGCGGCCGGGGCTGTTGGACATTGAATCCAGCCGATTGCAAACGTTCATACACCCGCCAGGTTCCGGCTTCCAGGGCCCAGCCTGCCTCCGCCAGCGCGCCGCCGTTCAGGCGGATGGTCAACTCCGCGTTCGGGCGGGCTACCCGCGCCAGCCCGTCCAACAGCGCCAGGTCACCGTCCAGCAAACCGTGCAGCAGACTGCCCCAGGGGAAGTTGATCGTGATCTGGGCTGCCAGCCCATCCAGGCCGGCGGGCAGCGATTGGGCGCTGGCGATCAAATACAAGGCGTTGGCCGGGCAGTCGCGTGAGTGTTCGCGCAGGTTTTCGCGGCAGGCATCCAGGCCGATGAAGAAATCCTCTCGGTTTTGGGTCGACATGTGGCGCACAAAGCGCCCATCGCCGGTGCCCAGGTCGAGCCAAATATTTTTGTATCCCGCAACCCGGCGGGAAAATTCATCTGTGGTCAATTGAAGGGGCGTTTTGCCCCGTATGCTCTCCATGTTTTTCTCCTTCTGTTCGTGAAATGAAATAAAAACGAACAGAAGGCATGGAGGACCACGGGCAAACGCAAACAGACGGCTGCGTCAGGCACCGTCTAGGTCATCAGGATTTGGTTTTTTACGATTTAGGGGAAATGCAAAACAGGCCCGTTGGGCCTTGCAGTAACTTCGCTCCGATCCGGGAGCGGCTTAGCAGGGTGGTCGAGGAAGAAACTGGTTCATGATAAAAAAATTATAGCATCGCGCCAGAACAGCGTTCATTAGAGTTTTGTATGTGGATTTTCGTAGTCAACACCGCCGCCAGCCGCCACAAGCGCCTCGGCCAATACTTGCCAATCGAGTGTTTCCATCTCGTGCGTATCGAGCCATTCAGCCAGCGCTGCCAGGTATTGATAGGCTGTGTCATTCTTCCACGGAATGGCATCGTTTTCATCGAGCAGATCGAAGATCAGATCGAGCAGTTTATCCTTGCTGTCAATTTGGGGCGCTTCAGCCATCCCTATTATCCTTTCGCGCGCACTTTTTCCATGAATTTGAATTGATCCACCACAAAGCGGTCATGGAATGCCTCGCCGATCTTTTCGACTTCATCCCAGGCTTCGATCTTGAAAACCAGTTTGCGCCCCTCGACCTCGCTCAACTCTGCCGCAACCCGAACTTTCATCCCGACCGGGGTTGGGGCCAGGTGGCGCACTTCGATCCGTCCGCCGACAGTTGTCTGCCCAATGGGCAGGTGTTTTTCCAGGGCCAGTACGGCGGTTTTCTCCATCGCGCCGACCAGGGCGGGGGTGCTGTAAACGGGAACCAGCCCGCTGCCCCAGCGGGAGGCGGTGTCGGCATCCGTGACAGTCAGTTCAAATTCGGCCCGCAGGCCAACGGTCAGGTTGCTCATGGTTTCTCCAAAAAATCTTATTTCAAGGCCATTTCCACGGCGGCCTGGGCATGGATGCTGGTGGTGTCGAAGAGTGGCACGCGGCTGTCTTCATCTTTGACCAGCAAGCCGATCTCGGTGCAGCCCAGGATAATCCCTTCCGCACTCTGCTGGACAAGGCTTTCGATAATGCGTTGATATTCCAGCTTCGAAGCCGGGACGATCCTTCCCAGCACCAGCTCCTCGTAAATCACATCGTGGACGATCGCGCGATCCGCTTCGTCGGGGATGAGCACTTCCAGCCCGTATTTTTCGGCCAACCGCCCGCGATAAAAGTTCTCTTCCATGGTGAAACGTGTGCCCAGCAGCCCAACCTTGCGCAGCCCGCGTGCCTTGATCGCCTCGGCCGCAGCATCTGCGATGTGCAGCAATGGGATCTCGATGCTGGCCTGCACTTCCTCGGCCATTTTGTGCATGGTATTGGTGCAGATTAATAGAAAATCCGCCCCGCCGGCCTGCACCTGGCGCGCCACGTCGATCATCGCCTGGGTGGCCTCCTCCCAGCGGCCTTCGCGCTGTAAGATTTCGATCTCGGCAAAATCGACCGAAACCAGCACGCATTTGGCGGAATGCAGCCCGCCCAAACCGGCCTTCACGCCTTCATTGACCAGGCGGTAATATTCCAGTGACGATTCCCAGCTCATCCCGGCGATCATGCCTATCGTTTTCATCTTTGCTCCTATTGTGGTGCGAGATTTATCTCGCCTTACTTGATTGTTGTGATGATGGTGTTGCGCGCGCCCGCAGCTTTTAACGCGGATGCGAGCGATTCGGCGCTTTCGGGTTGTACCAGCGCGATCATATTACCCCCGCGCCCGCCGCCGCTTAATTTTGCTCCGTCAGCCCCGGCAGCTTTGGCCGCCAAAACCAGCCGGTCGAGTTCTGGCGACGAAACGGTCATTTCTTGCAGCAGGGCGTGATTGGCATCCATCAGCGGCCCCAGGCTGGCAATTTCTCCGCTTTCGATGGCTTTTTTTGCGGCGACGACAATTTCGCCCACTTTGTCGAAGACTGCTTCCCAGCGGCTTTTGTCCGCTTCCCAGAGCTTTCTGACATCGCCGACGGATTCCTTGGTCGGGGCCGCCTGGCCGGTATCCGCGATGACCAGCGTAAAGGGCCGGGCAACGCTGAAGGTGTGGATGGGCTGTCCGCGCACGAAATAGACTGGCTTCGCGTAGGCAATAACGGTGTTGTCGATGCCCGAGGGCGTGCCATGATGCAGTTTTTCGATTTCGTAAGTAATTTGCGATACTTGCTCGTCGGATAGTGCGCGTTCAAACAGCCCTGCCAGGGCGTGGATAAGCGCCACAGAAACCGCAGCTCCCGAACCCAGCCCGGAGGCTACCGGGATGGTCGAGCGGATAGTCACCGTAAAGGCTGGGGGGATGGCAACGCCCAGGTGTTGTAAAGTTTTCTGTATAACGGCAGCCAGCGGATGGGGAGTCTGATCCGCGAGTAAAGCGCTCAAAGGAGAAAAAAGCCCAATATCGGGAGCCTCCACCAGTATCGCATCGGCCCAGTTTTCCCTCATCCGTTTGTCCGTTACCAAATCCGCTCGCGCATCCGCGTGGACTTGCAGCACCGGTACAGCCAGCGCCGGACGGCCATAAACCACGGCGTGCTCGCCAAACAGGATGATCTTGCCGGGCGCGGAAGCGGTTGCCATTAGAAAATGTAGAATACCGCCAGAACTGCCAGACCCCACAGGGCGATGGAAGCTTGCAAGGGGCGGTCGGCCAGGACAACATCTTCCGGTGCGCCGCCGGTTTCCTTGACCTGCAACAGATACTGGTAGCGCAGAATGCTGTACATGATAAAGGGAATGGTCAGCATCATGGCATGGTTTTCAGGCAGGTTAGGCGCCGAAAAAGTATATAGGCTGTACGTGATGATCGTTGAACCGGATGCCAGCGTAATGAGTTGGTCGAGAAAGCTGATTGTGTAGCCGTCGAGTACTTTGCGCTGGGCGTTCGGCCCGCCCGCCAGTTCGGCCAGTTCGGCGCGGCGTTTGCCGGTGCCCATCAACAGGGCCAGAAAAATGGTGAAAAGGTAGATCCAGGGTGAAAAGCGCTGGACGTCGATCAGGCTCACGCCTGCCGCCACGCGCAGCACGTAAAATGAAGCCAGCACGATGATGTCGAGCAGGGCGATATGCTTGATCCATTTGGAATAGAACAGGTTGCCGATAAAGTAAATGCCTGTGATGGCCGCAAAAGCTGGTGAAAGCAAATACGCCAACGGAAAGGCCACTACCAGAATGGCGATCGCGAAACCCCAGGCCACCGGCAGCGGCAGTTTGCCCGCCGCGATGGGACGATTGCGCTTGGTCGGGTGCTTGCGATCCGATTCGACATCCGCGATGTCGTTGATGATGTAAACCACGCTGACAATCAGGCTGAAGAGCAGCACACCGGCCAGGGTGTGCAGGATGGCCTCCAGGTCGGTCAGTTTGCGGTCGAAGACCAGGGCTGCCAGCAGAAAGACGCTTTTTGCCCATTGTTTGGGACGCATGGTTTTGAGCAGGGCTTTTAACATGCCGTTATTTTACTTGACACAAGGGCAAAGCGGGGATTGTGGATGGGGTACAATTCTCCCATGCGCAAGACAAGACTCGATCTTTTACTGATGGAACGCGGCCTGGCCGAGAGCCGCGCCAAAGCCCAGGCCATTATCATGGCCGGGCAGGTGCGCGTTAACGGGCAGGTGGCCGACAAATCTTCGTCCAGTTTCCTGCCCGATGTGCAGGTGGATGTGGATTCCGGGCCGCGCTTTGTCTCGCGCGGCGGCGAAAAGCTGCTCGGGGCGCTGGAGACTTTTGTCGTTGACCCCAGCGGACTGACCTGTGTTGATGTCGGCGCTTCGACAGGTGGATTTACAGATTGCCTACTCCAGCACGGCGCAGCCAGGATCTATACCATCGATGTTGGCAAAGGCATCCTGCACTGGAAAATCCGTTCTGACCCGCGCGTGATCGTCATGGAAGAGACCAATGCCCGTTTCGTCGAATCGCTGCCGGAGCCGGTGCAGTTGGTGGTTTGCGATGCCTCGTTCATTTCATTAAAAACCCTTTTACCGGT
Organism: Anaerolineae bacterium; assembly: GCA_022013685.1. Taxonomy (GTDB): domain Bacteria; phylum Chloroflexota; class Anaerolineae; order Anaerolineales; family Villigracilaceae; genus UBA8950. The sequence goes on from JAKLPV010000054.1 coordinate 14,141, forward strand.
GATGAAGAAATGGCTGACCCCCGAAAAATCGCTCCTCCCACTTTCGCAGAAAATGGAAGGAGCCGCAGGGGGGCTGATCACCCTCATCAAACCCCAGTTCGAAGCCGGGCGCAAGGAATCGGCCAAACACAAGGGCGTTATCCGCGACCCTGAAATTCATGCCCGTATTCTGCTCGATATTTTGCAATTTGCGCTGGATAACGGCTATGGCGTGCGCGGACTGGCAAAATCATCTTTGTTGGGGCCAAAAGGGAATGTCGAGTTTTTGGCCTGGCTGGATTTAAATCAAGCCACCAGCGCAGACATACCCACACTGGCGGCTCAAGTTTTGGGAAGTCCGCCACCTGAAAAAGCGGAATAATTTGTTATTTGCTAAACCGGTTCTTCGGGCTCGGCCACCTGCAGGCGGGATTCGGCCAGAATTTCCTCGATGCTCATATCTTTGCGCGATTTTCGCGCCGGGTGGTAGTGGACATGCACCCTGCGCACGTTGGGAATGATCTTGCAAAGCAGAAATTCGACTTTGTTTGAGATTTCATCCCCTTCCAGCACGGTCATATTGCCATCGACGCCGATTGTTAAATTGACCACGATATGCGGCCCAAAACGATGAGCTTGCATCTCTTCGACTTGTTTGACGCCGGGCATATCCAGCAAAATTTCTGCAATTTGCACGGCCAGTTGTTTGCTGGGCACGGCATCCATCAGTTCAACGGAAGACTCGCGTAAAATGTAAATCCCTGTCCGCAGGATGAGCAGGGCCACCAAGGCCCCGGCCAGCGGATCGACCCAGGGCAGGCCGCGCTGGCCGAGAAAAATTCCCAGAGAAGCCGCCGAAGCAGAAAACAGGTCATTGCGATGGTCATAGGCCATCGCCAGCACCACCGGATTGCTGGTTTCACGCCCCAGGCCCCCGACAAAATTCGTCAGGAAGATCTTGAGCAAGACGGTGAAAAGCGCTACCCACAAGGCAATTGGAGTCGCGCCCTGGTAACTGTTCAGCCCTCCCGAGAACAGGTCCCAGATTTTGTCGATTGCATCCCAGAAAACGGCCACGGCCGTGGCGACAACGAACGAGCCGACCACGACTGAGGCGATGCTTTCCAGTTGGCGGTGCCCGTAGGGGTGTTCATTATCGGCGGGTTTGTTTGCCAGACGCACAAATACGCTGGCCACCACATAATAAGCCACGTCAGATGTTGAGTTGATGCCTTCAGCCAGCAGGGCCGGGCTATGCCCGGCTATCCCCACCCCTGTTTTGAGCGCCGCCAGAAATATATTGGTTCCCAGCCCGAGGTTAACGGCCAGCAGGCTTTTTTTATCGCGTTGATGGGTCATGATTTTCTCGTTTGATAGGTATTTGTACTCAGCTGGTTTGCAGACAGCAGAGTGCAAGTATAATAGCCTCGCTTAATAAATGGAACAAAACTGATGAATTGCCCAAAATGTGCCGCCCAATTGATTCATAAATCCTATAAAGGGATCATGGATGTCGAATGCTGCCCCAACTGCCGCGGGATGTGGCTGGATTCTGACGAACTCGACCGCCTCGAAGATGCCGCTTTTGACCAGGACCACCTGAAAGGTTCGCTGATCCACCGTGAAACTGTTACCGACCTGTCCTGTCCACACTGCGGCAAGCCGCTGGTTGAGTTTCAGTACCGCCTGTACAGCCTGAGGCTGGATCTGTGCGCTGAAGGGAATCACGGTTTCTGGCTTGATGCGGGGGAGGACGAGCGGGTGCTCGAAATTATGCGCCGCCGCGCGGCTGAAATGAATCGTAAGCTTGAAGTCGAAACTGAGTGGCGCGCGACGCTCAAGCAAATGCACGAAATTTTTAAACAAGGTAAATGATTTTGAAACGGGCATATTCTATTTTTGCCTTTTTGTTGTTGGCTATTGTTGGCCTGGCCTATGGGTTACAAATTCAGCGCTTGGGCTTTTACTGGGACGACTGGGTATTCCTTTATCGTTATAGCCGGATAGGCATCCTCGATACGATCTGGTATGGCTCCACCCGCCAGTTGGCGGTGTTTTTACAAGCCCCTGGTTTCCTGTTTGCAGCCGACTCTCCTTTAAGCTGGCATATTTATATGCTTCTCTTGCGCTGGGGCACGGCTGCGATTTTTGCCTGGGTGCTTGGGCTGCTCTGGCCTGCCCGCCGCAATGCTACTTACTTGATGGCTTTGCTTTTTGCTGTGCACCCGGCGTTTACTCAAAATTCAATCGCGGTTGTTTACAGCGTACAAATTTTTGGATATGGAATTTTTCTTCTTTCGCTGGGGTGGATGATCTGTTCTCTGCAAGATCCTCGCCGCTATTGGCTGTTTACGATCGGAGCGCTGCTCGCCCAGGCCTTTCATCTGTTTTCCGGGGAATATTACTTTGGCCTTGAGTTGATTCGCCCGCTGGTGCTGTGGGTGGCCCTGCGCCAGAGCCAGGGCCGCTTGTTGAAAACCGCCAAATTTTCCGGTTTTTATGCGGCCTTATTGAGCTTTTACTTGCTATGGCGTTTTGGCCTTTTTACATCTGGAGAGTTTGCAACGTACAGCTATAAAACCCTGCCTCTGGCTTACGCCAAAGACGGCCTGGATGCTGTGGTTTATCTGATACGTTATGCCATTCAAGATGTGATTTACTTGCTTGTGAATGTCTGGCAAACCACCCTGTCCCCGGCGCTGATCGATTTCGCGCAGCCTTATAATCTTTTTTCCATTTTTATCGTTTTAATTGTTTCGGCGGGTTTGTACCATGTGTTTATCCGCATTTTGCCTGTCCAGAACGAATTAACGCCACCCGATCATTTTTTTAAAGAAACATTCCTGCTGGGTTTTGGAGCTGTCCTGGCAGGTTTTGTGCCAGGCTGGTTTGTAATGCGTTTTATTGTCATGCCCGGCAATTATGGCGACCGCTTTGCCCTGCCCGGATTGTTGGGCGCCAGTATTCTCATCATTGCCCTGACAGAATATCTCGGCAACCCCCTCAAGAATCGCAACATCTTAATGGCTTCCATATTGATCGGGCTGGCTGTCGGGCAGCAAATTCGGGTGACCAATAACTACCGTTGGGATTGGGAACGCCAAACCCGCACATATTGGCAAACTTACTGGCGCGCCCCTGCGTTACAGCCGGGAACAATTCTTGTGGGCGGCAATGCTATCTCGACCACAACGATTAATTATGTGGGCGCATTTGCTTATAATTTTGTCTATCCATCCACTGAACCCTACAACCAACCCCCCGTTTGGTTTGTCAATTACTACAAAACAACGCTTCCTGAAAATTTGCAACAATTTCAACAGGGAGAACTTGAACTGATAGACCGGCACTCAAATATTGACATCGCCCTGACGCGCGAAAATTTATTAACCATTCATTATGACACCGAAGCCTGCCTGCGCCTTCTTGAAGCAGATGTTTTTGATTTGTACAACATTGATGAAGAATATCGCGCCGCTGCTGCTTTATCAAACCCCGGTTTGATTTTGCCAGATTCAGTACAAACCCCGCCTGAGCATATTTTTGGCGCGGAACCCGCTGCGACCTGGTGTTATTTTTACCAAAAAGCGGATTTGGCTCGCCAGTTCGGCAACTGGGAAAGAGTCCTGGTTTTGGAGCAGGAAGCCCTGAATTTGGGACTCGAACCCCGCAGCGATTTTGAATGGCTTCCGTTTATTGAGGCCCATGCGCGTACAGGAGACTGGCAAACCGCTCTTGATTTCAGCCTGGCTGCTTATCAGTCCACTCGAAAGACCGCAACTGCTTTATGTGCTCTTTGGTCAACCTTTGAGAATCCGAATGTAGAAATGCATCAGGTATTGGTGGAAAAGCTCTCGTGCGGTGAATAATTTTGGGTGGTTTTTTTCTCTTTTTGCAGCAGTGTTGATCAGAACACTAATTCAAGCCTGAGTTATACTTCGATAATCTTTGCGCTTATGAAATATGCGAATATTTTACCTATTATGAAAGAAAAGTATGCCTGACTATATCCGTAATTTTTGTATTATCGCCCATGTAGACCATGGCAAATCGACCCTTGCAGACCGTTTACTGCAAATTACCGGCACAATCTCTGACCGCGATATGACTGCGCAGGTGCTCGATACCATGGACCTGGAGCGCGAAAAAGGCGTGACCATCAAGGCTTCGGCGGTGCGCATGAATTATCGCGCCAGCGATGGCAAAGACTATGAACTGAACCTGATCGATACCCCCGGCCATGTTGATTTTGGTTACGAAGTCAGCCGTGCCCTGAACGCCTGTGAAGGCGCGATTTTGGTGGTGGATGCCACCCAGGGCATCGAAGCCCAAACCCTGGCCAATCTTTACCAGGCGCTGGATGCCGACCTGGAGATAATCCCGGTGATCAACAAGATCGACCTGCCCTCGGCCCGACCGGACGAGGTGGCCGAAGATGTGGCCTCGCTCATCGGCGGCGACCCGGCAGATGTGCTCCAGATTTCGGCCAAAGACGGTTTGAATGTCGAACAGGTGCTGGAGGCAATTGTCGCCAAGGTCAAGCCGCCCAAAGGTGTCGATGAAGGCACGCTGCGGGCGCTGGTTTTCGATTCGCACTACGATTCGTATAAAGGCGTCATTTGTTATGTGCGCGTGGTCGAGGGATCGGTGTCGATCAACGACACGGTGCGCATGATGGCCACCAAGGTGGATGTCAAGCCGATCGAAGTGGGAATCTTCTCGCCGGGGATGAAACCTGTCAGCGTGCTAAGGGCCGGGGAGGTTGGCTACATCGCCACCGGGTTGAAAACGGTCCACGATGCCCGCGTGGGTGATACCGTCACCAAGGCCAATGCCCCTGCGGCCGAACCGCTTCCGGGTTATTTCCATCCCAAACCGATGGTGTTTGCCGGGGTCTACCCGGTGGATGCAGAAGATTACAGCGATTTGCGCGATGCGCTCGAAAAGCTGCAACTGAACGATGCTTCGCTGACCTATGCGCCCGAAACCTCGCAGGCGATTGGCTTTGGCTTCCGGGCTGGATTTTTGGGCCTGTTCCACATGGAGATCATCCAGGAGCGCATCGAGCGCGAGTATGACCTGGACGTGCTTTTTACCGCGCCCTCGGTTGAGTACCAGGTGCTGACGGTGACCGGTGAGACGATTCTGGTCGATTCGCCGGCCGAACTGCCGGACGAAAGCCGGGTGGCTGAAATTCGTGAGCCGTGGATGACGATTGAGATCATCACGCCGACCGATTACTACGGCACAATTATGGATTTGGTCACCAAACGGCGCGGGATTTTCAAGAGCCAGGAATATCCGGCCCCGCATCGGGTGCAGTTGAATTTTGAAATTCCGCTGGCTGAGTTGATCGTGAACTTTTTCGATGAGTTGAAATCACGCACCAAGGGCTATGCTTCGCTCGATTACCAGTTTTTGGAATATCGCATGGACGAACTGCAAAAGCTGGAGATTCTGGTCAATAACGACCCGATCGATGCGCTGGCGGCAATCGTCCATAACAAGGATGCCTACCACAAGGGCCAGTCGCTGATTACCAAGTTGAAGGAAATCATCCCGCGCCAGATGTTCGATGTGGCCATCCAGGCCTATTCGGCGGGGCGGGTGATCAGCCGCGCCAATGTCAAGGCGCTGCGCAAGGATGTGCTGGCCAAGTGTTACGGCGGCGACATCAGCCGCAAGAAGAAACTGCTCGAGAAGCAGAAAAAAGGCAAGCGGCGGCTGAAGATGGTTGGCAATGTCGAAATCCCGCAGGATGCGTTTATGGCGGTGCTGAAATTAGGCGATGAGTAAATAATCCAGGCCCTGAGCGGAGTGCTGAGCGATAGCGAAGCACGCAGTCGAAGGGCGGTTGTGGCAAGAATATGTCCTTCGACTACGTTCGCCTGTCGGCTCACTCCGCTCAGGACTGAGGAAACTTAATGAAAGAAATTATTTACGGACGGAATGCGGTTTACGAGACCTTGCGCGCCAAACGGCGGCATGTTTTCGGGTTGGAAATTGCCGAAGGGGCGCAGGATAAAGGCCGCTTGCAGGATATTCTGGATATGGCTGCCCAGCGCAAGCTGCCTGTCAGGCGCTCGCCGCGCATCCGCCTGGACAAGGTCAATGCCAATCACCAGGGAGTCTTGCTAGAAGCGTCGATCTACCCGTACCGCGAGTTGACCGATATTCTGGAACTGGCCGAGAAGCGCGCTGAGCCGTTGTTTGTGCTCCTGCTCGATACGCTCAACGACCCGCAGAATTTTGGCAGTCTGCTGCGCACCGCGGAAATTGTCGGTGTGCATGGGGTGGTGATTCCGCTGCGACAGACGGTGACGGTTACCCCGGCGGTGGTCAATGCTTCAGCAGGGGCCAGCGAACATTTGCTGGTGGCCCAGGCCAACCTGCACCAGGCCATCGAAGAGCTTAAAAAAGCCGGGGCCTGGATTGTCGGCCTGGAAGGCGGCGACCAGGCCACGGGTGCGGAGCAGGTCCGCCTGGATGGCGCTTTGGGGCTGGTGGTTGGCTCGGAGGCGGAGGGTATGCGTCCGCTGGTGGCAAAGTCCTGTGACATCCTGATGAAGCTGCCGATGGTCGGCGAGATCGAGTCGCTGAATGCGGCAGTGGCCGGGTCGGTGGCCTTGTATATGGCATTGATGGCGAGGCAGAAAGCGGAGTCCAAAATCTCCTGATTTTGGAGAAACGAATTCCAAAGTCAGGAGACTTTGGAGTCCCTGAGGGAAGAAACATGACGGCCTATCATTTTCCAAAAGGTTTTTTGTGGGGCACGGCAACGGCTGCGCATCAGGTCGAGGGCAACAATACCAACAACAACTGGCACCGCTGGGAGCAGGAAGGCCACACCAAACACCTTTCGGGGCTGGCCTGCGACTGGTGGGGCGGACGCTGGCGCGAGGACATGGATCGGGCTGCCGAAACCGGCCAGAACGCGCACCGCTTCTCGGTCGAGTGGAGCCGTATCCAGCCCGAGCCGGACCGCTGGGACGAGGACGCGCTCGAGAAATATCGCGCCATGGCGCGCGGCATGGTCGAACGCGGCATCACGCCGATGGTTACGCTGCACCACTTCACCGACCCGCTCTGGCTGTACGACCGCTGCGGTTGGGAGAAGACCGAAGTTGTGCCGCTGTTCGAGAAATTTGTGCGCAAAACGGTCGAGGCGCTTAAGGAATACGTCAGCCTGTGGACGACGATCAACGAGCCGAATATCTATGCGCTGAGCGGCTACGTGACCGGGGATTTCCCCGCCTGTCACAAGGGCACGAAGATTGCCATGCAGGTGCTGGCCAACATGCTGCGCGGACACGCTGCCGCCTACCGCGCCATTCACGAGATCCAGCCCGAGGCGCGCGCCGGGTATGCCCTGCATTACCGTCCGATGCTGGCGGCCAACCCGTGGTCGCCACTCGACCGGATGATGCGCGACCTGCAATATAACGGGATTAACATGGCTTTCCCGAGCGGCATTTCGACCGGAGTAATGCGCACCCCGATCGGCAATTTCAACATCCCCGAAGCCAAAGGCACCCAGGATTTCCTGGGCCTGAACTATTACTCGGTCGATACGGTCAAGTTCGACCTGGGCAGCGCCAGGGAATTGTTCGGCAAACGCTACTACCCGGCGGATTCGGACTTTAGCGCGACCAATTTCATCGCCAACATTCCCGAGGGGCTGTACCAGTCGATTGAGTGGATGGCCAAAACCTACCCGAACCTGCCAATTCTGATCACCGAGAACGGCGTCGAAGACCCGGACGATGCCATGCGCCCGCGTTACCTTGTCCAGCATTTGCACCAGGCCTGGCGGGCGCTCAATTACGGCTTCCCGGTCAAAGGCTATTTCCACTGGTCGCTGGTGGATAACTTCGAGTGGGAGCGCGGCTGGACGCAGCGCTTCGGCCTGTGGGGGTTGGACACTGAAACCCAGGCCCGCATCCGCCGCCCGAGCGTGGACCTGTACGCGGCCATCTGCAAGGAAAACGGCCTGACCCGCGAGATGGTCGCGCAGTACGCGCCTGAAGTGCTCGAGAAGGTTTTTCCGGCGGTTGGGTAGTTAGGCGTTTTCATAGAGTGAATAACAATGTCCATTGACAATAATAATACGAGCAATTACCTCACGCCTGAACAATACGATGAATTGTTTGAAGTAATTCAAGAATACACCTTGATTGTTTTGGCATCCATAACTGATAATTCTACAAGTGTGCGAGATGTAATCATTAGGAACTTTATTGCCAGAGGATTGACCTGTTTAAGAAGTATTTTGCACATATGGAAACTTGGAGACTTCGACAATTGCTGGAGCATTTTTCGAATAATGTTAGATCGTCTATTTCATTTGCAATCATTATGGGATAAGAACGAATTTGAAGTCTTCGAGAAATGGTCATTTATTCAACAATATAAAGCAAGGCAAGACGCCCGAAGCGATCCAGAATTGAGAAAAAAAGTACATTCATCGCGTATCTCCTTTACGCCTGATGAAAAAAAACGATATAACCAATTAATCAAGGAAAATATTAAGTGGGTTCGCCCAAAGGCAGAAATAGTAGCCAAGAGTCAGGATTTGTCCTTTTTATATAAATATGGCTATGATTATGCTTCCACTCTTGTACATCCTATGGCTACGGATGGGGCAAGTGACTTTGAACAATTATCAAAGGGTATTATAGCTATCCCCAGAGAATCATTGGGGGTGTTACAAAACGCAGTACTTGCTCAATTATTGCTTATTCAGATAGGTTTAAACGCGAGCGATTTGCAATGGCGAACGATTATGTATGATTTCATCGATGAATGTTTATCTGCGCTAAAAGGTTACAATCAAAAATATCGTTTTACTTTTGCAAAAATAGCAACGATGAGTCCCGGTGTTCAGTGGTGCGAGCCAAGAAAATTAAAACCAAACCGCGCCTAACGTCATGTTTTCAAGGCACGCAACGCTTTTTCGCGAAATGATGCCCCGCCATCTTGCGCGAGTGTATAAGGCAAATACGCGCCTGAGGTGACGGGCAAGGTTTTTCCGCAATTAAGTAATAGTTGGGCGGCCACATCTGAATCTCATATATATGCTAAACATAAACGAATTAAACACACTGATTACCCATCTAAAATTTAACCTTATACCTTTCAAGGGTATCTCTCGTTTTTCAACCGAAAAAGGGATTTACGCCATTGGCTTTGATGGGATTGAATTCCCTTTAGCGTCAGCTATTCACAAGATAAAGCCAAATGATATTATTTACATTGGTAAGGCAGAAGATAGCCAGAGAGAACGAGATGCTAATAGTCATTTTAAAAGTGATCAGACAGGACATTCTACAGTTAGAAGATCTTTAGGCGCTATTCTAAGAAAAAAATTGGGATTTATGCCTGTACCTCGTAGCTTTACAGAAACTAGCAATAAGCGATTTGTAAATTACAAATACTCTTTAGAAGGTGAAAATAAATTGACCGAGTGGATGATTGATAATTTATCTCTATCCTATTGGGAATGGAATGACTCTATAGAAAATTTACGGAAAGCAGAAAAGCAGGTTATAAGATTTTTTACTCCAATCTTAAATCTTGCTAACAACCCAAATAATGATTGGCGTTCAGAAATTCAAGATCTGCGTGCTGAATGCGCGGATTTGGCCAAACAATACAAACCACGATAACAAATGTAAGCCAAAATGCCGCCTACTGATATATGCAGTGACGAATGAAGGCAAAGCTTAAACCATCTTGCAAGACTCGCCCAACACTGTTTCTCAGGATTCGTCGAGCGTTTTTTCTTGGAAAAATGATGGCCCACCAGCCAAAATTTAAAGGTAATTTATGATAAAGACCCATCAAGAATTTATGTCCCAATTCGACGATGATCGCAAGCCGCTGGTCGCCGCTTTGCTGGCAGCCATTGTCGAAGCATGTCCCGGCCTGAGCGAAACGATCAAATGGAATGCGCCGACTTTTTGTGATAACGGCAAAGATCGTATGACGATCATGCTGCACAAAAAAGAGCGGGTCGGGCTGGTCCTGCACACCGGCGCAAGACCCAAGGAAGACAAGAACGCGCCGCACCTGTATGCCGACGAGAGCGGGCTGCTCGACTGGAACTCGAACATCCGCGCCACGATTTCCTTTTTTGCGCTTGACGAGTTCCTTTCTAAAAGGGAACAGTTCAAAAAGGTTGTCAAACGCTGGCTTGTAGAGACAAAAAGCCTGTAGCGTAAAAATGCGTCTGACCCGCGAGATGGTCGCGCAGTACGCGCCCGAGGTGCTCGAGAAGGTTTTTCCGGCGGTGGGGTAGATTTTTCTATTGCTCGTTCTCTTCCCTATATTTATAAAAAACAAAACGATTATTTTTTTGACTCAACTTTTCCGCTAAACGGATTGATGAATATATCTACTAGCCCTGTATCTGTTTCATATTCAATGCGCCAGTCGCCGTCCCGTATATCAGCCCGTATTCTACACCTATCTTGATTTACTTTTCCCCCGTTTTTGTTTGCGATTTGAACGGCCTGTTCGGCCGTCGTTTTAAACTTTGTCAGTTCAATATTCCCCCAAGGGAATATGAATAGTTCAGAAAACTCACCGTCCCCAGCCCATACTGCTGTTCCCCTCCAGGGAGTCAATGTCAAGTAGCGTGCAGAATAAACTGTCTCCCAACCTATTTTGATTGTTTTGTAATAGACAATATGAAAATCATTAAATCCACCAAAGGTGTCACTACAATGACCGATAAAATAAAAACTATAGATGGCCCAACCATCCAAGTCCAAAGGCTCATTCCATATCTTTTGACTTAGCGCACTGGCAACACGCAAGAAGTCGGCTTGGGTCCACGCGATGTTGTCATACTCAATATCCGGATCATCGAGACGGGGATCCATTGCCAACCGTGCAAATACATCCGTCTTGCCTTGCTCCAGGGAGGCAAGGATGGTCTGTGAATTGAACTGGTAATATCCAATCCTGTTGTTGGAATAACCACTCAAGAAACCCGGACTCGGCTCAGGCTTCGAATCACGGAGAAAAACCTCGTAGAATGTGAGATCTATGGATGACTTATGGTTTTCGTAGTATCCGTAGGTCAAGGCGAGTAAAGCCAACAAAGAGACAATTGTCCAAGAAACAGCCTTGATGACGCGCTTTACCATTCGGTTGTTCATATTTATCATCTCCTTGTGTGGTTCAGAATACTCTTCACCGGCGTATAATTGTAGTTCACGTTTTGATGGTTCTTAGAAATCTAATTGCAAATCAGATGAAAACAGCGCTAACACCTTGCACATCAGACGGGCTGCCGTGCAACCGTTAAGACGCTTTTGTGGCAAACATTTTTCTCCCGTTTCGCAAGTTGGTTCTCGGCAACCTGCCGGTAACACCAGCCGATAAGCAGAGGCCATTGTGTCAAAAGACGAACTGCTCCAAGCGGCCATCGCCGCCGCCAAAGCGGGAAACCGCGCCCAGGTTGCCGGGTTATTCATGCAGGTGGTCAAGCTCGACCCGGCCTGTGAACAGGCCTGGCTGGGTTTGGGCTATTGTCTGCCTGAAGCCGATCGGCGCGAATATTGTTTTCGGCGTGTGCTGGCCATTAACCCGAACAACCGTGTTGCCAGGGCCGAACTGGCGCGTTTATCGAAGCCGGCAGCTCCGCCCCCGGCCCCGGTCCCGGCCCGGCAATCCCCTTTTGTCGAAAGCGGCAACGCTCCCCGCAGGCCGGTGGAATCTGTTGCTCCGCCGCGCCCCCCCGCGCCGGTCACAGTTCCAAAGGCGGAAGCGCCTGCGCCCAGGCGGGAAGCAGCTCCCGCAGCGTCCACGCCAGCCGCCGCCAAAGCGCTCCGCCCAAAGCCAGCCGTCAAGAAAAAGAAGAAATCCAACCTGCCGCTGGTGGCGGCCCTGGCTGCCGTGGCTGGGTTCGTCCTGCTCGGGAGTGTTGTCGGGGTCGGGTATGCAATTTTCGGTTGGGGCAGGCCCTCGGGCCTGGCTGCAAATCCGCCCGCGCTTGCCAGCCAATCGGGTTCGCAAACCCCTGTCACGCCGCTCGCCACTCCCAGCCCAACCCCCGTTCCGCCAACGCCCATTCCGAGCCCGCTGCCCACAATCGTTTACACACCGGTCTATGAAGATGTGCCCTGCCCGTTTAACGCGCCCAACGCATCGGTCAACTGTGGATATTTGACTGTCCCGGAAGATCGCACCGGCGACCCCGAGCGCACGATCAAGCTGGCGGTGGCCGTTTATCGCACCCGCAGTGAAGACCCGGCCGAGCCGGTCGTTTTTTTGCAGGGAGGTCCGGGGGCCGGGGCGGTTAATTTGAGCGCCAATGCCTATCACGTTCTTGTCTCGCCCTTTCTCGCAAAGCGGGACTTTATTACTTTTGACCAGCGCGGCACCGGGTTATCTGAACCTGTTCTTGAGTGTGAAGAATTAACAAAAATGTACCTGCAGGATATTCGCGGGCTGATCGATAGTTCAACCCGCGACCTGGTCTATGCCAACGCATTCCATTCCTGCAGCGGTTTGATGAAGGGCCAGGGAATACAGTTACGGGGGTACAGTACCCTCGAAAGCGCGGCGGACGTGCGCGACCTGCTTGCTGTGCTGAACTATCCGCAGGCGCATCTGTATGGCGCTTCATACGGGACGCGGCTGGCGCAGGTGATTATGCGCGAGTATCCGCAGATCGTGAAAACCGCAATCATCGATTCTGTTGTCCCGGTCGATACAAGCCTTTTCGGCAATTATTCCAACTCGATCACATCCGGGCTGGAGACGTTGTTCAGCAACTGCGCCATCGATCCGCAGTGTAACGCCGCCTACCCCGATCTGGAAAATACATTTTGGAATCTGGTCAAAGAATTGGACGAAAACCCGGTTACGGTGACGAGTTCAGATTACCCGACCGGGCTGGTTACTCAAACTGTGACCGGTGAGACGCTGATCAACCTGGTTCTGGGATCGATTAAAAGCTCTCGCTTCATAGATACAGCGCCTCAAACCATTTCCCGTTTCAAAGGCGGAGATTTCTCGACCCTGGTCATGCAGCAATCTTCCTTGCTTTTCATGTTCGATGATTTTGCTTCGGGCCTGTTCATCAACATGACCTGCCATGAACAGGTGCTTTCGACCACGCTCGAAGACGCCCGGACGGAAGCAAACCAACTGATCATCAGGGATTACGCCTGGCTTCCTTTTTATGGGGATGTCGACGATGTATTTAAGACTTGCGAATCCTGGGGCGCGGCGGCCCCGGCCTATGGCGAAAACAGCCCGACGATCAGCGGCATTCCTTCCTTGATCATCACCGGTTCCTACGACCCTACCACGCCGCCCGATTACGGCAAACAGATCGCAGCCCATTTGAGCAACAGTTATTACTTTGAATTTCCAACGCTGGGGCACACCCCCACCGCGGCTGATTCTTCGGGCTGCGCAATGGATATTGTTTTGCAGTTTCTCGATAACCCCGGGGCCGAACCCGACCGCGCCTGTTTGGGTGAGTTGGAGAAGCCCGTTTTCGTTGTCCCTTACACAGGCGATCCCCCGTTGGGGTTAAAAACCGTAACATCTTACGGGATCAAAATGAGCGTTCCCAAAGATTGGCATGAATCCGGCGAAGGATTTTACTACCGGGGGAATTCGCCATTCGATATCACCGAAGTGGGCATTTTGGTGCTTCCTGTCAGCATCGATAACATCGAAGAATTTTTTTCGTCAAAAGTGAATGGCTATCGCGGGCTGGACGGCCCGCTGATCCCTGCCGGGGAGCGGAGCGCAAACGGGTTTACCTGGCAGCTTTACACCTCGTCTTCGTATGGCCGCCCGGTTGATATTGCCATGGTCGAAGATCGAGGCTGGTCGATTATCGTGATGCAATTCTGCAACCAGGATGAACACGATGCGCTTTACCGGACCGTGTTTTTGCCGATCGTTGACTCTGCAAGCCGGTGATTATGTTGCAGCTTACTGATATTTTCATTCGTAACATCCGCAGCGCTTTCGGCGCCGAGGGTGAGCGCTGGCTGGCGGATTTGCCTGACCTGCTGAACAAAGCGGCCCGCCGCTGGGATTTGTCTCTGGGCGAGCCGTTCTTGCTTTCCTATAACTACGTCTGCGCCGCGACCCGCGCCGACGGAACACAGGCTGTCTTGAAAATCGGCGTCCCCAACCGCGAGCTGAAGAGCGAGATGACCGCCCTGCGCCTGTTCGACGGGGAAGGGGCCTGCCGCCTGCTCGACGCCGACGATGAGAATTGCGCCTTTCTGTTGGAGCGGTTGTGGCCCGGGGAAATGCTCGTCAGCCTGCAAGACGACGAAGCCCGCACCCACATCGCCTGCGAAGTGATGACCCGCCTGTGGCGGCCGGCTCCGCCCGAGCTGCCGTTCATCCCACTCTCCTCCTGGTTTGCGGAATTGGACAAACTGCGCCCCGGCTATGGCGGCGGAACGGGGCCGTTTCCGCGCTGGTTGGTGGAGCGGGTCGAGGCGCTTTTGCCCGATTTGCTGCATCCGTCAAACCCACAGACGCTGATCCACGGCGATTTTCACCATTTCAACGTGCTGAGCGCAGAGCGCAGTGAATGCGGCTGGCTGGCGATCGACCCGAAAGGCGTGGTTGGGCCTGTTGGCTACGAGGTTGGCCCGCTGCTGATCAATCCCTGGGACGATTTGCTGAAATCGGATGACCCTGTCCGCATCACCGAGCGCCGTCTGGCGATATTATCGGAGCACCTGGGTTTTTCCCCTGCTTATTTGCGCGATTGGGGGTTGTGCCACTGCCTGCTTTCGGCCTGGTGGGATATGGACGAAACAGGCCGGGGCGGCGAGTATGCGCTGGCTTGCGCTGAAACGCTGGCAAAGGCCGGGGTTTAGTACCGGAACTTTCCTGTTTTGTAGAGTAAAAACGGCGCAATTCAGCCGTTTTTACTCTACATTTTTATGAAGTTCCGGCACTAGTAATCCAGCGAGAGAATTTCGGAATTCCGGGCTACCTGGTGCGCGAAGAGTTCCTGCTTTGCCAGGGGCCCGCGCGTATCCCATTCGCCTATAAAACGGTCACCATGTTTGTATTCACGTTTTTGCAGAACGTGAATTTTTAATTTGCTGAACTTGGCATCCAGTTCGTCCAGCTTTTTAACGTTGGCTACGCTGATGCGATAGGTGCGCACCTCGCGGCCCAGGGCATCCAGCCAGCGGTCGAAACGCGCAAAGATCCACAGGACAGCGATCACCATCGCGCCGGTGGCTGCCGCCAGCATAAATTCTCCCATGCCCACCGACATCCCGGCTGCGGCTGCGGCCCAGATTGAGGAAGCGGTTGTCAGTCCCTTTACCCGTCCTTCAGCGAACAAGATCACCCCCGCGCCCAAAAAGCCAACGCCGCTGACGATCTGGGCTGCAATACGGGCATCCTGCTCGAATTTCAGCGAGAGTATGGTGAACAGGGCCGCCCCGACCGTGATCAGGGTGATGGTGCGCAGCCCGGCGCTTTTGTTGTGCATTTCACGTTCAAGGCCAATGAGGGCCCCGATTAACAGCGCGACGGCCAGTTTCATGAAATCTTCGGGGGAAACAAACATGAGCTTTTCCTTTCAAAAAACAAAGCGGGCAACCCTGAAATAGGTTGCCCGCTTAATTTTACCCGCTTTTAAGGGTTAGACTTGTTGCAAAAGTTGTATTTTTATTTGTAACTGTCCTTCGACTGCGCTTACTTGATTAAGTTATCGCTGTCCTGAGCGGAGGGCGAAGCGTATTTTGCGCAGCCCAAAGTCGAAGGACGCTCCGCTCAGGACTTGTTGTAGCACTTATGCAAGAGGCTTGTTATTCGATGTCTTGAACCGCTTCTTCGGCGCTGATTTTCTCTTTCCTTGCCTTGAGCTTGCCGTGCAGGCTGATGCCAACCACGCGCTCGCTGCCGCTTATCAGCTTTTTCAGGTTGGGACGCAAGGCCCACAGCAGCAGGAGTTCAGCCAGGACGCCGTACAGCACATAGATCCAGGGGGAGTATCCGAGCCAGGCGCGCACAGCAAAAACCACGATGGCTGTCAGGCCGACGCTAATGGTTGTCACGGAAGCGTACCCCAGCCCAAAAAAGACCAGCGCCCCCACCGGAATGACGATCAGCCCGGCGATCGGCCATAAACCGAGCGCCCCGCCTGCTGCCGGGCCGCCGCCCGCTCCGCCGCGCAAACGCTTGAATTTGCCGTTTTCATCGAAGTCCGGTAGAAAGGCCGAGTAGTTATGTCCCAGGATCGCGCCAACCGGGGCCAGCACATGCACCCATTCGCTGCCGGTCAGTGCCTGGGCAATCCAGACTGCGGCAGCGCCTTTGAGAATATCCATTACGGCGGTACCCAGCCCGGCCCAAAAACCGGCGGCGCGCAGGGCGTTGGTGCCGCCGGTGCGTCCGCTTTCAACATTGCGAATATCTTTGCCGGTCTTCAACTTGACGATGATCAAGCCAAAGGGAATCGAGCCTAACAAGTAACCGAGTAAAACCAGTCCGGCATCCAATAGGAATTGCATCCTCTTGCCTCCAAATGAATTGTTTGTTTGATAAAGGTAACACAGAAGCAGCAGTGAAGTTACATGGCAGAGATATCGAGTGGGATTTCGGTTGCGCTTGTCTGGTCAAGCCAAAAGGCGCGGGCTTGCCATTCATTGTCGCACAGTGACCAGATCAGGGCGGCCGCTTCGTAGCGCGCTTCGTCAATGTCTGTTTGTGATGGGGTTTCCGGGCCGCGTGGATGGGAGTGGTAAATGGCGATCAGTTCCAGGCCGGATTCTTCAATGGCCTCGAAGGCCTTTAACTGCTCATACGGGTTCATGCGAAAGCGCACCGGACTGTTGAGCGCATTGGAGATCGGATAAACCACCTCGGCCTGGCTCCCGCGCCCGGCAATTAATCCACAGGCTTCGCGCGGGGCTGCGGCGCTGACCTGCTCTCGCATTTCCCGCCACAGCCGCACAGGCAGGTTAATCCGTTTGGGTTTCATCATCTCAGGATGAAGGCTGCCAGCCAGAATAAGGCAAAATAAACGGCGGCTTCGGTCAGGGCGCGGCGCGCGGACATTGCATCCCCAAGATTAATAGCCAGCCCGCTCAAAGCGTACAGCGGCGCGAGCGTTGCCAGCCCGTATTGCACGGGAGATAGCGGCCAGTAATGCAGCGCCGCCGCGATCTGGGCGCAGGCCATGGCAATCCCGATGGCCCATTGCCATTCCCAGCGGCCGTTGCGCAGGTGGATGGCGCGCAGGCTGACCAGCCCTGCCGCCGGAAAGAGCACCAGCAAGATCAGGATCAGGCGCGCGCCTGAAAATGAAAGCGCGCTGGCAAGTATGATGAATAGTGAAAACGAAACGGCAATCAATCCGGCAGAAGCAAACGCATAACGCGTATCAGATGAATCGAGCACGATGTATTCGGCCACAAAGACCATCAATAGCAAGGCCCCGCCCAGGAAGAAACTGACCCACCAGGCCGAGCCGGGAGGCAGGTTGTAGAGCGGAATTCCCAGCGCAAAGGCGGTCAGGGTGGGCAGTATCCAGTGTTGCAGGCTGATTTCCGATTCAAAGGTGGGATGGCTGCGCAGGATCCAGTCCATCCCTGCCGCGGTCAGGGCTGCGGCAAAAAAAACGGTTAGCAGGTTCAGGTTGAGCGGGATAGAGAGCGCCAGGCCCAGCAGGTTCCAATTCAATACCGGGCTTGGGGTTTCCAGGAGACGGGGCAGGGCGTAGGTAAGCAGTACCCCGGCAGAGAGTATGCTGAGACGGTTGGCGTCAGGTGTATGGCGGCGGATTTCATCCATCAATATGATTTTACCTTTAGAGACCGCTTTTGGGAAATTCATTTCGTTTTGGCATCTGCATGACTTAACCCTAAGCCTGATTTATAATCATGTCATGACTGATTATCACTTTTATCATCCCATCGAAGTTCGTTATGCCGACATCGATGCCCAGGGCCATCTCAACAACGCCAAATTCCTGACCTTTTTCGAGCAAGCGCGCATCCAATACCTGCGCCGCCTGGGTTTGTTTTCAGGTGAGCAGTCTTTTATGGATATTGGCGTGATTTTGGCCGATATCCATATTGCTTTTCGCGCCCCGGTCTTGTGGGGCATGGATGTGCGCGTGGGGGTCAAGACTGTCAAGCTGGGCAACAAGTCGATGACTGTGGCGCAATGCCTGAAAAACGGCCCGGACGGCTCGATCATGGCTGAAGGCGAGGTGGTGCTTGTTACCTATGATTACCACAGCGGCGTGACTTTGCCCATTCCTCAAGCCTGGCATGAAACAATTTCGCGGTTTGAATCTTTACCCTAAAAAAAGGAATTCCCCATGTCCTCCCTGCCTCCTGTCAATACTCCTTACATGCTAGATTTTCTGGTGCGTTTGCTCAACACCCCCTCACCCACCGGCCATGCTGAAGCGGGAATCGCGCTTGTCGAAAGCGAACTTGCAGCCATCAACCTGCCGACCTTGCAATCCAGCCGAACCCGCAAAGGCGCACTGGTGGCCCGTTGGGAAGGTAGAAAAAATGATGCTCCGCGCGCCCTGACCGCCCATGTTGATACGCTCGGTGCGATGGTCAAGGAAATAAAGCCCAACGGACGATTGAAACTGACCCGCATCGGTGGACTGGTGGTGGGCGGGGTTGAGACCGAGGGTTGCTGGGTTCTCACCCAGGGCGGGACGCGGATTCGCGGCTCGTACCTTTTTCAGCAGGCGTCCGGTCACGTTTACGGGGCGGCGGCCCATGAGGGCAAGCGCAGCGAGGAAACGATGGAAGTCCGCCTGGATGCCCGAGCTGCCAACCCCGAGCAAACCCGCGCCCTGGGCGTCAACATTGGTGATTTTGTCGTTTTTGACACCCGCACCGAAATCAATGAGGGCTTTGTTCGCTCACGTTTCCTGGACGATAAAGCCTGTGTCGCCAACCTGGTGGCGGCCATTAAAGCCCTGGCCGATGCCGGTTTAACGCCTGCCCAAACCACTTACTTCCACTTCAGCAACTACGAGGAAGTCGGGCATGGCGCATCGGCTGGCATTCCCGCCGATGTGCATGAACTGGTTACGGTCGATATGGCTGCTGTCGGCGATGGACAAGAGTCGGACGAATTCCACGCCACCCTGTGCGTCAAAGACAGCGGCGGCCCGTACCATCACGGCCTGAGCCAGAAATTGCGCCGCCTGGCCGGGATCTATGATATTCATCACAAGATTGACACTTATCCCAACTACGGTTCAGATGGCGAGGCCTTCTGGCGCGCGGGCGGCGATGTGGCGGTTGCGCTGATCGGTCCCGGCGTGGACGCCTCCCACAACTACGAGCGCACCCATGTTGATGCCTTGGAAGCGACGACGAACTGGGTTGTGGCTTACCTGCTTGATTAGGAGTGACCATGAAACTGGATGCCGCTTTATCCCCTGCGCGTCTTGCGGATGTACCCGCAATTGCCACGGCTGCCGAGGCCGCTGGCTTCGACTGCCTGTGGACGACCGAAACCCAGCATGACCCCTTCCTGCCGCACACGCTGATCGCCGAGCACACCTCGCGCATCCGCATGGGAACGGGCATCGCCGTTTCGTTTGCGCGGTCCCCGGCCACGTTGGCCTATACTGCATGGGACCTGGCTGCCCAATCGAATGGACGATTCATCCTGGGGTTGGGCACTCAGGTCAAGGCGCACATCGAACGCCGCTTCGGCATGGAATGGCCCGTTTCCGTAACCGGCAAGCTGCGCGAACAAATCCAGGTTATGCGCGCCCTGTGGCACACCTGGCAGACCGGCGAAGTACTCAATCATCGCGGTGAGTATTACAAGATTACGCTCATGTCGCCGTTTTTTAATCCCGGGCCATTGCCTCCCCCCATTTCCGACGAAGCTCAGTCGCAAATGGGGGGACAGAGGGGGGCCATTTCCGGCGAAGCTCAGCCGCAGATGGGGGCGCCGAAGACAGCCGTTCCCATCTACATCGCCGGGGTCAATACGGGGTTGGCAAAACTGGCCGGGGAATTGTGCAACGGCTTTCTCGTCCATCCTTTTCACACACCAGATTACCTGCGCGAAGTCCTGCATCCGGCAATTCGCGCAGGGGCTGACAAGACAGGCAGACAAAAGCAGTTGATTGCGATCTCGGCTTCGGTTTTCGCGGCAACAAATCACAAAGAGCGCGAATATTGCCGCCAACAGGTTTCCTTTTATGCTTCGACGCCCTCCTACCGCCCGGTGATGGCTCTGCATGGCTGGGAAGAGATCGCCGCGAAACTCTCCATGTTGGCTGCGCGCGGCGAATGGCAGGACATGCCCGCTCTCATCAGTGATAAAATCTTGTCGACTTTTGTAACCGAAGCTGGCAGCCCCCAGGAACTGGCCCTCGCACTCAAGGAACGTTATACAGGTCTGGCTGATCGCCTGACTCTCTATATCCCTTTTATGCCAGGCGAAAAAGATTCCTGGTGGCGTGATTTAGCCGCCCAATTTGCACAACAATAACCCCGGAGCAAACCATACAATGTCTGACTCAACGCACAGCGGGCGCAACAAAGACTTCCTCTACCTGCACACCAACAGCCTGCCCTATTTTCGCGGATTACTGCGCGCAGTTGAATCGCGCTTTTACCTGGATATCGACCTGCCCTCCCCGACTCTGGATGTGGGCTGCGGTGACGGGCATTTTGCCAGCCTGACCTTCGACCGTCCGCTCGAAGTTGGTCTCGACCCCTGGCATGCCCCCATCCATGAAGCGAAACAATACAACGCCTACAACCTGCTGGTCGAAGCCGACGGTGGGAGGATGCCTTACGAGGACGGGAAGTTTGCCAGCGCGGTCAGCAATTCGGTGCTGGAGCATATCCCACACCTGGATGTTGTCCTGGCCGAGACGGCGCGGGTCTTGCAGCCGGGTGCGTTATTTGTCTTTTGTGTTCCCAACCACAACTTCTTACCCAACCTGTCTGTGGCGCGTTTTTTTGATGCCATCGGCTTGAAATCGCTGGCCGCGACTTATCGCAGTTTCTTTAATAAGATTTCCCGCCATCACCATTGCGATGATCCCGAAACCTGGCAAATACGCCTTGAAAAAGCCGGTTTCAAGATCGAAAAATACTGGCATTATTTTTCTCCTGCCGCGCTATCTGTGCTCGAGTGGGGACATTATTTCGGCCTGCCATCGCTGGTCACGAAAAAGTTATTTGGCCGTTGGATACTTATCCCGGCGCGCTGGAATCTGTCCCTCTTGCTGGCCTCCCTGCGCCGCTATTACGATGAGCCTGTCCCGCAGCAGCAAGGCGCATACACATTCTATATCACCCGCCGTGTTGGATAGGTTTAAGCCTGCCCTGTTATTTTTCAAATTAAACTTTATTTGTAGGAGATAATTTGCATCATGGAAGAACCAAGTGTCCTCGATTATCTTAAAGCAAAGCTAAATCCCTGGTCGCACGAGAAGATAGAATTGCCTGAGCAGGCTGAACAGCCTGAAGATGGCGGGCTGTCCTCGTCCTTGCCCGCTGAACCGGCCAGGCAGCCTTTTTGGAAAAAAGATTTCCGTCAAATACCGTGGCGTTCCCTGCTGGCCTTGGGCCTTGCGCTGGTTGGACAATCGCTTTTGGAGCCTCCTGCGCCCCAACCGATCCCGGCAGTCGCATTTTATTTTTTTGCCCTGCTCTTCTTCATCTGGGCGGTCTGGCGCTCCGAGTGGCTGATGCCTGAATTCCGTCAACAGACATTTGATCTCGATCCGGGCACGATCCGGCTCGTTCCGCTGTTTGCCGCCTGTGCCGTCGGACTGGTTGCTTTCTTCTTTCTGGGCGGTAACCAGTTCAACAAACTTAACGTCAGCCTGTGGTTGCTGGCGACAGGTTTGTTTGTATACAGCCTGTGGATACCTAAAACGAGCTGGCGCGAGCGCTGGCAACAAACCAGGGATTTCTTTGCGCGCGGTTCCTGGTCTTTGCAGATCACTCCCTGGTTAATCCTGTTGGTTTTTATCTGGGGTGTGGCGATTTTTTACCGTTTCTATAATCTAAATGCTGTTCCGGCAGAGCCATTTAGCGATCACGCTGAAAAGTTACTCGATGTCTATGACATTACCCAGGGTAAAACGAGCATTTTTTTTGAGCGCAATACTGGTCGTGAATTTTTCCAAATGTATTTAACCCTGGCCGTTAGCGCCTTGTTTGGCACGGGTATATCCTTCCTGGCGCTCAAGTTGGGCACAGCCCTGGCAGGTTTTTTTACCCTGCCTTATGTCTACCTGTTGGGCAAGGAACTCTTCAACAAACGTGTTGCCTTGCTGGCCCTTGCGCTGACGGCTTTTGCCTACTGGCCGAACGTTATCAGCCGGGTCGGACTGCGTTTTCCGCTTTACCCGCTCTTTGCGGCGCCGGTGCTTTTCTACTTGGTGCGAGGATTGCGCACCCAAAACCGTAATGATTTCATTCTCTCCGGATTGTTCCTTGGGCTTGGCCTGCATGGGTACAGTTCGTTTCGGTTTGTGCCTATTTTTGTTGTAATTGCGGTTCTGATTTATCTGTTGCATGTGCGAAGCAGCCAAATTCGCCAGCAGACCTTCCTCGCGACCATTATGCTGGCTTTGGCTGCTTTTTTTATCTTCCTGCCTTTGGTGCGCTATGCTATCGACCATCCCGATGCAGTTGCCTATCGCGCCCTGACCCGCCTGACGAGTTCGGAAACGCCCTTGCCCGGTGCGCCTTTGGCGATTTTCTTTGACAATCTGAAAAATGCCATGCTGATGTTTAACTGGGACAATGGCAATATCTGGGTTCATTCTGTGATGAGACGTCCCGCGCTGGATGTGATATCAGCCGTTTTCTTTGTCTTTGGCTTCATTTTCCTGCTCGCGCGTTACTATCGCCAGCGAGACTGGCGCGACCTGTTCCTGATTCTCTCTGTGCCCATGCTGTTGATGCCCTCCATTCTTTCTCTGGCGTTTCCAATGGAAAACCCGTCCCTGAATCGAACCGGCGGCGCATATGTTACAGTTTTTATTATTGTTGCTTTTGCCATCGATGCTCTCTACCGAGGATTCAGGCAGCTTGGCTGGCGCAATGGGGCCATAATACTGATAGCGATCTTACTCTCCTGGTCGGCAATGCTCAACTATGATCTGGTATTCAATAAATATGCCAACCAGTTCCGCTATAGCGCCTGGAATACATCTGAAATTGCCAACGTAACCCGCTCTTTCATGACCGCCGGGAACCCGATGAAAAACGCCTGGGTGATTCCCTATCCATTCTGGATCGATACCCGCCTGGTGGGTGTCTGGCTGGGCGACCCAACCTACGACCCGGTGCTTTGGTCGGATCAGGTTGGTGATACGGTTTACGTTGCCGGTAACAAGCTCTTTTTTGTCAAAGATAATGATTCTGATTCGTTGGCCCTGCTTCGCGAAGTTTACCCACAGGGCGCATTGAGTTATTATCACGCTGCGCCCGGTCTGATCGGAAAAGATTTCTGGGTCTTTTCCGTTCCCGATACGGCCATCCTCCCTGATTCAGCCATAACCCAGCCTTGATGCTTATGAAATCGCGCAGACTTTCTTTTTCCTGGTTATTTGATGCTTTACTGATCGTGGTTCTGCTTTTTGGGGCTTATTTTCGGCTCATTGGCCCCAATTGGACCCTGGAACAATTCTGGCTGGGCCTGACCGGCCAGGCCGAAATGCCATCCCTGGTTTCAGATTGGGATCAAAGCCAGCACCTGCATCCCGACGAGCGCTTTCTGACGATGGTTTCAAGCTCCATTTCGCTGGTCAAAGGCTGTAACGATCCAGAATTGTCAATTCAAGACTGCCCCACCGACAAAAAACAGTGGATTTCGATCTCTGAATATTTCGACACCCTCAACTCGCCGTTCAACCCCAACAACCGCGGCTACGGTTTTTACGTCTATGGCACATTGCCGCTCTTGATCGTCCGTTATGTTGGCGAACTGGTCGGCATGACCGGCTACGATGAAATTACCCTGGTTGGGCGGCAAATTTCCGCATTCATCGATCTTGGCTCGATCTTCATGCTTTATTTGCTGGCCTCGCGCCTGTATGGACGCCGGGTTGGCTTGCTGGCCGCAGCCTTTTCCGCGTTGGCGGTCACACAGATCCAGCAGTCGCACTTTTACACTGTCGATAACTTCCCGACCCTATTCATTCTCCTGGCGGCTTATTTTGCGCTGGATGTCTCCCTCGCAAGCCGGATGCGTGTCGACAGCCGGGATGGGGGCTGGGCCGGTGTTGCCCGCAGCATTCTCACCTCTGGCCTGTTCTGGTATTCGATTTTGTTCGGTTTGGCGACCGGCATGGCGATGGCCTCCAAGATCAACGCTGCCCCGGTGGCCGGACTCCTGCCCCTGGCCCTGCTGCTCCACTTCTGGCGCACCAGAAACGAACCGCTTGAAGGGCCTCTCCCGGTGGATATCGATGAATTGGACGATGCGCAGGCTGACACTGCCTCGATTGTTCATCCGGCTCCGGCTGCCAGCCGCTACGATTACCTGTGGACCCTGGCCGGGTTCCTTGTCCTGGGCGCATTCTTTACGATTTTGTCCTTCCGCATCTTCCAACCCTATGCTTTTAGCGGTCCGGGCTTCCTGGGCTTTGCGCCCAACCCGGCCTGGATCCAAGTCATCGCCGAGCAGCGCGCCCAGGCCGGGGGGGATGTTGACTATCCTCCTGCCCTGCAATGGGCGCGGCGCGCAAAAACCTTCTCGCTTGAAAATATCGTCGCCTGGGGGCTGGGCTGGCCGCTTGGTATCCTGGCCTGTGTTGGATTTCTTTACATGGGTTGGCGCATCCTGCGCGGCGAGTGGCCCAAACACATCCTGCTTTGGGTGTGGACGGGTGCCTACTTTGCATGGCAGTCGATGGAGTGGAATCCGACCATGCGCTACCAGTTGCCCATCTACCCGTTGCTGGCAATGATGGCGGCCTGGTTCATCTTTAACGGCCCGCGCTGGAGGTTGGCCCCTGACCCGGATCAGCCTGCGAGCGAGGGACGTTCGCACCCGCTGATGGTTGGGCTGTACGGTTTGCTTGGTTTGGCTGTGCTCGTTGCAACCTTCGGCTGGGCCTATGCTTTTACGCGCATCTATACCCGTGAGCATTCCCGTGTCCAGGCCACGCGCTGGATTTATCAGAACGTTCCTGGCCCAATCAATGTCATGACCGCGCAGAATGGCGTTTTATTTCAGCAGCCCCTGCCTTATTCTGCCGGTTTTATTATCAGCCCGGCCACGCCTCTGGTGACGCAATTCAGCGCCAATCACAGCGGCAACTTACAAGAACTGACTTTTGCTCATGCCCTTGACCTGCTCGCCAGCGGCCCGCAAGTCGTCAACGTTTTGATTGGCGATGATTTTGCTTTTGGGCCTGAATCTGTTTTGGCGAGCGCCACTGTCCAGGCCGATTTTTCGGCCCAGGGTGACTCGCGTGGCAAACCCTATGCCATTCGCTTCGACCCACCTGCCAGGATCGAAGCCGGGCAAGTCTACTACATCCGCATTGAAAGCAGTAACCAACTGACCTTTTCAGGCTCGGCCGTGGTCAGTGAAACGGATTGGGATGACGGTCTGCCTTTGCGCATGGACGGTTACGATGGCTATGGCGGCATTTATGAAGGTGGCCTGAAATTTCAAGCCTATTGGGATGACAACGAAGAAAAATTGAACCTTTTCTATACCGGCCTCGATCAGGGCGATTACCTTTTCATCTCGTCCAATCGCCAGTGGGGTACGACCACCCGCGTCCCGGAGCGTTATCCACTGACGACCGCGTTCTATTATGCCCTGCTCGGCTGCCCGGCCAACGAAGATGTCTTGCGCTGTTACAGCGTTGCCCGCCCCGGCATGTTCCAGGAGCAGTTGGGTTATGAGTTAATTCAGGTATTTGAATCGTATCCCACTCTTGACCTGGGCGAGCTCGGCTTCCGGGAGTTCAACACCCAGGGTGCAGATGAAGCCTTTACAGTTTATGACCATCCCAAGGTTTTGCTCTTCAAGAAGAGCGATTCTTACGATCCGCAGGCGGTGCGCGACATCCTCGGCCAGGTGGATTTGACCCAGGCGGTGCGCCTGACCCCGCTTCGCGCAGGCAGTTTTCCCGGCGGAGAGATGACTCCGCGCGTGTGCCTTGGCCAGCCGACTTTGTGCCACATGCTCGGCGCGCCCGAGGCGGCTCAACTGGCTGGCCAGGGCTTGGGCACAACCTCCTTCGGGATGATGCTTTCGTCCGAGCGGCTGGCGATCCAGCGCGCGGGCGGCACTTGGAGCGAGTTGTTTTCTTACGATTATTTGCAGAACCGCTTCCCGATACTTGGTTTGCTGCTCTGGTATGGCTTCCTGTTTATCCTGGGAGTGTTTACTTACCCCCTCCTGCGCCTCCTGCTGCCGGGCCTGGCGGACCGCGGTTACCCGCTCGCGCGCCTGTCGGGACTGGTCTTGCTGGCCTGGATGGTCTGGTTCCCGGCCTCTGTTGGCGGAGTCTATACCCGTCAGGCGATTCTGGCTGCTTTTGGGGTGCTCCTGGCTTTGGGATTGCTGGCCGCCTGGTTCCAGCGTGAAGAACTGCGTGCTGAAATTCGTTCACGTGGAGCTTACTTTCTGCTGGTTGAAGCCCTTTTCCTGGCATTCTTTGTTATTGACTTGCTGATTCGCGTCGGCAACCCTGATTTGTGGCACCCGGCCAAGGGCGGCGAGCGTCCGATGGACTTTTCCTACTTCAATGCCATCTTGAAGAGCACCACTTTCCCGCCTTACGATCCCTGGTTTGCGGGCGGATACATTAACTATTATTACTATGGCTTTGTGCTGGTTGGCACACCTGTAAAACTGCTTGCGCTGGTACCCTCGATCGCCTATAACTTTATTCTGCCCAGCCTGTTTGGAATGCTTGCGCTGGGCGGCTTCTCGGTGGCCTGGAATTTCTTCGGCATCTGGCAAAAGGGGCTGCCGGCTTCCCCCGAATTGGAAGAAGTGGAACAACCAACTGCCTCTGTTTTGCAGGAAACGGAGATGCAAGCCTCCCTGACACTGGAAGAAACGGAACAGCAGGCACCCGAAGGAACGCAACAAGCCGGCGCGCTGACCGTACCTCAAAAACCCCGCTCGGGCCTGTTCGACGGACGCTTCTTTTCTGGTCTGGCTGCGGCGCTTGGCCTGGTTTTGCTCGGTAACCTGGGCACCATCCAACTCATCTTTCAGCACTTGCAAAAGCTGGTGGTCGATTACGAAACCTTTGCCAGCCGCGATGTCTGGATGATCGAGCGCCTGGGCTGGGCCTTGCAGGGTATTTATAAATCCATCATTGGTCAGGCGGCCGGCATTCCCATGGATCAGTGGTACTGGAATCCCAGCCGGGTAATGCCGCCGGGCGATATCGCCATTACCGAGTTCCCGCTTTTCACGTTCCTGTACAGTGACTTGCACGCCCACATGATTGCCCTGCCCTTGACGGTGCTGGCGCTGGCCTGGGCTCTTTCAACCTTGTTTGCCCGCGGACTCAACCCGCTGCGCTGGCTGGCCACGCTCGCTTTTGGCGGGCTGGTGCTTGGCGCCCTGCGCCCTACCAACACCTGGGACTTGCCCACCTACCTGGTCTTTGCCCTGTTCGTGACAGGTTACGCTGTTTTCCGCTACATCGACGTTGGCGAGGATAGACGCTTTGGCCTGCCGCCGGTTCTGCAACGGTTGCTGCTGGCCCTGGCCGCAATGGCCGCCCTGGCTGGTTTCACGGTGCTCTTCTACCAACCTTATGCCCAGTGGTTTGGGCTTGGCTATAGTAAGATCGAGATATGGGAGAATGAGAAAACCCCAATTTGGTCCTACTGGACACAATGGGGCTTGT
The DNA here is from genome assembly GCA_022013685.1 of Anaerolineae bacterium. Lineage (GTDB taxonomy): Bacteria > Chloroflexota > Anaerolineae > Anaerolineales > Villigracilaceae > UBA8950. The sequence continues at coordinate 41,979 of JAKLPV010000054.1, forward strand.
TCTTGTTCGTTCTGATTTTCTGGATGAGTTGGGAAACCCGCCAATGGCTGGCCCAAACTCCGCTTTCGGCGCTCTCCAAACTCAAACCTTATCGTTTGTTGATCGAGGTTGCGGCTGTTTTCTCCATCGCGCTGGTGTTGGTTGCGGTTTTTTATGCCAATGCGCCAATCGCCTGGTTCAGCCTGCCCCTGGCAATTTGGGCGCTCTTGCTCATCTTGCGCCCGGGCATGTCTGATGCCAAACGCATGGTTTTGTTTATGGTTGGGACTGCGTTGGTCGTAACCCTGGCGGTGGACGTGGTTACCCTGGCGGACGACCGCATGAATACCGTATTCAAATTTTACGTTCAGGGTTGGGTGCTCTTCACTATTAGCGCAGCCGCAGCCTTGGGCTGGACTTTGTCTGAGATCAATCAGTGGAATCCGGGCTGGCGTAGATTCTGGACGGTTGGCATGTTCCTGCTGGCCGGAAGCGCATTCCTCTTTACGCTGACAGCCACCAGTGCCAAAATTAACGACCGCATGGCCCCTGGCGTTCCGTTGACCCTCGATAGCATGGAATATATGGCTTATGCACGCTATTGGGATGGTCAGGATATGGATCTGAGCCAGGATTACCGCGCCATACGCTGGCTGCAAGACAACGTCGTCGCTTCGCCGGTCATTGTCGAAGGCCATGCCGTTGAATATCGTTGGGGCTCGCGCTATACCATCTACACCGGCCTGCCCTCTGTCGTCGGGTGGAACTGGCACCAGCGCCAACAGCGCGCCCTGACACCCGATACCTGGGTCTTCAACCGCGTGGCCGAAGTCAACGATTTCTACAATACCGCTGACATCGACCAGGCGCGCGCCTTCCTCGAGAAATATGATGTGCGCTATATCATTGTTGGCCAGATGGAACATAATTATTACCCCCCCGGCGGCCTGCTCAAATTCGAGAGCAAAGACGGCGTTTTGTGGCGCTCCGTTTACCGGGATGCCGACACCGTCATTTACGAGGTCATCCAGTGAAGATTTATCATCTCGTCGGCGTTAATAATTGGAAGCCCGGAGAGTCTTACCGCGCCGAATCGCTCTCGCGCGAGGGATTTATTCATTTCTCGCGTCTCGACCAGGTTCTGGGCGTTGCCAATGCTTTTTACGCCGGACAGCGCGGGCTGCTGTTGTTGGAAGTGGATGTTGACCGCTTAACCGCTGAACTCCGTTGGGAGGCGCCCGTCCACCCATCGGCGCCCGCGAGTGGACCGCTGCCGCCCGAAAGCCTGTTCCCGCATCTCTACGGGCCGCTCAACCCTGAAGCCATCCTGGCTGCCCATCCCTTTGAACCTGGCGAAGATGGCATCTTTGTTTTGCCTGAAAACCTATGATCAACTTCATTCTCTGGTACCTGCTCATCACCGCCCTCGGATTTTTAACCTTTCCGTTGGCTTATCGTCTGCTGCCGGCCCTGCCCGAGCGCGGATACGCCCTCAGCCGTGCCCTCGGCCTGTTGCTGTGGGGGTTTATTTTCTGGCTGGCGGCTTCGTTTGGCCTGGCGCGCAATGACCTGGCAGGTTTATTTGCCACTCTGTTGATCTTGGCGGTCTTTTCGCTTTGGTGGGGGCGCGGCGTGGAAAGTGAATCGCCGTTACACTGGCTCAAAAAACATCGCGGTTACGTTCTGGTTGTCGAAATCCTGTTCCTGCTGGCGTTTGCGGGGTTGGCTTTCGTGCGTTCCCATGCGCCTGAAGCGCTCGGCACCGAGAAGCCTATGGAATTGGCCTTTATCAACGCTGTCCTGCGTTCTGAGACCTTTCCGCCCAACGACCCCTGGCTTTCCGGTTACGCCATTTCGTATTATTACTTCGGTTATGTCCTGACCGGTATGATGGCGAAATTCACTGCTACTTCGGGCGGCGTTGCTTTCAACCTGATGATTGCGCTGGTTTTTGGCATGAGCGCGGCCGGCGCGTATGGCTTGCTCTATAACTTCCTGACGCTTGCCCGCAAACGCAGCGCCATCTTCCCGGCCCTGCTTGGGCCGCTCTTCCTGCTCATCGTCAGCAACCTGGAAGGTTTCCTCGAAGTATTGCACAGACTTGGCATTGGCTGGAATGGTTCCAGCGGCCCATTTTGGGCCTGGCTAAACATGCGTGATCTCAGTACGCCGCCTGCGCAGCCGCTCGGTTGGATTCCTGAAAGATTCTGGTGGTGGTGGCGCGCGTCGCGGGTTGTGCATGATTATGATTTGCAGGGCATCTTTAGAGAAATCATCGACGAATTTCCCTTTTTCTCGTACCTGCTGGCTGACCTGCATCCGCATGTTTTAGCCATGCCGTTTGGCCTGCTGGCTGTTGGCCTGGCTCTGAACCTTTACCTGGGCGGCTGGGCGGGAGAAATCAACCTGCGCCTGACCAAAATTCCGCTTGCGCCACGTGGGTTTGTTATTCTGGCCGTGGTTCTGGGCGGAGTGGCTTTCTTGAACACCTGGGATTTGCCGGTCTACTTGGCGCTGACCGGGCTGGGGCTTGCTTTCTATCGCATCCGTCAGTATGGCTGGGCCTGGGCCAGGCTCGAAGAACTGGGTGTTTTTGGTTTCACGCTTGGGTTGTCGGCGATATTGCTCTATTTCCCGTTCTATGTCAGTTTTTCCTCGCAGGCGGGCGGCATTTTGCCCAATATCGTCTTCCCAACCCGCGGGGCATACCTGTGGATCATGTTTGGCTCGCTATTTGTGCCCTTGTTCCTGTTCCTGTTGCATTTACGTTCGAAACTCCCCGCCAATTTGCGCCTTGGATTTGGCCTGGCCCTCGGCCTGACGCTTCTCCTGTGGCTTTTTTCGAGCATCCTGGGGCTTGCGCTGGCAAACACGGACGCCATCCGCCAATTCATCACATCCCAGGGTGCGACCGGCGCGGGGGAGGTTTTGCGCGCGGCCACCCTGAGAAGATTCGAGTTTATCGGCGGGCTGACTACGCTGGTGCTCCTGCTCGGCATGAGCGCTGCTTATTTGACGGCGATCCGGGCTGAGGAGCAGAACGCTTCGGTAGAGCAGCCCTCGTCCGAATCCGCCCCGGCAGGGCAACTGGCCCAGGCGGCAGAAACGCCTCTCCCTTTCCTGCTCCTGATGATTTTGTTGGGCGGCCTGATGGTGCTGGCTCCCGAATTTGTTTATTTACGCGATGGTTTCGGCAATCGCATGAACACGGTTTTTAAGTTTTATTACCAGGCTTGGGCGCTATGGTCGCTGGTTGCGGCCTTTGGGTTTGTGACGATTTTCAGTGAAATGCGCGGCTGGCTGACGTGGGCTGCGCGGATTGTGCTGCTGCTTGTGACCGTGATGGGACTGGCTTACCCGGTCTTGAGCCTGCCCAGTCGGGTGAATTATTTCCAGTCGGAAGAACCCACTTTGGATGCAAGTGGTTATCTTGCCCGTTACGCGCCCGCAGACGCTGCGGTGGTCGAGTTTTTGGCTGACCAACCGTGGGGCGTGGTGGCTGAAGCCTCCACCAAGGACAGTTACACCGAATATGCCCGGATTGCAACCAATTCCGGCTTGGCGAATATCATGGGATGGGGCGGACACCAACTCCAATGGCGCGGAGGCAGCGAGGCTTTTGGCGGGCGCCAGGAAGATATTCGCCTGTTATATGAAATTCCATCCTGGGAGAAGGCCAGTGAGATTTTGGCCCGTTATAACGTTCGCTACGTGGTAATCGGTGATCTTGAGCGCCGCACGTATCAAGTCAACGAACAGAAATTTATCAACCTGCCTGAGATTTTCCGCTCTGGCGATACGGTGGTCTATCTTGTTCCTGAAAGGCCGTAGGGTAAAATTGGATTTATGGACTTTAATTTGAAAAACGACAAACTCTGGTTTGGGCTGGCTTTTACGCTGGCCCTGGCGGTGCGCCTGTTGCGATTGGGCGAAATTCCGCTTTCAGACTCTGAAGCGGCCTGGGCTTTGCAGGCCTTACATCTTTCGCGCGGCCTGCCGCTTGATTTTGGCCCCCAGCCGGGCTATATCAACCTGACGGCCCTGGTCTTCTTTGTTTTACAGGCATCCAATTTTGCGGCGCGCCTGCTCCCGGCTCTGGCGGGAAGTGCGCTGGTGCTGGCTCCGGCCCTCTTCCGCGACCGTTTAGGCGGGAAAGCCGCGATTGTGCTGGCCTTCATTCTGGCTTTCGAGCCGGGTTTGTTGGCGCTTTCGCGGATGGCGGGCAGCCCGATCCTGGCGATCAGCCTTTTGATCCTGGCCTGGGGTGCGTGGCGGAATAATTCTGTCCGTCTGGCGGGTTTCCTGGCCGGGCTGGCCCTGCTCGCGGGCAGCGCGCTCTGGTTTGGCCTGCTTGGATTGCTGCTGGCGTTTGCGCTGGCATATTTTTTTGTGCCCGGAACATCGTTCCCGCTCGAGAAGGAGCGGCTTCGCCCGGCACTGTATTTTGCTGGCGGGACTTATCTCGTCTTTGGCAGTCTCTTCCTGCTCGCTCCCGGCGGCTTGGGCGCGGGGCTGGCATCCTTGTTGGATGTTTTCACCCGCTTGAGCGATTGGGATGGCGCACCGCTCTGGCTGCCGCTTTCTGCGTTGTTCTTATATCAGTTCCCTGCCCTGGTCCTGGCCCTGGTTTCGCTGGCGCGCCTCTTTAAACGACGCGACCCGCTGGTGATTTTCCTCGGTCTTTGGCTGACGATGTCCCTTTTGCTGGCAATACTCCCGCCCTCGCGTCAGGTGGCCGATCTTGGCTGGGCATTGCTGCCACTCTGGACCCTGGCTGCGCTCGAAGCGACGCGTTGGCTTGAGCCGCCCGAGCAAGTTGTCGAATTTCATCCATCTGCAGATGGGAAAGACGCAGAATTGCAGCCGCTGGTTATCTCGAGTGGCTTCTGGGAAACCCTGGGCATGGCTCTGTTGACTGTTGCCCTGATTGTTTTTTCCTGGCTTAATTTTTCCAGTGCTGCACTGGTAACGTTTGACCCTGACGCGGTGCGGTTGCGCTGGATATTGGCGTTCGGGGTACTCGCTTTGCTGGCCCTGAGCGTCTTCCTGGTTGCTTTTGGCTGGTCTGCCCGCGCGGCCCTGAAGGGGCTTGCCTGGGGCGGTCTGACCATCTTTGCAATTAACTTGCTGGCGATGGCGACTTTTGCGGCCCAGCTTCGTCCATTGCCCGGCATTGAGATGTGGCCCGCTGCCCCGCAATCTCTGGCAATTGGAGTGATCGATTCGCAGGCCAATGAAATTTCACAAATGGCGCGCGGCTCAAACGCCGCCCTGAACGTTATGCTTGTTGGCGTGGATTCTCCCGCCCTGCGCTGGTTGCTGCGTGATTGGCGTGTAACAAGCGCCCAGGCGCTTTCGTTCGACTCCAGCCCGGAATTGATTTTTACCTCCGAAAACAACATCCTGCCCGAATTGGAATCGGCTTATCGTGGCGCGCCCTTCCAATTGCGTAATTATCCTGCCTGGGAGCAATTGACTGCGTCTGAATGGCTGAGTTGGATCATCAACCACGACTTGCCCCAGGGGTACGAACTGACCCTGCTCTGGGCGCGCAGTGACCTGTTTCCAGATTCCCAGAATTCGCTTCCCTAAATAAACCCGGGTTGCTGCTTTGCGTATTTTTATCGCGCAACACCAGGATTTACCAGGAACGCCAGGAAAACTTTTTTCTTGGCGTCTTGGTAATCAGAGCAATACCTTTACAGGAGATTCATGTCTGATTTGAGCATCATCGCTATTGACGGCCCGGCGGCTTCGGGCAAATCCACCCTCGGCTTTCGCCTGGCCGAATTTCTCGGCTATCTTTATTTCGATACCGGCTTGATGTATCGCGCCATTACCTGGCTGGCCCTCCAGCGCGGAATAGATATGCGCGATGAAGCCGCCGTCAGCCGCCTGGCCGAAGACATACCCATCGAAGTCGCCGCCCCCTCCTTTGAAGATGGCCGCTCCTGCGATATCGTTGTCGACGGTCAGGATATCACCTGGAAAATCCGCCAGCCCGAAGTGGACGCCAACGTCTCGATTGTCGCCGCCTATCCGGGCGTGCGCGAAGCCCTGACTGTCCAGCAGCGCCGCATTGGCCTGCGCGGGCGGGTTGTCATGGTTGGGCGCGACATCGGCACCGTTGTCCTGCCCGAAGCCGATGTCAAAATCTATCTGGACGCCTCGGCGGGGGAACGCGCTCGCCGCCGCCATGAAGAAATTCTGCAAAGAGGCGAAACGGCTGACTTTGACGATATTCTTTCCAAGGTCAACAAGCGCGACCGGATCGACTCCACCCGTGACGTGGCTCCCCTTAAACCAGCCGATGATGCCATTTTGATTGATTCCGATAAACTCGACGCTGACCAGGTCTTCCAAAAAGCCCTGTCTTTATGCAAACGTTAGCGCGTTACCAGACCCCGTTTTTCAACCGCATGGCGCGCACCCTGCTGCGGCCTGTTTTTCGCGGCCTGTTCCACCTGCTGGCGCGCATCGAAGTCGAAGGGCTGGAAAATATCCCGCGCGGGACGGCTTATATCGCTGCCTTCAACCATGTCTCGACCTTCGATCCGCCCTTCCTGCTCACCTTTTGGCCCGAAAACATCGAAGTTTTGGGCGCATCTGACATCTGGAAGCGGGCCGGGTTTGGGCAGAACGTATTGGTGCGCCTGTTTGGCGGCATCCCCGTTCATCGTGGCGAATATGACCGCCAGGCCCTGGACAGGGTTGTGCGTATCCTGCAATCGGGTTATCCGCTTTTGATTTCCCCCGAGGGCGGCCGCACACGTGTCCCGGCCATGCGCAGGGGGCGTCCCGGTCTGGCTTTCATCGTCGAAGAGACCGGTGTGCCGGTACTCCCGGTTGGTATTGTCGGCACAACCATAGATTTTTTCCAGCGCGCCATCCGCGGCCAGCGGCCTGCGCTTCAAATGCGGGTTGGCAAACCCATCCAACTGCCGCCGGTAGAGGGCAAAGGTGAGGCGCGCCGTCAATCCCGCCAGCATAATGTCGACCTGGTTATGAGCCATATCGCCAGTTTATTGCCTGAAAACTATCGCGGTGTCTATGCCGGGCAACAAGTCTCTGAACCAGTCGTGTAGATAAGGTGTACTTTCGTCCCGCCGTGCTATAATGACTCTGTCCTGGCATACAACTTGTAGCAACTGAGCGCATGGAACCCATTTTCTCTCTCTTTCAAGGCGACTTCCTTTCACCAATCTGGCCCTCGGCGCTGGGCTGGTTGTGGTGGCTTATTCTCGCCGCGCTCCTCGGTTGGTTTTTGTTTACCTGGAGAAATTCCCAGCCCGTCTGGGATTCGCGCACCTGGGGGCTTATTCTTGTTCTTTCCATTTTTGTAATTCTCGCCAATAACTTTATCGGCTTGCGCCTGCCTGCCGGTTCTGCTTTGCCGCCGCCGGGCATCCCCCAATCGCCTCGCGGCCCGGCCCTGATGCTGTTTTCAGCCTTACCCTGGCTGTTGGCCGGGGGAATGCTGGGTCCCGCCGCGGCTGCGCTGGTCGCTTTTGTGGCGGGTTTGTTGCGCTTTACGCTAGATACCCAGTCGGTTTTTACGCCGCTTGAAATGGCCTTGCTCGCGGCTATTTTTAGTGTCACAGTTCGGCAGCGTTTCCGTACCCTGGCTTACCGTTTATTGCGTGAGCCATTATTTGCTGCGCTAATTCTGACCATTCCTTTTGCCCTGTTATTTGCTTCCGGCGCATTTATGATCGTGACCGGGCCTGTTGAAACCCGCCTCGACTACGCTCTGACGCAGTTGCAGTACGCCAGCCTGGCCTTTGCGGGAGAGATGCTCGTCGGCGGGCTTTTCGCCCAGGTACTGGCGCTTATCTTCCCCGGAGCTTGGGGCCGCCGCCTGCCGCTCCTGCCCTCGCCAGGGGAGCGAAGCCTCGAAGCGCGTTTCCTGTTTGGCACGGGCACACTCATCACTTCCCTTTTGCTGGCTCTGCTGATTGGCGATTGGCTGGTGGCAGGTTCGGCTGCCCGCCAGATGCTGCAATTTCGTATGCAGGGCAATGCCGAGCTGGCATCTCAAAGTGTGCCGTTTTTCCTTGAAACGGGCCAAAACCTGGCGGCTCAAAATGCTCTTAATCCTGAACTGCTTACGGCAGAGGGTGGGCGAGTTTCAGCGATCCTTGAGCAGCAATTACGCGCCATTCCCTTTTTTGACCAATTGATCGTCTTGGATTCTGACGGGCAGTTGGTGGGCTACTATCCCCAGGCCTCGCCCGCAGAACAGATTCTTTCTCCGCAAGAAACGGCCGGCCTTGCGCTGGCTTTCAGCGGGGTTCTCAGCCAGACATACACCATCCCACCCTCAGCAACCGGACAGGCTGCGCGTGTTTCCTTTGTGACCGGCCTGGTCGGCGCAGACAGCAGCGGTCTGCCCGAACGCGTCCTGATTGGCCGCACCAATCTCGAAACCAACCCGTTTACCCAGCCGCTGATTAATAGCCTGATCAGCGTCCGCGAGTTGGACGGCGAAGGGATTTTGCTCGACGAAGACGGAATTATCATTTACCACAACAACCCATCCTTGGTGATGACCCGCTATTCTGGGCAAACTACCGTTGAAGCTGCTTTTTTTGACGATACATCTCCCAATGGAACCCGCAACCTGGTCTACTTTCAACCAGCCCTCGGACGCCCCTGGTCTGTGGTTTTGACCGTCCCGGCCCAGCAAGCCCAGAAACGTGCCCTGTCCATCGCTGCGCCGCTTTCGTTCATGATTTTGGCGTTGACAGTGGTGGCTCTGCTCTCGCTCAAGTTTGGTTTGAGATCGGTTACCAGCTCCATGCAAACCCTGGCCAGCGAAGCGGTGCGTATCGCCCAGGGCCAGCTTGACCATCCGCTGCCGGTCGAAGGCGTGGACGAAGTCGGCCAACTACGGCGCGCTTTCGAGCAAATGCGCGCCAGCCTGCAATCACGCCTGGAGGAACTTAATCGCCTGTTATTGGTCAGCCAGGGCGTTGCCTCCAGCCTGGATATGGGCGATTCTGTCGAACCTGTTTTGGAAGCCATCCTGGCCACGGGAGCCAGTGCGGTTCGGGTTGTTTTGACCCAGGACAGCCTGCAAGATACCGAACGCGACCTGCCGTCTCTATTTGCGCTTGGCCCCTCAAAAGAAAAATACGCCTATCTGGATGAACAGATTTTGGAATTAACCCAGCAACAGGATCGGATCGTGCTGACCAATGTCGCCCGCTCGCGCACCTTTGGCCTGCCCGCCGGACAACCGGCCCCGGCTTCGCTGGTGGCTTTCCCGCTTCGCCACGAGAACCGTCATTACGGTGCGCTTTGGGCGGCTTATGATCAACCGCGGCTTTTTTCTGAGACCGATGTGCGCTTCCTGGCGACCTTGTCCGGACAGGCGGCTTTGGCGGCTTCGAACAATCATCTTTTCCTGTCCGCTGAAGTGGGCCGCCAACGACTGGCCGCAATCCTGGCATCCACCCCCGACCCGGTGCTGGTAACCGACCATCTCAATCGTTTGCTGCTGGCCAATCCTGCCGCCTGGAAGACTCTGGGCGATGGTGTTAGCGCGGGCGAAGGCCAGCCAATCGAGCGTGTGATTTCGTATAAACCCTTGCTGGATATTTTGCAAATCTCATCTCCCGACAAACTCTCTGCCGAGGTGACGGTTGCCAAGGGACAGGTCTACCTGGCAACGGCCTCGCCCGTGATGGCCGATGGCCGCCTCGTCGGCAGGGTCTGTATCTTGCGGGATGTTACCTACTTCAAAGAGCTGGACACGATGAAGACCGAATTTGTCAACACCGTCAGCCATGACCTGCGCTCGCCGCTGACCTTGATGCGCGGCTACGCGACCATGCTCGAGATGGTCGGCGAACTGAATGAACAGCAGCAGGGCTATGTCAAGAAAATCATCTCGGGGGTTGAGAACATGGCCCGCCTGGTGAACAATTTGCTCGATCTGGGCCGCATCGAAGTTGGCGTGGGTTTGCAACTGGAAGTTGCCCCAATTTTCGAGATTGTTGAGCGGGTTACCAGCACCTTGCAAATGCAGGCATCGCAGAAAAATATTACCCTGACCGTCGACATGCCATCCGATATGTCTGTCATGATCGAATCGGACAATGCATTGCTGCAACAGGCCATGTATAACCTGGTTGAAAATGCTATAAAATATACCCCTCAGGATGGGCATATTACGGTTCGCGCGCGGGTTTCGACAGAAACCTTTCACTTTGAAGTGCAGGATAGCGGAATCGGCATTTCCCCGATCGACCAGCCGCGCCTGTTCGAAAAGTTTTATCGTGGCGGACAGCGCGAAGCCCGCGAACAGAAAGGCTCCGGCTTGGGCCTGGCGATTGTTCGTTCCATCGTCGAGCGGCATGGCGGAAAAGTATGGCTTGAAAGCCAGTTGGGACAGGGCAGCACCTTTTTTGTTGAAGTTCCCCTGCGCCAATCAGATGGATTGCCCAAACCCGGCTGATTTTCTACTTCCCACTTCATCCCGTTTACGGTATAATGACATGCCGATTGCGCCCCTGAGCGCTTTTTTGTTGTAGTTCTTATTCTTCTTTGATTGTGAGGATTTTGCATGTCTACAAAACGTACTTACCAACCAAAAATCAGGCGTCGCGTGCGCGTTCATGGTTTCCGCTCCCGCATGTCTACCGCCGACGGGCGTGATGTCTTGAAGCGTCGTCGTCTGCGTGGCCGCGCCAAATTAACGGTCACTTGCAACAATCACGTTAAGAAAGTGCGCTGGTAGGCCGCAGCGGCGCTCGCCGTTGCCAAAAGTGAGGGATGGGTGCAGCGTCGCTTTCGACTGACCCGGTCCACCGATTTCAAGCGGGTGCGGATTTCTGGCAAGTCTTTCGCGCACCCGCTTGTTGTGTTGATTACACTGGTTTCGGGTGAACCAGGCTTGCGGGTAGGGGTTGCCGCGAGCCGTTCGCTCGGAGGTGCTGTCCAGCGTAATCGCGCCAAACGCCTGTTGCGCGAGGCCATCCGCCCCGAAATCCCTGCACTGACCTCCGGTTGCGACCTGGTGCTGATTGCCCGACAGCCCCTTTTGCAGTCTGAATTTGCACAAGTCAGGAAGGCGATCAGCGGACTGCTGCGACGCGCCAATCTTTATGCAGATGAGCCAACATTACCTGCCGCAAGAACACCCCAATGAACCGCATCTGCGCGATATGCCGCGTAGTCTGCCTAATTGGCCGCGCCTTGTACTTTTAGGTTTGATTCGGCTGTATCAGGCTACGCTTTCAAAAAGCATGCCGCCTAACACCTGCCGTTTTTACCCATCTTGTTCTCATTATGGCTACCAGGCCATTTACAAGTATGGGGCTCTAAAAGGAGGCTGGATGGCTTTTTCGCGGGTCTTGCGTTGCAATCCTTTCAACCCCGGCGGGGTTGACCCTGTTCCTTAGGAGATTCGATGAAGTTTAAGCGAGTTGTCTTACCTTTTCTGGTGGTTTTGCTGGCGTTTTTGATGAGCGCTTGTAGCGGTGCCGCTACTACCCGAGGTTTTCCTGGTCTCGTCTTGCAAGACCAAACGATTTATCTTTCAGAAAACCAGGTTTATGCTGTGAACGTTACAACCGGGCAGGAATCTACTCTGGCGGCCGCTCCACTGCGTTTTCCGCTTGAACCAGATGGCAATATTAATCTATATGCACCGGTGTCCGTTACAGGCGATGGCCAGATCATTTTGCCGAACTCCCATCCTTCCCAGCACGGCTTGTATAGTTTTGATCCCAAGACTGGCGGCACTCGTTGGGTATTTGAAAAATCCAAGGGAACCTGGATCGCTGGAGCGTTATCGATTGGCACCGACATTTATGCCCCGGGCGGGGATGGCATCTTGTACGCCCTGGATGCCAACGGCAACGTTCGTTGGATGGTTGAACTGTCCAATAGCGGTTTATGGACCATCCCTGTCACCGATGGTAATTTGATTTTCCAGTCCACCATGGACGGCGTTTTGTTTGCGATCAACCCGGCCAACGGCAAGGAAGTCTGGCAAGCCGAACTCGGCGGGCCGATCCTTGGCGCTCCCACCGTTGACGAAAATGGCAGCCTGTATCTTGGTACCCTATCTGGTATGTTATACGCCATCGATGGTGCCAGCGGAGAAATTTCCTGGCAGCAGCAGCTCGAAGGCAGTATCTGGGGCTCTCCCGCCTTGAATGCAGATTCTGTTTACCTTGGTACACTTATGGCCAAAACGGGAAAATTCTACGCCCTGCAAAAAAGCACCGGGGTAATTTCATGGCAGCGTGACGAGGAAAGCTCAATTATTGCCAGCCCGTTGGTTTTTGAAGACCAGGTACTCTATGTTACCGAAGCGGGTCGTGTGCAGGCTCTGACCAGTGCCGGCAGCCCCAAATGGCAGGCAGATATTAAAGGTAAATTACTCTCTGCACCCATCCTTGCCGACGAACTCATTATCATCGCTCCCATGCAGGGTGATACCATGCTTGTTGCTTTTGACTTGAACGGCGCGCAACGCTGGACGTTCAAAGCTGAATAAATAGGAGTCTGATATGTGGGATACCCTGATTGTCACCCCAATGACCAATATCTTGCTCTTGATCTACGCCTTTGTTGGCAATTTTGGTATTGCCATCATCCTCTTCACCATCCTGATCAAGGCAGCTACCCATCCTTTAATGGCATCACAGATCAAATCCAGTGCGCGTATGCAGGAGTTGATGCAGTCTGAAGACTGGCAGAAAATCCAGGCCAAGTATAAAGACGATAAAGAAAAACTGGCCCAGGAACAGATGCGTGTTTATAAAGAGCAGGGTGTAAACCCGCTTGGTTCGTGCCTGCCGACCCTGATCCAGTTCCCCGTCATTATTGGCCTGTACCAATCCATCAATCGTGTCATGGGTGCATCGCCCGTGCAATTGATCGATCTCGTGCGCAGCATTACCGACCCTTTGTGGTCGTGGATGGGCAATGTTATTCCGGCGGCTTCTCTCAACGCGCTTCTGCCCATCAATAATCATTTTCTCTGGATGAACCTTGGCCAACCTGAACGCATTCTGACAGATATTTTGCCGTTTGGTGGACTGCCCACCCTGGCGATTATCGTGGGCCTGACCACGTACATCCAGACCAAGTTGACCGTCATGCCCTCAGCCAGCCCCAACGATCAGTCTGCCCAGATGACCCAGATGATGGGAATCTACATGCCGCTGATGCTTTTCTGGTTCTCGCTGAATTTTGCATCCGGCCTGGCTGTGTATTTCATTGCCAGCAACCTGGCGGGTATTGCGCAGTACGCTGCGCTGGGTAAAGTCAACTGGCGCAACCTTTTGAACTTTGGCGGCAAGCCTCAACCGGCTGTCGTCAAAGCCTCTGCCACCAAAAAATCCAAGAAATAGGGGAAAACCTACCTATGGAACGAACGACGCTTGAAGTGATTGCCCCCTCGGTCGAAGAAGCCCTTGCGCGCGGATTGGAACAATTGGGCGTCCCTGAAGACCAGGTTGAACTGGAAGTTCTGGATGAAGGTAACCGAGGTTTTCTTGGCTTCGGCGCGCGCCAGGTGCGTGTGCGCCTGAGTATCAAAATTGCAGGCGGGTCGGATTCATCGCAAACAGGCTCTGCCAGACCGCAAGCAGATGCTTCGGTTGTGACAGATGATCCGTTGCTCGATTTCAGCGCCCAGACCACCCGCGAATTGCTTGCCAAGATGAAACTGCCGGCTCGTGTCTCTGCCAAATACGGCGCCCCCGATGAAGGTGGCGACACACCCATCCTGGTTGATGTTCATGGAGATGACCTGTCGATCCTGATTGGCCGCCGTGCCGAGACGCTTAACGCCCTGCAATACATTCTGGGGCTGATTATCAGCAAGGAAGCCCAGCACTGGGTGCAAGTGGTGGTGGACGTGGAAGGTTATCGCGCCCGTCGCGAGAAACAATTACGTCAACTGGCTCGCCGCATGGCCGAACAGGCCGTCCGCACCGGTAAACGCCAGATCCTTGAGCCGATGTCCTCCTCGGAACGGCGAATCATCCATCTTGAACTGCGCGACCACCCCGATGTCACCAGCGAAAGCATCGGCGAAGATCCGGCCCGTAAGGTCAGTATTCTGCTCAAAAACAAATAAGCCAGATGCGCAAGGTGCTAAACCTTGCGCATTTTGATTTAAGCGAATCGGAGAATTTTTCATGCTTTCCAGACGCGACACCCTTAAACTGATTGCCACCAGCCTAGGCGGACTCTTGCTCGTTCGCTGCGTCCCGTTACCTTTCTTGCCGTCAAATGTGGGTGGGACGACGCCTCGTCCCAATTCCCCGGCTGAAACCGCCTCCGTTTCCCTCACCAACCAGGCATCTGACAGCCGCCAGGCCAACGTGCTGGTGCTCGGCGCGGGCATGGCAGGTCTCTCTGCTGCTCGCGAATTGAACCGAGGCGGATACAGCGTCATCGTCCTGGAAGCCCGCGAACGTATCGGCGGCCGCACCTGGACGGATGCCTCGCTTGGCCTGCCGCTCGATATGGGCGCCAGCTGGATTCATGGCACAGACGGCAACCCGCTCACCCGGCTGGCCGATGAAGCCGGCGCAAAACGCGTCCGCACCGATTATGACAACATCACTCGCTACGTCAGTGATGGCCGTGAACTCTCCGCCCGCGAAGATGCCGAAATCGACGAAATTTTCGAAACCATCGAAGAACTGATCGCCGAATGGCAGGAAGATTTCGATGACGATGTTTCCCTGCAAGCTGCCATCCAGGCCTATCTGGAAGAGGAAAACCTGCCCGCAGAGACCTTGCGCCAGGTCTGGTACGCCGTCAACACCGCCATCGAGCACGAATATGCCGCTGATGCGGCTGATCTTTCGCTGTACTGGTTCGATAATGCTGATGATTACGGCGGCGGGGATGTCATCTTTCCCGGCGGGTACGGGCAGCTCGTCAGCCACCTGGCAAACGGGTTGGACATTCGGCTGGGGCATATTGTCCGTAGCGTGGAAGCCGGCTCCTCGGGAGTCCGCGTCCAAACCGACCAGGGGCAGTTTGAAGCTGGTAAAGTGCTGGTGGCTCTCCCGTTGGGCGTGCTCAGCGGTGGAGACATTTCGTTTAATCCGCCCTTGCCTGCCGAAAAACGCCGCGCGATGGCGCGTATGGGCTTTGGGGTGCTGAATAAGTTGTATTTGCAGTTCGATGAGGTCTTTTGGGATGCCGATGCCCACCTGCTCGGCTATGTTTCCGAAAACAAAGGGGAGTGGTGCGAGTGGCTTAATCTTGCGCCGCTGGTCGGTGTGCCGGTTTTACTCGGTTTTAACGCGGGCCGATTCGGCCTTGAAATCGAATCCTGGCCTGATGAGCAAGTGGTCGCTTCGGCCCTGTCCGTTTTGCGGCGCATCTACGGCCCAGACGTGTCAGAACCGCGTGGTTGGCTGGTGACCCGCTGGGGCAGCGACCCGTTTGCGCGTGGTTCCTATTCTTCACTGATGCCTGGCGCAGAACCGGATGATTACGATACCCTGGCTGCCCCAGTGGGAGATGTTCTGTTTTTTGCGGGCGAGCATACCCACAAAAAACACCCCGCAACGGTGCATGGAGCGTATCTTTCGGGTTTGCGGGCAGTCGAAGAAATGGATCGCTGATCGGCAATTACTGAAAGGGATGGGGCTTTTCAAACGGCGCGGCCAGATATTCTCTAACCGCTGCGATTATAAGAATATAATGCCCGCGGGTGAGAATTGCGCGTTTCTGCTCTAGAAAAAAGCGCAATTCTCACCCGGAACGGGTATAAAAAGCGATAACCGCCAGGGATGGGGCCATCGCTTTTTTGATGATTCTTTTAGGCAGTGTTTTGTCCCATATTGATCGAGAAACTATTGACGTTGGTTAGCCTGCGGTTAGGTTTGAGTTCAGTTTGCCCGGTATGATTGTGCCTAAACGTACAACCTGTTTGGTTTTATTGCGTAAGTACAGATGCTTTTGCGCTTCACTTTATTTGCACAAGGATATGTTATGGCTTCTTTCCCTTTCTTCAAGTCAACTGACGAAAACACCCGCCCCGCAAACGGACGCCCGATTGTCGACCTGCGCGGGGTCGATAAATCTTACAAAACGGCAGTGGGTGATTACCCGGTCTTGAAAAATATCAACCTGGAAATGAACGCGGGCGAATTTGTCAGCATTATTGGCAAATCGGGCAGCGGCAAGACAACCCTCTTGAATATGATCACTGGTATCGACCGTCCGACTGGCGGCGAGGTGTGGGTCAACGATACAGCTCTGCATCTGATGAGCGAAGGCCAAATGGCGCGCTGGCGCGGACGTAATCTCGGCATTGTTTTTCAATTTTTTCAACTGTTGCCGATGCTCTCGGTCTACGAGAATATCCTGCTGGCGATGGACTTTGCCGGAAAAATCCCATCCTCCGGGCGCAAGCAGCGCGCCATGCACCTGCTTGGCCTAGTGGGTCTTGAAGAACATGCCTATAAACTGCCGGCCGCCCTCTCCGGTGGACAGCAGCAGCGCGTAGCCATCGCCCGCGCCCTGGCAAATGACCCTCCGGTGCTGATCGCCGATGAGCCGACCGGCAACCTTGATTCGAAAACAGCCGAGTCTGTTTTCGAGCTCTTCCACGAACTGACCGCCCAGGGCAAGACCATCATTATCGTGACCCACGACAGCAGCCTGGCCAAACGGACCCATCGCACGGCCCTGATCGCGGATGGCGAAATCGCCAACGAATATGTGGCCCGTGCTCTGCCTGCGCTGACAGGTGAGCAGTTAATGCGCGTTTCGCGCGCGGCTGTGGCGCAAACTTTTGAGCCGGGCGCCATGATCTTTCGACAGGGTAGTACCTGTAAGGATTTTTATGTGGTCGCCAGCGGCAAGGTTGAAATCATCCTGCAGCGTGAAAATGCGTCTGATGTGGTTGTTGCCCAACTCGGGTCGGGACAATATTTTGGCGAAATGCAATTGCTGTACGGAAAAGGTCGTTCAGCCTCGGCGCGCGCCAGCGAACTCTCGCTGGCTGAAGTTTATGCGGTCGATTTCCAGACCTTATCCGAAATTTTGGGCGAATCCGAGAGCCTGCGCCAGGCGATGACCCAGACCGCCAATGAACGTATGGCGCACAATCGCGTCATGCTCGGAGATTGACGATGATGTACACCCGCTGGCGCAAAGTTTGGGAAGATTTCTGGGGCAACAAAACCCGCACCTTCTTGATGGTTCTGACCATCCTGGTCGGTGTTTTTTCGGTGGGGTTGGTCAACAACATGGCGATCATGATGAACCACGACATGGACGCCGATTTTCTTTCGGCGAACCCGTCCGAGGCCAAGATATACGCTTATCCGCTTAACCAGGCCTGGGTGCGCTCCCTGCGAGATGTTGAGGGTGTCGGTGATTTGGAAGGCCGCTACGCCCTCAACGGAACCTGGAATACCGCTGAGGGCCAGGCGATCACCGTCCAGTTTTCTTCGATCAAATCCATTTTTGAGCAGGATGTGGATGTTTTGAAGCCTGCCGACCCGGAAGCGGGACTTTATCCCGAGCTTGGCCTGCACGATGTTGTTTTTGATCGCTCCGCTGCCACCCTTGGCCTGGAACCGGGAGATGTGATCGAGATCGAACTTCCCGGCGGCGAAAAACGACAGATGCGCTTCACAGGCTATGTTCACGATGCGACCACCTTCCCCTATGCGATGGGTATGACCGTTTCAGCCTATATCACGCCCGAAACAGCCGAGTGGATGGGCGCGGAGCCGGGTGTTTACAACCAGTTGCTGGTCAGTGTGGCCGAAAATCCGACCGATCGTAACCATGTTTCGCAAGTTGTTACCCGTATCACCGACCGCTTCGAGAAGGATAACGTATCGCTAAACGGGATTTTTATGTACAACCCCGGCCATCATTTTGCCTGGGAGATCACCCAGGGCGTTGTCTTTATCATGTCCCTGTTTGGCTGGATGTCGGTTGTTTTGAGCGGATTCCTGATCGTCAACACCATCGTGGCCCTGATGTCGCAGCATACCCGTCAGATCGGCATTTTAAAAGCGATTGGCGCTGACGAAGGGCAGATCTTCCCGATGTACCTGGCACTGATCCTGAGTTTTGGCGTGATGGCTTTTGTTATTTCTGCGCCGCTTTCTTTTTGGGCCGCGCGTCAATTTCTGGTATTCATGGCTGTCTTCTTGAACTTCGACCTGACTTCTACCTCCCTCTACCCGGGCGTGGTTTGGATGCAGGCCGGGGTGGCCCTGCTGACTCCGCTCGTCGCTGCCATTGTCCCCTTATTTAATGGGCTGCGAGTCTCGGTGCGCGAAGCCCTGGGCAGTTACGGTCTGGGAGGCGGTTCTCAAAGTCCATCCAAGACGACTGAATCGCGGCTGGGATTTATCCCGCGCCAGGTGTTGGTCTCACTGCGCAATGCCTTCCGCCGCAAAGCGCGCGTTTCATTGACGATCTTTACCCTGGTATTGGCCGGTGCGATTTTTATCGCGGTTTTCAACCTGTGGGCCAGTTTTGACCGCGTCATGGTCGAGATTCAGGGTTACTTCCTGGCCGATATCAACGTTTCCTTTACCGGGAATTATCCTTTTAGCAGCGTCAATAAAATTGCCAGCGCTGTCCCTGGCGTGGAAAGCACCGAAGGCTGGCTGGTTTACAACGGCAAGATTCTCTCCACTGATGGGGAGCAGGAGGACGGGATCGCTTTTGTGGCCCCGCCCTCTGATTCGACCCTGATCCAGCCTTCGCTGGTCGAGGGGCGCTGGATCATGCCTGGTGACAAAAACGTGATCGTGATTGGCAACCACCTGTTGGCCATCCGCCCTGACCTGAAAGTGGGCGACTGGGTGACGATTAAGATCGATGATAAAAAGGTGCGCTGGCAAATTATCGGTGTTTATCGCATGCCCGGTAATGTCGTTCCGCCGCTGGTGTATACCAGCTATGAGTATTTGAGTTATCAGGTGGGCATGACCGGCCAGATATTTGAACTGCGCGTCATCACCTATGACAAAGATTCCTGGTCGCAGGACCAGGTCTCAACAGAGTTGCAAAAACAATTCAAGCAGCGCGGCATTGGTATCAGTTATGTCCAGACTGCCGGTCAGTGGTACCAATCCCAAAAAAGCCAGACAGATGTGCTGGTCTATAACATGCTTGTCATGGCGATCTTGATCGCCGTTGTGGGTGGGTTGGGATTGACCAGTACCATGAGTCTGAACGTCATGGAGCGCACCCGCGAAATCGGCGTGATGCGCGCAATCGGTGCAGCCGACGGTGACATTCAGCGAATTGTGGTTACTGAGGGGTTGGTGATTGGCTTTGTCAGTTGGGCTTTTGGTGTGATTTTATCGTTGCCAATTACTTATGTCTTGATCTATGGCGTTGGCATGGCGGTTTTCAAGGCCCCGCTGACGGTTGTCTTTGGTTGGGCCGGTACTTTTGCCTGGTTGGCCTGCATGTTGGCGATTGCTGCGATTGCCAGCGCAGTCCCGGCCTGGCGCGCCTCGCGGCTGACCGTCCGTGATACGCTGGTTTATGAATAACCATATTGTAAGAAATTGCTTGGGATTATAATGAGAATTGATTTACGGGATTGGAAAATTTAATCTTATTGGTTTTATGCCCTTGAACGAATTGCCCCGGTTTTTTGGATTGGGTTTCCATTTACCCGGGGCTTTGGTTTCTTTCTGATAATGCTGGTCGGTCGCCTTGGCTTGTTTCAACTTAAGGAGAACGTATGAAAAAATCAAGGAAAAACTTTCTGGGCATGTCGCAAAAGCAGATAGCCATTCTTAGCGGCTTTTCTTTTCTCGTTATTGTAATGATAGCTAGTTTGATGTTTCTGGTCATATCGAACTTATCTGTGCCCCGTTCTGCGCAATCCGCCGCCTCGCAAGTTATTGCCTCTGCAACGGCTTTACCCGCCACTGCGACCGTTTCATTAGCCCCGGAATTTACTGACACCCCTGAAATTGCCCTCACCCCAACCCTGGCTTTGCCTGCTGATCCGCCTGCGGGCTGGATTAAGTTTGAAACTGCCGGCGCAGAGCTTTGGTTGCCGAATAGTTTTGTCGGTGGCGATATGACCACCAAGCGCAATGAAAGTATTCAGAAAGTCAACGAGTTGGGAAAACGATTTGCTAATGTTGTCACATCGATGAAGGCAGCAGATAAGAATATAGTACTCTTCGCGGCTGATAAAAACATAACCCACACCGTTATTCGCGAAGTCACGCTGGAGTATGTGCCTGTTCCTGAAGAGACTTTGTTGAAAGATTACATTGATGCCGCCTACGTCTCAGAAGGTGGCCTGGCGATTGTCATCTATGAGAACAAAATAATGACCCTGCTTGGACTTGAGACACGGCGTTTAACTTATCAATCCCGCCAGACTTCTGGCCTGGAAGGGACTGTCATCGAGTATGCGCTCAAGGATGGACCGGGAATATGGTTTGTGGCTTATATCTTTCCCCCAGATCAAATTTTGGACATAATGCCGATGGTTGAGCAGAGTATTGCCACGTTCAATATCATCAAATGACTCTTTAAAAGCCAAAACGCTTGCGCATATTTTCGTAGGTTTCCTGCACACTTTGATACGGACCATCCCGTCCCACATAAAGCAGCTCGCGGGATGAATCGTATTGTGTTCCTCCATTGATGCCGACAACCCAAATTAATTTAGCGCGGCGCAACTGCTTTGCATCGTTGACCATTTGTCCCTCGGGCAGAATGAGAGTGATTGGGCGAATGCCAACAGCGGCTTCGATTTTGGTCAGGCTGTCATTGACCTCAAGGTAGATGGCGCGTGGGGAAACTCTTTCCATCTCGCCCAGGTTGCGATGATTATCTGTGTGACTGGCAATTTCCCAGCCCTGGTCTGACAATTCCTTGAATATTGCAACCGTTTCGGGGTAAGCGAACTCGCCTTCGGTGACGATGCCCAAGACTGCCGGGTAACCGGCTTCTTGCAACAGGGCGATCATTTCTACAACGCTCTCGTGCATGGGATAACGCAGGTAAATATCGTCAATGGTGATGATGAAGAGTGTTCCCTGTTCTGTAACCGTGATGGCGGGGTTTTGTTGAATATCTCGGTAGGTAACGACGCGTAAATCGTTTTCTTTGATGATACCGATCATTTCGTGCAGGAACTGAACGGCGTCAAACTTTGCATTGCTGCGATGCAGCATCAAGGTGGGTGGAGTCTGACGCACCAGCGGCAGGGCGGTTGGGCTGAAAGTGGCGGTGGGAATGTCTGTGCTTGTTGCGACGGGGGTTGATGTGCTGGTGGATGCCGGCGCAGGCCGGGCTGTTTCTGTTGCTGGTAGCGTGGTGGGTGTTTCTGCTGCAACAGAGATTGGTTGACCCTGGCAGGATAATAAATTGAAACACAGGTTAAGAATCAGAAAATATTTGGCAAATTTCTGTTGCATGCTAAATCTACTTAACGCCCCGGCTATTGAACTCAAATTCCATCAGGATTTTTAGGATGTAGGCGATGGCGCGATATAAGAGATAGGTTGTAATGGCTGGCAGAAGCGAAAAAATAAATATCAATATTGCGGCTATGGCTTTTACGCTAAAACTTGTTCCAAGAATATTGAAAAAGCTGTGGAGAGGCGTGATAAAAAGAAATACCATTTGAAAGGGGCTAATTATCAGCGCTGCTTTGGCTGCTATTTCAAGCCATCTAATCAAACCTATTACTTCTTTTGTTTTATAAAAAACAGGCGCGTTTTCACTACTTTCATCAATATCCTGCCAAGGTTCTTTGCTATCTGTTTTTTTTGTCCAAACCGCAGGTTCTTGAACCGGTATTTCTATCCCACGCTCATCCAGAATTTCTTCAATGAGTTCAAATGCTGTCTCCGACCAATCGTAGCGATGGTTTTTTAGCCAAATGTCGAGCAATTCGTCTGTTGTTTTCTGGCCCAAGTTGTTATAAATTTGATTTCGAAGGTTTTCACTCATTCCCAGCTCCTTCTTTGATCAACTTAATATCCAGGTCAATTTCAATAAGCATGAATAAACCAAGGGATATCGCGCGCAAGATTAAGAAGCTGTACACCCCATAGGTTAGAGAATTGATGATGGGCATTAAGGCGCTGATGGTGGGAAAAAAGGGTTCAAGTAATCCTGAAGAACTTCTTGAAAATTTTTCCATGGTAACGTAGCCATCATATACAGTCTTGTCAAAATTGATAATATTGTCTAACACTGAAATACAGGCAGTGATAAGTAAAATCCAAGCCACCCAGTTTGCTATTATTGCAATTCGTGCCATGGTTTTGTATTTGGTGTTTTGTTGACTCATTGTCCCTCCTAAAAAATTATTCGAACTCTAACTCGAACTCTTCTTCCTGATTCCAATCGTCGCGCTGGATTTCGATATCCCCGAATAGAATGTCCTGGCGGGCAGATACGCGGTAGCGTTTGATCAGTTCGAGCATCGCCAGGAAGGTTACGACGACTTCCAGCCGGGTCTTGGCAGAACCGATCAATTCTTTAAACGAAGCCTGTTCGCCTTTGCTTAATCGTTCGGCGATAAAGGCAATTTTCTCGCGGATGGTAACCCTGGGTGCAGAGATAACGGTTCCCAGGGCCTGTTTATCTTTCTCATCCGAAAAGATGTTCTCGGCAATCTTGAGAAAATCCTGTAAGGTGATATCGCTCAAATCCAGGCGACCTTCTATCTTCGGTGGGGGAGCCAGGCGCAGGTAGGTGTGAAAACCGTCTTTTTCGCGTTTTTCCATCCAGTTGGCGATTTTCTTGAATTGTTTATAGATGCGCAGTTGACGGGCCAAATTTTCGGCGGGATCTTCCTCCCCGACCTCGCGCACCGGCGGACGCGGCAGCAGCGCTTCAGACTTGATCTGAATCAGTTTTGCCGCAATCACTAAGAAAGCCGAAATCTCCTCGGCCCTGGCTTCTTGCATGGCGCGGATGTATTTGAGATACTGGTCTGTGACCATTGCCAGCGCAACTGAGGTAATATCCAACTCGGCGCGCTCGATCAACTGCAAGAGCAGGTCGAGTGGCCCCTCGTAAACGGGGATCTGCACGGTATAGTTGCCGGTTTGGTGGCTGGCGATGTTTAAATCCATAGCGCGTGATTATATCATTGCTGGGGGCGGCTCGATGGGCCGCCCCTACGGTATAATTCGGCCATGACCCAACTCACCCACCTCGACGACCAGGGCCGCGCCAAGATGGTGGATGTCGGCCATAAAGACGATACCGAGCGGATAGCGATTGCGCGCGGTGAAATCGTGATGAAGCCCGAAACCCTGGCGCTGATCCGCGATGGACAGCTCAAAAAAGGGGATGTGCTGACGGTTGCCAAGATCGCCGGGATCCAGGCCGCCAAGCGCGCCTCGGAGCTGATCCCGCTCTGTCATCCGATCGCCCTCACCCATGTGGATGTGGAACTGACCCTTGATGAAGCGCTGCCCGGCATCAGCATCAGCGCCGCCGCCAAAACGGTAGGCAAGACCGGGGTCGAGATGGAAGCCCTGACCGCCGTCTCGGTGGCTGCGCTGACGGTGTACGATATGGCCAAGGCTGCCGAAAAAACTATGAGAATCCAGAATATCCGCCTGGTTGAAAAACATGGCGGCAAAAGCGGAGATATCCTCAATGAGTAGGGTGGTTGTCGAAACACCTCGACTCACCCTGCGCCTGGCTGAACCTGCCGACGCCGCTTTTATCTGCTCACTTTGGAATGACCCGCGTGTGATGCGTTTTGTCGGCTTCCCGAACGGGTTGGACGAGACGGAAGAACGCTTGCGCGCCAATATCGAAAAGCGCGGCGATTCAGAGTTTCAGCAATTGCTCGTGGTTGCGCTAAAACAAACCGGCCAGGCGATCGGACAGTGTAAAATGGAATTGCCCGGCCCGGATGGTATTTCTGAGACCGATGTTAAATTAAGCCCCGATTTTTGGGGCCAGCGCTATGGCCTGGAAGTCAAACGCGCCTTGCTTGACCGATTATTTATCCATACTGAGTGCCAGATCGTGCAGGCTACGCCAAATGTGGAAAACCTGGCTTCGATCAAGATGCAGGAAGCGGTTGGCGGGTTGCGCATGGCTGAGGAAATCTATCAATTTCCTGAATCCATGCGTTCCCATACCACGCCGGTGCATCATTATATTTATCATGTAACCCGTGACACCTGGTTGAAAGAGCAAGGAGAAGGATGTACAAATGTTAAATAAAAAGGAATTGACCGAGAAGATACTTGCCGGGCGAAAACAACTGGATGCCGCGCTAGCTCACGTAGATAATGAGCGCATGCCGCTGATTATTTTGCATGGCGAATGGTCTGTTAAAGACTTGATTGGGCATTTGGGTTTCTGGGAAGAGCGCGTTGTATCTCTGTTTACGACGCTGCGGATGGGGCGAAAGCCGCTCCCATCTCCGGAAGTGGATGTCTTAAATGCGCAAGTATTGACTGATTCGCGCAAATTGTCTGTGGCAGAAATACGTCGCCAGGAAAAAAAGGCCTACCAGGATGTTTTGTCCCTGATCCAGAAAGCCACCCATGAAGAACTCTTTGATGGTGCATATTTTTCCTGGACCGAAGGCCGTCCTTTTTACGAGTTCATTGCTGATAATACATACGGACATTATGAAGAGCACTTGCCTGAGGTTCTGGCCTGGCTGAAAAGGATTGCATAGTTGTGAGTTCCATCAAAGTGCTTTTCTTTGCCACCCTGCGTGACAAAGCCGGGACTCGTTCCACCGAAATGGAAGTCCCTGCCGGGGTGACCATCCTGCAACTCAAAGCCATGCTGGTCGAGCAGTTCCCAAACATCGACGGACAGTTGATGGAGCACTGCTTGGCCTCCATCAATCATGAATATCGTTTCGACGAAGACGAAATTCCTGCCAATGCGGAAATTGCCTTCTTTCCACCCGTTTCGGGGGGATAGAAAGTCGATACTCGATGCGCGAATTCTCGAGTATCGAACAACGAATAACAAATATCGAGTACCCAGTATGACCTTTCCCCTCATCACCTCCATCACCGAAGAAGAGATCGACCTGAACACCCTGCTGGATGCCATCACCCTGACATCCACTGGCGCGGCGGCCATTTTTACCGGCATGGTGCGCGGAATCACGACCCGCGACGACCCTCACGAGACCACTTACCTCGAATACGAAGCCTATAAGCCGATGGCCGAAGCCAAAATGGCGCAGGTTGCCGACGAAATCCGCACCAAATGGCCGGTGGTTGAGGGGATTGCGATTGTCCAGCGCATCGGCAAGCTCTACCCGCGCACACCGACTGTCCTGATTGCCTGTACCGCTGCCCATCGCGACACCGGCGTCTTCGACGCGGCGCGCTATGGCATCGACCGACTCAAGGAAATCGTCCCGGTTTGGAAGAAGGAATTCAAACCTGACGGCGAAGAGTGGGTCGAAGGCCAGTATCATCCAAAACCAGGGGAGTAAAAACTGTGAAAATTGATCATTTTGCATTCGAAGTCTCTGACCTTGAAGCCTCGACTCGTTTTTATTGCGAAAATCTGGGATTTCGCGTCCAGCAGTCTTTCATTGATGAAAATATCCATGAAACCCTGGTGGTTCTGGAACTTGACGGCGGTAAGTTGGAACTCATTCAGGTGCTCGACGAGCACAACCAGCCAAAACCTTTCGAGCCCGTCACTGTTCGTCCTCATCTCTGCCCACACCTGGCTCTTGAAACGGACGATTTCGAGAAATCCCTGGCTAAAATCCACGAAAACGGTTTGAAAATTGTTCAGGGCCCGCTCGAAATCCCTGGCCTGGCGAAATGGCTTTATCTTGCCGACCCGGACCAGAATATCATTGAGGTGTTTCAGGAATTTGGCGAGCCGAAGCCGTAAGTTTAGTTTTCAAAGAAAGAGCCTGATTGTGCCTGAAATCTCTACATCCATTTTTCAAGAATTACTTAACCCTGGCGAGAAAGTTCTCTGGAGAGGCAAACCCCGCCAGGGATTTGTCTTCTGGCGCTCCGATATTTTCTTCATCCCTTTCAGCATCGTCTGGGCTGTGCTGGCCTATTTATGGGAATTTGAAACCGCGGTCAGCAACGTCCCGTTTCAAGATAAGTTTTGGAGCATCTTCTCGCTTTCGGTTGCCGCCTACATCCTCCTGCTGCGCTTTTTTGTCGATCTTGCTTATCGTTACCTGACCTTTTATGCCCTGACCAACCAGCGCGTGCTCATCCATACCGGCCTGTTCAAGACCACCCTGACCAGCCTGCCCCTGGCTGACCTGAAAGAGATCAATCTCGATTTGCACAAAAACGGCCGCGGCGATATCGTTTTTGGCCCGCTCGACCCGAAAGCCTGGATCTATACCGGCGGCGGCTGGCCAAAAATGGGTGGGCAAACCCCTGCGCCAGCCTTTGAAATGCTCAAAGACGCCGAAAAAGTTTACAAACAGATCCTTGCGCAGCAGAAAAAGGCCAAATAACATGAAAGCCATACTGAACTTCGTCAAAGCCATTTTCTGGAGCTCCAGCGAAAAACGTTTGCGCGCCGGATGGCGCATCCTTGCTCTTATATTGTTTTTCATGCTCTCGTCTTTTAACCTGACGCCGGGCGGTTTGCCGCAGAACAGGCTTGTTGATTTTATTTTGAAGGTTATCGGCGAAAACTTAAGCTGGATGATTATTGTTCTGAGTCTGGTTATTGCCGGGAAATTCCTTGACCGTCGCCCTTTCAAGAGTTATGGTTTTGCCCTTGATCGAGCCTGGTGGCTGGATATGGGCTTTGGTCTTGCGCTGGGTGCGCTGCTCATGGCTGTCATTTTTGGCGTGGAATACGTGCTTGGCTGGGCTACTGTAACGCCGACCCTCGAGTCAAGTCAGCCCTTGTTTTGGGAAGACATGTTCTTCTATTTGTTACTTTTTATTAGTGTTGGTATTCAGGAAGAAGTCATGTCGCGTGGTTACTGGCTCAGAAATATAGCCGAAGGTCTGAATTTCAGGCGCATTGGTCCGCGCGCCGCTTTGTGGATCAGCTACGCCATTTCATCGTCAATCTTTGGCTTGCTTCATTTCGCCAATCCCAACTCTTCCTGGGTCAGCACGGTTAATCTGATCCTGGCAGGGCTGTTTCTCGGTTTGCCCTATCTCCTGACCGGCGAACTGGCTATTTCCATCGGCCTGCACATTACCTGGAATTTTTTCCAGGGCAATGTCTTTGGCTTCCCGGTCAGCGGTATGCGAACCGGCACAACCATCATCACCATCCAGCAGTCTGGGCCGGAACTTTGGACAGGCGGCGCTTTTGGCCCCGAGGCCGGGCTGATTGGTATCGCGGCCATTGTCATTGGCTCGCTTCTCATCTTGCTTTGGGTAAAATCCACTCGACACCGCCTGGCCTGGCAGGATTCTTTGGCGATATACCCTGTTATTCAACGACCAGCGGAACTGCCTGCTGAACAACAGGCATAAGGCCACATTGTATGCAGATTCCCATCCACTCTGGGCGCCTGATCATTCGCCCCTTCCGCGACTCTGACCTTGAGCCTTTCCTGGCCTATCGCAACGACCCGGATGTGGCCCGCTACCAGGGTTGGAATGTGCCCTATGCGCGTGAAAGCGCCCTCGAATTTATCGCTGAGATGAAAACCCGGCAATTTACCCCCGGCGAGTGGCTGCAACTGGCGCTGGAAGTGCGCGAAACAGGTGAAACGATTGGCGATGTTGCCATCCACTGCATGAAATCCGACCCGCGCCAGGCCTACCTCGGCTACAGCCTGGCCCGCGCCCACTGGGGGCGGGGCTATGCCGGCGAAGCCGCCCAGGCTGTGCTTGATCTGCTCTTTGGCGAGTTGAACCTGCACCGCGTCGTTGCCGAGTGTGACGTGGAAAATGCAGCCTCCTGGCGCTTGCTGGAGCGCCTCGGCTTTCGGCGCGAGGCGCACCTGGTGGAAAATCTCTTTTTCAAAGGCGCGTATTGCAGTGAATATCACTACGCCATTTTGGAGCGTGAATGGAAGCAGCGCACAAAGCAAGAATAGCAGGAACAGGCCGAATGAACATTGGCTATGCATTTTCCGACGATTTTGACACCCTGCAAGCGCTGGATCATCATCTCAGCGCCGATAGGCTGGTGCGAAAAATTACACAAAAAGAGATAATCGTTGCCAAAATCGATCATGAACTGGTCGGCTGGCTGCGATTTGGATATTTCTGGGACAACATCCCTTTTATGAATCTGCTTTTCGTGCTCGAATCCCATCGCGGTCAGGGCATCGCCACCCAACTGATTGCCCATTGGGAAGAAACCTTGCGAGCCCAGAGATATGACCAGGTGCTTACATCCACCCTTGCAGATGAAACCGCCCAGCACCTGTATCGCAAACTTGGCTATACTGATTGCGGCGCCCTCTTTTTGCCTGCTGAAGCCGCTGAAATTTTCTTGCGCAAACAGTTATAACCAGGGCTGCTTAAAATCAAAAAGAGTCGCGTGGTGAGTATGAAGATTATTGGTTATTCCCTTTTATTGGCAATCCTGCTGACAATCTCCTGCGCGCAGCAGCCCACGCTACAAGATGAATACCCTCCATTGACCAGCATCTTCCCAACGGCCACCCCCATTCCCGAAGCTGAGCGCGCCACCATCATCATCGGTCTGGATATGGGCGGCGGCGGGGCCGGTTTTGCCGCCACCCTGTACGCCCAGGAAGTCTCGACCGGTGAAGATTTCACCATTTTTCTACCGGCCGGCAGTCATGGGGCCAGCAATTTCCCGACATCCGCACCGGTCATGCTCTTCGTGCGCGCCCCGGCCACCTATGTTTTCTATGCCCGCCTGATCAACGCCCCCGACAATTACTATTACGGCTACACCACCTGCGGCGATAGCAACGAATGCGTTTTGAAAGCGGTCGAAGTCGTTCCCTACCAGACCTATAACATTACGATCAACGACCGCGGCGCCTTGCTTCCCGAACGCGGCGAACCGGTTACGATCCCCTGGACAAAATAACGGATGAATATCACCTGCACCAACTGCGGCCGGCCCTACCCTGACGAAGGCACACCCTACAAATGCCTCAAGTGCGGCGGGCTTTTTGATTGGAAAACCTGGCCCGAATTTGATCCCGCGCAGGTTGACAGATCCCAGCCTGGATTGTGGCGCTACCGCCACACTTTTGGCGGGATTCCCCTCAGCCTGGATCCCGTTACCCTGGGCGAGGGACTGACGCCTTTGCTCTGGTCCGAATCCTTCGGGCGGCAGGTCGCCTATAAATGCGAATTTCTCAACCCGACGGGTTCTTTCAAAGACCGCGGCATGACCGCCTTGGTCAGCTTTCTCAAAGGCCGGGGCGTCACCGCCGCGGTGGAGGATTCTTCCGGTAACGCCGGGGCCTCCTTCGCCGCCTATGCCGCCCGCGCCGGGCTGCGGGCCGGGGTCTACGTCCCGGCTGCCGCCTCTGGCCCAAAGCTCCAGCAGATCCAATTTTACGGCGCACAACTGCACCCTGTTGAAGGCTCCCGCTCTGATGTGTCGCGTGCTTTGGAGTCGAAAGTCTCCCGACTTTCGAACGAGTTATCCTACGCCAGCCACGCCTGGATGCCCCATAACCTGCCTGGCTACGCCACCGCTGCCTACGAGATTTACGAACAGCTTGGCGGCACGCCGGGGGCTGTCATCTGCCCGGTTGGCCAGGGCGGGCTGTTTCTGGGGCTTTACCGCGGCTTCCTGGCCCTGCAGCGCGCTGGACTGATCCGGGCCGTCCCGCGCATGATCGGCGTCCAGGCCCGCGCCTGCGCTCCGATGTGGGTGCTTTCGACCGCGGGTTCTGCCGCCTTGGGCTTTGTCACCGAAGGCATTACGGTTGCCGAGGGCATTCGCATTCGTATGCCGCTGCGGGCCGGGGCTTTGCTTCAAATAACGGAAGCAGGCCACGGGGAGTTTGTTCCTGTCGACGAAAGAGACATCCTGCCAGGGCGCGACCAACTGGCGAAACGGGGGTTATATGTAGAGCCAACGTCTGCAATTGTCTGGAACGCGCTGGAGCAGAAAATATCCAGCTTGCCCGACCCGGTCGTGGTGATGTTGACCGGCTCCGGGTTCAAGGTCCAGCCCAAATAGCCCACAGACGCCCCGGCGGGCGTCTTTTTTATACCAAACCCTGAGCGGAGGTTCTGAGTGAAAACGAAGGGCAGCAGTCGAAGAGTGATTTCGCCAGAACCGTCCTTCGACTGCGTGCTTCACTGTCGTTCAGCACTTCGCTCAGGACTTGTGTTCTTTTGAATACAGGAGACTATATGGAAAAAATCGTTATTACCGGCATGGGAACTGTCAACCCGCTTGGCCAGGGTGTTCAGGAAACCTGGCGCAATGCCCTGAACGGCGTCTCTGGCGTCGGGCCGATCACCCTGTTTGATACCGAGACCTGGCAGCACGAGTGGAACGTCAAGATTGCCTGCGAGGTCAAGAATTTCGACCCAACCCAATACATGGATGGCAAGGAAGCCCGCCGCCGTGACCGTTTCGAGCAGTTTGGCGTTGCCGCGGCCAGGGAAGCGCTCGAAATGTCTGGCTTGCAGGTCACGCCTGAAAATGCCGAGCGGATTGGCGTGGTTGTTTCCTCGGCCATCGGCGGTCTGAAGGCCGTCCAGGATGCGATTTTCACGCTCAAAGACGAAGGCGCGCGCAAGGTCAGCCCGTTCCTGATCCCAATGTTGATGCCAAACGGCGCAGCGGGTATGATCGGCATCGAATTTGGACTGCAAGGCCCATCCTTTTCGGTGGCTTCAGCCTGCGCTTCTGGCGCGGACGGTATCGGCACAGCCATGATGATGCTGCGCTCCGGCGCAGCGGATGTGGTGCTGGCTGGCGCGACCGAAGCGACGATTTGCGCCACGGGCGTGGGCGCATTTGATCGTATCGGCGCGATGAGCCGCCGAAATGGCGATTACTCGATGACCCCCCAGCCTTTCGATAGGAACCGTGATGGTCTGGTGATGGGCGAGGGCGCAGGGGTGTTGGTGCTCGAAACCGAAGCCCATGCCAAAGCCCGTGGCGCGAACATCCTGGCCGAAATGGCCGGTTACGCTGCCACTGCCGACGCCTTCCACGTCACCGCCCCGGATGAGAACGGCGCCGGAGGCGGGCGCGCCATCAAACTGGCGTTGCAATCGGCGGGAGTCAACCCTGACCAGGTCGGTTATATCAATGCTCACGGCACCGCCACCCCGCTCAACGACGCCGCTGAGACGAAGGCCATCAAAGCCGCTTTCGGCGACTTGGCTTATAAGATCCCAGTTTCCTCGACCAAATCGATGACTGGACACATGATGGGCGCAACCGGCGCCCTGGAAGTGATTTTCTGTGTCCAGGTCGTGCGTGAAGGCATCCTGCCGCCGACCATCCACTACGAAACTCCTGACCCTGAATGCGATCTGGACTATGTCCCCAACAAAGCCCGCGAACAAAAGGTGCAGGTTGCCATCAGCAATGCCTTCGGTTTTGGCGGCCACAATGCGGTTTTGGTCGTGCGGCGCTACAACTAATTTCCAAAAACCGTCTGGGAATTGGCTCCGTTTTTTGAGTTTTATGCTATAATCCGCTCTCGCGCTAATCCACTGCTGTGAAGCAGTATTTCAAAATCGTAAGGAAATCAAGAAATGAGCGACCTTCTTAAGTCAGTCGAAGCACCTGCCAACCCCAATATTCCCGCCCTGCGCCCCGGCGACGTTGTTTCTGTCCACGTCCGCATTAAAGAAGGTGAGCGCGAGCGTATTCAGGAATTCAAAGGCACCATCATCCGCCTGCGCAAGGGCGGCCAGGATGGCAATTTTACCGTCCGCCGCATTGCTTCCAACGGTGTCGGCGTTGAGCGCACCTTCCTGCTGCGTTCCCCGCGTGTCGACAAAGTAGTTGTCGAACGCCACTCACAGGTGCGCCGCGCCCAGTTGTATTTCATGCGCGCCCTGTCTGGCAAGTCGGCCCGCCTAAAACAGAAATTCAACTAGCAAGCAATCTCACAGATTAAGCCAAAGGGTACAGCGCAATTGCTGTACCCTTTTGTAATTTACCTAAAACCAGGAGAGATATGCGCCCCCTCATCGGCATCACCACCTACGACGGAAAAAGCCCATCCAACCTGCCCATCGCTGCTGTTCAGACCAGTTATATCAATGCCATTTTGCAGGCTGGCGGTGTACCCCTGCTTTTGCCAAACCAACTTGGCCGGGATGAATGGATGCAGGTTTACCCGCACCTTGGCGGTATCCTGCTGACGGGGGGCGGGGATATCGACATCAAGCATTTTGCCGGGGCGCACCACCCGAAAATTGACGAGGTGGACGAAGCGCGCGATTCTCTCGAACTGCCTATGCTGCGCTTCGCGGCCGAAGACAAAAAACCGTTTTTGGGCATTTGCCGCGGCTGTCAGGTGGTCAATGTTGCCCTGGGCGGGACGCTCTATACCCACATTCCGGACCAGGTCCAAACCGATATCCGCCATGACTGCTACCCAGAACTGCCGCGCACCCACCTGGCGCACCCTGTCCGCGTGGAAGAAGGCAGCCAGATCGCTCAGATCTTTGGCGAACCAATTTTGCAGGTTAACAGTTTGCACCATCAGGGTATCAAAGACCTTGCCCCCGGCCTGAAACCGGTCGCCTACGCCCCAGACGGACTTGTCGAAGCCGTTGAACTGCCCGAACACCCGTTTGGCTTTGCCGTCCAGTGGCATCCCGAATGGTTAACCGACCAACAGTCCACGCGCAACCTGTTCCGCGCTTTTGTTGAGGCTTCCAAAGGAGGGTAGGGGGATGAATATTGTTCATTGTGTTTGGAATTTTACGCTCGATGGCGTTGCTCATCAGGTTGTGCTTCAGCGCAAACCTTTTGCTTCGTATGAAATTTTGCATAACGGAAAGCAGGTTTACAAAGGCGAACCTTCCTGGCTTGTTCTTGGCCTGAGTCATATTTTTCAGGTAGAAGAACATAAGTTTGAAGTAGGTGCAGTGCCAGGTCCATACCTAATGGATTATGTGCTACGGGTTGATGGCAATTTTGTATATCTCAATAAGTCGCAGGAAAAGGTTTTTAGCAAAAATATTGCTAAAAACCTTGAGTACCAATCAGACTGGGAAAAACTCGCAAAGATTTTAGGGCTTAAGTACCAACCGCATTTAGAAAGTGATTATGCGTTTCGGCACCGCATCGTCGGATATTTTTCCAAATTTCCAGTAGTTGCCGGGGTTGGGTCAAAACCCATGGGAAATGTGTCCGTTCCCGGTTTCTTTATTGGTATTCAGCATTATCCGCTTGATGATGAAAAAATTGAGCAGATCAAAAAATCTGACAGTCTCAAACAGTTTTTCAAAAGTGTCAAAACACACCAGGCGCATTTGGAAATAGATCCGAGTTTCACGTCAATTTTTGTGCCGTTTCAAGGAAAAATAAACGAAATGGGGAGAAGCACCGTCATTCAGGATTTCCTTGAGATGATTACACACTTTTTGTATCCTCCCCATCAAAAGTGCCAGGGTAACGACTGTAAAAATCCTTTTAGCAAAACGCTTAATTTTGTAATTATCAACGGTAGTCCATGGTTGATGTGCGCCGATTGCATTGCAGAGATTCCGAACGAACATAAAAAAATGGAGCAGGAATACAGGCAAGCCCCATTGAACCTAGGGCGAGGTGTGTTGTATGGAGCGGCAGTAGCAACGATAGGTGCAATCCTGCTGGCGCTATCAATAATATTTTTTGACCGTTTGGCAGGTGTTTTTGCATTTTTTATGTATGCGTATGTTTTTATGGCGATGGATAAGGCTAAAATGAAGCGAACGCTTATCAGCGTAGTTTTGGCGGGAGTTATCTCGATCTTCGGTGTGATGTTTGGGGTATATCTTGGCACAGTGGGATACGCCCTTAAAGAGCGGGAAATTATTTTTTCTCTTATCGAACTTTGGAACATTTTTCTCCGTTTGATCCAAAGCGAAGTATTTCCTCAGATGGTTTTTATCAACATTATTGGAATGGTACTCTATGGTTTCTATGGCCTTTATGCCCAGCGTCAATACCTAAAACAAGCATTTAATCCAAAAGTCGAAGTAATCAAAAATCTGAACAGACCAGAATGACCGTAATTCATTTTCGCGCGAAATTACCGGCGGCTTTCCTTGTTCTCTTTTCTACTTGTTACTTTTTCCTTCCCTTACTTTTCAATCCTAAACGCCATATCCATCCTGAAATCGGGTAAATCAACTACGCACGGCTGGCCTGCGGCGCAAGTGACCGGAATCGGCTCAAGGAAAAGTCCCTGCCAAGTATCGTAGGGGGTAATCGTGTACGCGCCATCCAGTGAACCAAAAATTTCAACCTGTATCCCGCTGCGAATTGTCTCATCGGCGCGCAACTCGGCGATCGGCTGGCCTTCGAGGGCGAAATCCTGTACCCAGAACAATCCGCCTTGCGGACCGGCGATGCCCCAGCCGCGCACCTGCTCGTCGTTAAAAGACAGTTCCAGGCGCGATGGGTTGAGTTCTGCCAGCGGCATCCCCTTCACAAACTGAATAAATCTTGACATATCGGCCTTCATCTCGGGCGTGGGGCGTCCCCACGAGCCGCCGCTGTTCCACTCGGCGGGGGTCATCGCTGCGCCCGAGGCCAGCGCCGACCAAATTGAATTGTGGAAAAGCTCAGGGTATTCTGCTGTGCCCTGTACACCAAACTCGCCGACCCAGTTGGGCTTTTCCTGCTCATCCCACATGGATTGGGTCCAGTATGAGAGCACCTCGGCGGCCTGGATGGCTCCGCCGTCGAACTCGTACAAATGCACCTGGGGCGCGTCTGTCACGCGGTATCCCTCGCTCCAGTCAACATCACCGGACATACTGGCGGTGGTCGGGTGGCGGTAAGGGTCGTTCTCAACGAAGTAATTGTTGACTTTCTCGTGCCAGGCATCGGTCTGATCGAAAGACTCGGTGCCGTTAATTTCGGAGACGGTCTGCCACATGCCGATAGCCGGGCTGTAACCCCAGCGGGCAATGACGTAACGATAGAAGTTTTCCTGCCAGGCCCAGGCTTCATCATCGATGAAAAAGGAAGGCAAGTCACCCAGGTTGCGGAATCCGTTGTTGTTGCCCCAGTTGCCTGTTCCCCAGGGGTGGTTGTCGCCGCGCAGTTGGGGGTGATCCCAAATCGTGAAAATCAGAAAGATGCCTTTTTTCTCTGCATCGCGCACAATGGCGTCGATTGTATTCATATTCGAGGCCGAGTAATTGTTATAACTGCTGTTAATAGGTGACATGCTGTAAAGCGGCCACCAGACCACAAAGTTTTCGCCGGCTTCAACCATATTGCTGAACAGGCCGACCCCGTTTTCTGTGCTAAACCTGTCGATCAGGATGTTGAGCGCTTCGCAGTAGCCGTACCCGTAAAAGGGTGTCCCATCGTGGTGGACGAGGTAGCGGGCGCTGTATTCGGGATTTACATCCCGACCGACTTGCAGCCAGCCGTTTAAATCAGATTCGCTGACGCTGAAACGACCCTGCGCTTCGGGGGACGTGCCGCGCGCGTCGCGGACCGTCAGGTTGTATTCCCATTGACCAGCCTGGGACGGGGTGAAACGCATTTTCCAGGCCCCCTGCCCATCCCAAAAGCCGGAGACGGTCATCTGCATCCCGTCCGGCCCTGCGAAGACACCATCCAGCCGCACCTGGCGCGCATCGTAGGGATTATCGTATTGCGCTTCGAGTGTGACCGTTATTTCGAGCGATTCGTAGCGTGGTAATTCGTCCCGGTCGAGCGCGACGGCTGTGATTTTTGGCAGGTCGGGCGGCAAAGTTGGGGTGGCCTCCAGTGCGTTTGGCGGCACCTGTGCCGGGTTTGTCGAGGGGCTGCATGCCGATAGCGCCAGCAGAATAATGCAAATTAAAAGGGTCAATTTTGATCTCATGAAAGAGTCTCCTCTTGGGTGGATTTGTTCGTTGTTTGCGCACTTTTCTGTAGCAATGCTATAATTTTGTGGAACTTGAACAGGTTTATATGGGCAAGCTATTATTTTGAACTCGTTTTACCCGGCATATCATGGTTGGGGTCAGGCTGTCTTTTGTCCTATTGACAGTTTCGCTTTGTATGATTGAAAATCAGATATGTAGATATTATTGTTATATTTTACATTATCGAGTAATAATGTATTTATTCACTCATTCTGCTCAGTTTATACTCTCTGTTTACGCTCTCAGCATCCGAAAAGATGGCAGTTACTAGAACGTTTTTACTGTATAATCATAAAAAGTGATAAACCTGACTGAAGGAGAAATTCTATGAAACGTGGCGGCATACTCCTGCTTGTAATTGTTTTCCTCATCCTGATTTTGAGTGTGGCGGCTTATTTTGTTCTAAGTGGCACCTTCACGCTTGGCGGCGGTGCCGCCGCTGAAACGCCTGCTCCAGAACTTTCAACGATTGTCGTGCTTGCCCAGCCGGTTGCGCGCGATGACTTGATCGTCGATGCGGCTCTGGAAGAAATCCCCTACCCGCCAGACAAAATCACGGCTTCCATGTTCCGCACAAAAGCGGAAGTTGCAGATATATATTATGCCAGGTATCCACTTGTGCAGGGTCAACCACTGACCCGTGAGTTGACCTCGGAGCGCCCCGGGGTTTTGCAAGAAGGTTCAGAAGTAGCAAAGACCATACCGCCGGGTATGACCGCTATCAGCCTGCCGATTTCACGTTTGGGTGCCGTGGGTTTTGCCCTTCGAGATGGTGATCGTGTCAACGTTATTATCACCACTTCATTTGTTGAACTGGATACATCGTTTCAAAGCCAGACGCCAAATTATACAGCCGGTGTAATCGGTACAGGTTTCTTGCCAGAGCAACTGCCTGTGCTTACCATGACAATTAGTTCCGGTGGCGAAGCTTCTGCTTATGGGCGCGCCGAGTTGGAACCAACTTTGAATCAAGCGGTTTATGTCATTCCTTCAGAATCCCAGCGTCCACGTTTGGTTTCTCAGATGATCTTGCAGAACATACAGGTTTTACACCTTGGGGCTTTTAATCTTACTGGTGACCAAACCGCTGTGGCTGGGTCTTCTACTGAAGATGCTGCTCCTGTTGAAGGTGAGGAGCCTCCTCCTCCTCCTGTTCCAGAAATCGTTACCCTGATCGTTTCTCCACAAGATGCTGTCAGCCTGACTTACCTCCTGTACAGTAAGGCCAATATAACCCTGGCTTTGCGCTCACCCGATGATCCGAATTTGATAGATACTGAGTCGGTTACCTTGCAGTACCTGATTAGCCAATACAATGTTGCACTTCCGGCTAAATTACCCTTTGGTTTGAACCCACGTATTGACGTTGTTGGTGAATCGGCTGAAGAAGCGCAGCCATAATCGTTTTTGAAAATAAAAATCTTTTTTGTGGAGTTGCCATAAATGGCTGATAAAGTTCGCGTCTTAATCGTCGATGATGTTTCTGAAACACGCGAAAATGTTCGTAAGCTACTTCAGTTTGAAACAGACATAGAGGTGGTTGGTACAGCTCGTTCTGGCAAGGAAGCTGTTCAACTGACCTTTGACATCAAGCCAGATGTAGTTTTGATGGACATTAACATGCCGGATATGGATGGCATTACGGCCACCGAAGCTATTCGCCAACGCGATCAGGTTGCCCAGATTGTGATTCTCTCCGTGCAGGGCGATCCCAATTATATGCGCCGTGCCATGCTGGCTGGCGCGCGGGATTTCCTGACCAAACCGCCAATGGCTGATGAATTGATTTCAGCCATTCGGCGCGCAGGGCAGATGGCTCATTCAACAAGGGCAAAAAATGTGCAGGTTGAAGCGTCTCCTGTTGCATCAGCCATTAACCCAAAGGCGTCTTTTTCGGGGTTGTCTGATGGGAAAGTGATCGTTGTTTACAGCCCCAAAGGTGGCGCAGGAACAACAACGCTGGCAGTTAATTTATCGGTAACTTTGCACAATGATGAAACTCGCGTCATATTAATAGACGCCAAATTGCAATATGGCGATGTGGCAGTTTTTCTGAATGAGCAAGGCAAGAACACTATTCTCGACCTGACCTCGCGCGCCGATGAACTGGATGCTGAAGTGGTTGAAAGCGTTGTTATTAAACACGCTGCTTCTGGTATGCGTGTCCTGGCTGCGCCAGCTCGCCCGGAACAGGCCGAGCAGGTCAGTTCGGATCAGTTTGTAAAACTGGTTAAGTACTTACGGCAAAATTACGCCTACGTGGTTATTGATACTTCCAGCGCGCTCGAAGATGTTACCCTTGCGGCCTTGGATAATGCCGATATTGTTATACTTGTTGTTACGCAAGATATTCCCGCAATCAAGAACTGTCGCTTATTCCTGGACTTAATGGATACGATTGGGACGCCACGCGAACGAATTTGTTTTGTGATGAACAAATACGACAAGCGTATCTCGATTACCCCGGAAAAAGTTGGCGATAACTTAAAACAACTGGTTGTTGGGGTTATTCCGCTTGACGAACGCGTGGTTATTCCATCTGTCAATCGTGGTGTACCGTTCATGATTGATAACAAATCCCAGCCTAGCTCAAAAGCTATATTTTCTCTGGCCGAAGTCGTACGCAAGCAAATCGAGAAAACCGCTCAATAACCCTTATTTGTAAATCTGGAGGTTGAAAATGTCTTTGCTTAAACGTATCGAACAGGGACAGGGGCGTTCCCCTGACTCTCAACAAAACCCATCTTCACCTTCTGGCGGCGGTTTGTCATCTGTGCAATCCAAGCGCATTAATGCGCCTTCCACGGCGCCTCAGGCTGGCACATACTTTGATCTAAAGACTCGCGTACAGAACAAATTG
Source organism: Anaerolineae bacterium (assembly GCA_022013685.1). Classification (GTDB taxonomy): domain Bacteria; phylum Chloroflexota; class Anaerolineae; order Anaerolineales; family Villigracilaceae; genus UBA8950. The sequence goes on from JAKLPV010000054.1 coordinate 80,763, forward strand.
CTCTCTGAGCTTGATCCATCCACTGATATAAGCCGAACGGATGAAGTCCGACGAACGATTATGGATTTGTTCGAGCAAATTCTGAACGAGGAGAATATCATTCTTTCCCGCCCAGAACGGCAACGCCTGTTCGAGCAAATTTCGGCTGAAATACTTGGCTTTGGCCCACTTCAGCCATTGTTGGAAGATGATACGATCACAGAAATCATGGTCAATGGGCCGAAAAACATATACGTTGAACGAAAAGGTAAGCTTGTGCGTGTTCCGATTACTTTTGAAAGCAATGACCATGTTATGCGCGTTATTGATCGTATTGTTGCACCACTAGGACGCCGTATCGACGAATCCAGCCCTTATGTGGATGCTCGCCTGCCAGATGGCTCACGTGTGAACGCTGTTATTCCTCCGATTTCGCTCGTCGGTCCAAGCCTGACTATTCGTAAATTTTCAAAAAACCCAATCACAGTGGAACAACTGATTCAATTCGGTACCGTAACACCTGAAGCAGTTGAGTTTTTGAAAGCTTGTGTTATTGGCCGCTTGAATATTGTCGTTTCAGGTGGCACTGGCTCTGGCAAGACCACCCTGCTCAATATCTTGTCTGGTTTTATTCCCAACGATGAGCGCATCCTGACGATTGAGAATGCCGCTGAATTACAACTTCGCCAGGAACATGTGGTTACGCTCGAGTCGCGGCCGGCGAATATTGAAGGACGTGGCGAAGTTACCATCCGAGACTTGGTGATTAACTCTCTGCGTATGCGCCCAGAGCGGATCATTGTTGGGGAATGCCGTGGCGCTGAAGCGCTTGATATGCTCCAGGCCATGAATACAGGCCATGATGGTTCGATGACTACTGCCCATGCAAACACTCCGCGCGATACGCTTGCTCGTATGGAAACGATGACCCTCATGGCCGGGATGGATCTGCCGGTCCGTGCCATCCGGGAGCAAATAGCAGCAGCAGTAGATCTCATTGTTCAACAAGAGCGTATGCGCGATGGAACGCGCAAAATCACCAATATTACCGAAATAAATGGTATGGAAGGTGATGTAATTACATTGACCGACATTTTCATTTTCGAGCAATCTGGCTATGAAAATGGCAGGGTGATGGGACGTTTGCGCCCAACCGGTTTACGCCCCAAGTTCATGGATAAAATCGAAGGTGCAGGTATTCATCTGCCATCAAGTGTGTTTGGAGTAGGTGGCAAGCGTTACTAAACCTGCACATAAATTCTTGTTTCGCAGTGGTTGAAGGAAGAAAGTATGACTTTAGGAATAATCCTAATTGGGCTGATCGTTATTTTGATTTTGGTGGGCATTGGCGTTTATGTTTCGTCATCTAGCGAACGAAACATGATGGAAGAGCGCCTGGGTAAATACCTTGAACAAGGCCAACCAGCTCAATCTGGACGTGATGATAAATCATCCACATTGCTGACGGAGTGGGTTAACCGACGTGTAGAAAAATCTTCATGGGGTGACAATCTTTCTCGCAGCCTGGCTCGCGCCGATTTGAAATTCAAGCCGGGAGAGTTTATTGCTTTCGTTGTGATTGTTGCTGTTACCCTGGGTGGTCTGGCCTGGTTTCTGGGAGGAACAGATCCGACTGCTAAGTTGGTTTCAGCCGTTATTGGTTTTGTCATGGGGGTCGCTCTGCCAATATTTTATGTTCGCTCTCAGCAAGGGCGTCGCCTGAGTAAATTCAACAATCAGCTTGGGGACATGCTAAACTTGATGGTTAATGGCTTGCGGGCTGGTTATTCCACTATGCAGGCGATGGAAGCCATCAGTAAGGAATTACCAGCGCCAATCAACGAAGAATTTCGCCGCGTCGTGCAGGAAATGCAATTGGGTATCTCAATGGACAAGGCTCTTGATAATCTGTTGCGACGTATCCCCAGCGAAGATCTTGATTTTGTTATCACGGCTATCGACGTTCAGCGCGAGGTGGGTGGTCCCTTGGCTGAAATCCTCGATACAATTGCTTTTACCATCCGCGAACGCGTGCGTATCAAGGGCGAAATCAGGGTTATGACCTCACAGGTGAGAGCCTCTGGCAGCATTTTGTCAGGAATTCCCTTCGCCATTTTTATCTTAATTTGGTTCATTAATCAAGAATATATGATGGAGTTTTTCAATAACCCACTCTGTGGTGGTATTGCTATTGGCGTAGGAATCATTATGATTATTATTGGTTATGCTATCATGATGAAAATTGCTGATATCGAGGTTTAGCATGGAAAATATTTCAACAATTCTATTGGTTTTGGTTGTGATTGTCATAATTGTTGCGGCAATTCTGATTTATGTCGGTTCGCGTGTTCCGCGTGACGATCGGGATCCACTTGAGGCCCGATTGAGCGAGTTTACCCAGCGCGGTGAAGCTGTATCGCTCGAACAAATTGAAATGTCGCAAACTTTTCAGGATCGCATTATTATTCCGTTGCTCCGGCAGTTTGGCGAAATGACCACCCGTTTCACGCCACAGAATGCCTTACAAGAGATTACACTCAAGTTGGAAAGATCGGGCCGGGCCGGATGGATTGATGCGCCAATGTTCCTTTCACTTCGTTTTGTGGCGGCGGGGGTGGCTGGTTCTGTAGCCTTCTTCATCTTTATGTTTTCTGCGGTTAAGCAGCCGTTCCCCACAGCCGTTCTCTATTCCATGATAGCCCTGGCAGTCGGCTTTTTCTTCCCACAACTCTGGCTTGATGAGCAAATAAAGAAGCGCCAAAAAGAAGTGCAAAAGGCAATGCCTGATGCTCTTGACCTGCTTACGATCTGCGTTGAGGCGGGGTTGGGCTTTGACTCGGCTATGTCAAACGTTGCAGAAAAATGGGATAATGAGCTTTCACTGGCTTTTGCGCGTGCGATTCGTGAAATCCAGCTTGGAAAAGTTCGCCGCGAGGCCTTACGCGATATGGCTGACCGTATCGACTTGGGCGACCTTACCAGTTTTGTGGCTGCTGTTGTCCAGAGTGAGCAGTTAGGTGTTAGTATGTCCAAGATTTTGCGCATTCAAGCTGACCAGATGCGCATGCGTCGCCGCCAGCTTGCTGAAGAGCTTGCACACCAGGCGCCAGTAAAGATGCTCCTGCCAATGGTTGGATTCATTTTCCCGTCAATTTTTATTGTCCTGATGACCCCGGCAGTTTTGCGTATTATGAAGGTTGAGGTTTTCCAATAGAGCGACTAGACTCTTGATGCTCACATAGTCACAAAGGAATTGAATTTGAGACTCAAAAAGCCCTTCATGTATTGGCTTGAATATTCCTTTTGGAACGTGGTTGACCTTGTCTTTCCACCGACCTGTCCCGGCTGCCAAACCATCGGCGAACGTTGGTGTGAAAATTGCCAAAAAGCTGTTACCCAAATGCCTGCGCAAGTATGCCAGGTATGCGGTGAGCCTTCCCCTAAAACTCTCTGTAAACGTTGCGATGTCTCACGATCGGCTGTGGTTCACATTCGGTCGTGGGCTGTTTTTAAACAACCTGTCCGTAGCGCGCTTCACACGTTGAAATATAGACACAATATTGGGCTTGGACAGGTTCTCGCCGAATCTCTTGCGCCGGGTTTGAATGAATTTAACTGGCCGATACAGGCTATTGTTCCAATTCCGCTTAGCGAAGAACGCCAGCGGGAGCGCGGATACAATCAGGTCAGCCTTATTGCGCGCCCGCTGGCCCAGCTTAGCCATATGGACTATTTGCCACGCGGATTGCGCCGTGCGCGCCATACGCGTTCCCAGGTCGGATTGACCCTTGAAGAACGCAAACAAAACCTGAAAAATGCCTTTTTGGCTGATCCGAAACTGGTGGCCGGAAAGAACATTTTGGTTATAGATGATGTTTGCACAACTGGCGCGACCCTGACCGAGGCCGCCTGCGCGCTTTCAGAAGCGGGCGCCAGATCAATTTATGCTTACACCGTTGCCAGGGCGATTTCACATAAAGATGCCTGAGCGCCCTTTTATCTGCAACGCGTGAACAACCACCCCCACCTTTTCTCAAGGAGGCTGTCATGACGCAAAAGATAGAGATTGTTGGACGAGATTTTGAGGTAACAGAACGTATCACGGAATATGTGACCAAGAAAGTAAGCAAGCTTGACCGGCACTTGAGCATGATTGACGAAACCCGTATAGAATTGACCTATGTCAAATCGGCTCGCAGCGCCCTTGACCGATATGTAGCCCAAATGACTGTGCGCGGCAAAGGTTTTATCCTGCGCGCGGAGGAACGCGCTGATGATATTCGCGCTGCAATTGACACCACTCTCGAAAAACTTGACCGCCAGGTAAGCCGCTACAAAGGCAAACGTTTCAACAATCGCGGTGATGGAAAATCTGCTGCTGAAGTTGTAGATATTGAACCCGAAACCCTGGCTGAATTCGATCAGGAAGAAGCTCCGGTTATTGTCCGCCGCAAAGAATTTGACCTGATTCCCATGGCTGAAGAAGAAGCTATTGAACAAATGAAATTGCTTGGCCATGATAATTTCTTCGTTTTTTACAACGCCAAAAGCGGGGCTGTGAATGTCCTTTATCGCCGCCGCGACGGCACCTATGGTTTAATTGAGCCGCGCGTCCGCTAAACCAATCGAAAACGAGTAAAATGGACTGGCTCCGCGCGGAGCCAGTCTTTTTTTGGAGTCCCCATGGAAAATTTGGATTTTGACGATGCCCTGCTTGAACCCGGCTGGGAAGAAAAACTTGATTTCAAATCCATAGAGCAGGCTGTTCAAACCATGCTCATTGCTTTTGGCGAAGACCCGGCTCGCGAAGGCCTTGCCCGTACGCCGCAGCGTGTTGCCCGCATGTATGCCGAACTTCTGGCCGGATACCGCACTGATTCGCAGAGTGTTGTCAATGGCGCAATTTTCAACGTGCAATATGACGAAATGGTCATCGTCCGCGACATCGAATTTTACAGCCTTTGCGAACACCACATGCTGCCTTTCATCGGCCGCGCCCATGTTGCCTACATCCCCAATGGCAAAGTGCTCGGGCTTTCCAAAATTCCGCGCATCGTCGACATGTATGCCCGGCGTTTGCAGGTTCAAGAGCGCATGACCCGCCAGATTGCCGATTTCTTGCGCGATCTGCTCAAACCTCAGGGCGTAGCCGTCGTTGTCGAAGCCATGCACTTGTGTTCGATGATGCGCGGAGTCAAAAAACACGATGCCCGCATGACCACATCTGCCATGCATGGCGCATTTCGCTCCAACCTCGCCACCCGGCAGGAATTTCTCGACAACATCTCGCGTGGCGCATCCCAGCTCAGGATATAGAAAATTGAAACCGCTGCCACGCTGGCAGCGGCTCTTTTTGTTGGGCGTTCCTCTCGCTCAAGCCTTTTCTCGTGAGATCTCGACTCCCACCGAGCCTGTATCTGCTATCGCCTGGGTCTTCTCCACGCGGATGGTCACTCCCCGCACCCCTGGCGTTTCCAGACATAATTGAGCCAAATCCTCTGCTAGGGCCTCCACCGTCATGCGGCGGACAGTTTGAGCGTGTTCCCTGATGCGATTTGCCACCTTTTCGTAATCCACACAATCGGCAATTTCATCTGTTTCTGCGGCCTTGCGGATATCGGTCAGCATGACTGCGTTGATCACGATCTCCTGTGGGGTGTCGCGTTCATGCTCATAAATTCCGATTATTCCTGAGACACGTAAATCTTTGATAAAAACCTTATCCATGTCGTGTAGCCGCCTTTCGGTTTATCTTTTTGTCCGTTTCAAAGTCCGTTCACCGCATCCGCTTGTTCATTTTCTTCCGTTGACGCCACCCGTTTCATGCCCCACAGCGCCCCTGCCATCACAAGCCAGGCCAGCGCCTGCCTGGCACGGATCCCGCCGGGCAGCAGCGTTGAATCGCCGCGAAAACCTTCCACGAACAGTTGCGCGCCCGCTGCCAGGGCCAGAAAAAGCAGAAATAACGAACCGTCTTTGAGCGGATTGTTTTTCACTTTCCAGCCAAGAAAAAGCAGGATGGTCAGCGCCAACCCGATCTCATAAACCTGGGTGGGGTGGCGAGTGGCTCCCCACAACTCGATGCCCCACGGCACAGATGTTTCCATCCCGAATGCGGCCCCTGAGGCCAGCCGGGAGAGGCCGACCCCGATTGTCATTACTGCAAACAACGGCGTTAGCGCGTCCAGTGTTGGCCAGAGCTTCAGCCTGGCTCGCCGCCCGTAAACAAGCGCCGCAATCAGCGCGGATGCGAATCCGCCAAAAGGGTCGAGCGAACCTGTTTCACGCGAAAACAGGCTCAGGGGAGTCTGAGCGAAGGCGGAAAAATTCTGCAGGGCAAAAAACAACCTCGCCCCGGCAATCCCGCTCAAGAGTGTGATAAAGGTCAGGTTATACAGCGCATCCGCATTTAGAGCGCGTTTTCGTGCGAATTTCTCGGTTAAAGAAAGCCCCAGCCACAGGCTTAGCAGTAATGACAGGGCTGGAACAGGCAGCGCCAGCGGCCCAATTTGCAAGGTTGGGAACATTAATGGCTCTCCTTTAGCAAGTTCTCGATTCGCGCGCGTAGCAGAGCTTCGTCCATTGGCCCGCCGACAACCACCTCGCGGATGATCCCATCACGGCCTACGAAAAATGATGTAGGCAGCGATAGCACCCGGTACAGCCGCGTGACATCTCCTTGCTGGTCGAGCAGGATTGGGAAGGTCAGCCCGTATTCTACGATGAACGGGTCGAGATTGGCAAAGGTATCCTGTGCGGTTGAGTTCACTGCCAGGATTTCGAGCCCCTGCTCGCGGTATTCTTCATAAATGCGCTGCATGGCGGGCATTTCGGCCCGGCAAGGCGGGCACCAGGTTGCCCAGACGTTGATCAGCACGGCTTTGCCGCGTAAATCATCCAGGGCCATCTCGCGCCCATCCAGTGTGGACAGTGTAAAAGCGGGTGCGAGGAAACCGGCCTGTGGCGCGGGAATTAAACCGGCAGTTGTCGCGCCTTCGGGGGCGCGCGAGAACCAGATCCAGCCCAGCGCCAGGGTTAGCGCCAGCAAACTTAACCAATTATGTCGAAACTGTTGCGCAAAATTCATTTTGCCTCTATAGTATTAAAGTAAACAAATTCTACCTGATTTGATGCGCAGCCATGCTATTTGATACCCACATCTTTGTCGGAGTTGACCCATCAGGAGGGCGAAAACCCTTCACCTATGCTGCTTTCGATGCGCAGGGTCGTTTGCTGACCCTGGCCGATGGCGTAATGGACGATGTCCTGGCTTACCTGGGCGGACAGCAAGAAGCGTTGGTGGCGGTTAATGCCCCCCTGCGACCTAACAGCGGGCTTGTCCGCGAAACCCGGCAAAGCCTGCCGCTGCTGCACCAGTCGGGCCGCGCCCAGGATATGCGCCTGGCGGAACACAGCCTGCGCGAACGGGGGATCAACGTCGCGGCAACCCCGGCCCGCCGTGAATACTGTTCTGCCTGGGTACAGGATGGGTTTGACTTTTACCGTCGTATGGCCGAGCTTGGGTACCAACCCCACGCGCAAGGAAAACTCGCCCGCATCTTCCGCGAAACTCACCCCCAGGCCTGCTTCGCTGTTTTGCTGGGACAACTGCCGCTCTCACGTTCCAGTCTGGAGGGGCGCTTGCAGCGTCAGTTGATCCTCTACGAGCAAGGACTGCGTATCCGTGACCCGATGGATTTTTTTGAAGAGCTGACCCGCCATAAACTACTCAAGGGCTATTTGCCCCTCGACTTGCTCTATACCCCCGAACAACTCGATGCCCTGGCCGCTGCCCACACAGCCTGGTTGGCAGGCACAAAACCATTTGAAACCAGTCTTATTGGCGACCCGGAAGAGGGACAAATCACACTGCCCGCCAGCGAGCTGAAATCAAAATATTAGCGGAGTCTTCATGCTCGATTACATCAACCTTGATCTCGCTGTTCCCAAAGAAGAATATCACAGCCGTATCAGTGACCTGCAACAGCGTTTATACGAACTCGAACACGCTGTATTTGACGCCAAAATACCGGTTATGATCGTTTTCGAGGGTTGGTCGGCTTGTGGAAAAGGGCGGCTTATCCAAATCCTGGCTGAACGCATGGATCCGCGCGGATTTCGCGTTGTGCCCATTACCCCGCCGCGTACCGCCGAAACCCACTACCCCTGGATGTGGCGTTTCTGGCTTAAAATCCCGGCTCGCGGACAAATTGTTGTCTTTGATACTTCCTGGTACCAACGTGTTCTGCGTGATCGTATCAGCAAAACCATCACCAAAGATGAACTTCGCCGTGCTTATCAGGAAATCGCCGAGTTTGAAGAGCAGCTTGCCGCTGACAGCACCGTTATCCTCAAGTTCTGGTTGCACATCAACAAGGATGAGCAGCGCAAGCGTTTTAAAAAATTACTCACCGACAAGCTGACGGCCTGGCAGGTCGGCGAGTCGGATCGTTTTCAGCACAAGAAATACAATAAATTTTCCCAGGCTGTTGAAGATATGCTTGCCCGCACCGATTCGCCCCACGCCCCGTGGACGATCGTTGAAGCCAATAACCGCTATCACGCCCGCATCAAGGTTTTTGAAACCATCATCAGTTCTATGGAAGCCAGCTTGCCGCCTGAGGCCCTCCTGCGCAGCCGCGAAGAAATGAGGGGAGCTGTCGATGCTTGAGAAACTTGATCTGTCCCAGAAAATATCGCGCGATGAATACGAAAAATGGCTTAAAATCTTGCAGGCAGACCTGCACCAATTGGCTTATCAGGTATATTTGCAAAAAATCCCGGTTGTACTCATTTTTGAGGGCATGGATGCCTCCGGCAAGGGCGGAAGCATCAAGCGCCTGACCGAAAAAATGGACCCGCGCGGCTATGTCGTTTGGCCGATTGCCGCCCCGCATGGCGACGATCGCGAGCGCCACTACCTTTACCGTTTCTGGCGCCGGATTCCTGAACAAGGCCAGATCGCCATTTTTGACCGTTCCTGGTATGGACGCATCCTGGTCGAGCGCCTTGAAGGATTTTGCAGCGAAGAAGCCTGGAAGCGCGCCTACAGCGAGATCAACCAGTTCGAGCGTCAGATGACCGATTTTGGCGCAGTTATTTTTAAGTTCTGGATGCAGATCAGCAAGGAAGAACAACTGGAGCGTTTCAAGGAGCGTGAGCGCACCAACTACAAAAGCTGGAAAATTACCGATGAAGATTGGCGCAACCGCGCCAGGTGGGAGGATTACCAGGTTGCCGCCCAGGATATGGTGCTCAAGACCAGCACCCCCAACGCCCCCTGGACATTGGTTGAAGCCAACGATAAACTCTATTCGCGTATCAAAGTCTTGCGCACCGTTGCCGAGAAACTAAGACGTGCGTTAAAATAAACCCTGAGAAAAACGTCGCATAGCCGCCAGACGATTTTACAGGTACCACTCCAATGCCCATCACCCCCATACAGGCCGTTCAAAAGGCCTACACAGCCCTGCAAAGCGGCGACAAGCACAATGCCCGTCATTGGGCTGTTTTCGCTGTCCAGGCTGCTCCTGGGCTTGAGGAAGCCTGGTTAATATTGGCTGCGTGCTCTACGCCGCGTGCCAGCCTGGCCTACCTGCAACGCGCCCTCGAGATCAACCCGGCCAGCCAGCGCGCCCGCCAGGGCATTCACTGGGCACGCAAACGGCTGGTTGCCGAGCAGCGCGCCAAACGCCAGGTTGCCAAACCCCAGCCTGCGCCCCGCCAAAAGCCGAAAAAGAAACCTTTTAGGTGGATTTGGGCGACTCTTACCTTGATGGTGCTCGCCGCTTCGCTGGCTTTTGTCTCGCTTGGATTTGGTTCTGCCCGCGCAGACTTGCCCCAGCCTGTGGCCGCCCATATCTGGGCTGACTCTACGCTGACGAGGGCCGAGCCAACCCTTTACGCATCGCCCGTTATTGACGTATTTCCAACGCCGAAGCTGCAATCACCTACCCCGGCGGACTTGGCATCTGCTGCCGATACGGCCCCGGCAACAGAATCCCCCGCCCCGACGGAAGTGGAATCCGCGCTGCCGCAACCTACCGAAACGGCGACCCAGGCTCTTCCTCCAACAGCGACCCTGGCTTATGAGCCTCCCACCCCTACGAATTTACCCGTCACCCCAACAGCGGAACCAACCAGCGTTGTCCATATCGTACAAGGTGGCGAAAGCGCCGAGAGTATTGCCGTCTGGTATGGCATCGAGGTGTCCGTACTGTTGGCTGCCAACGGCCTCGAAACTACCGACCAGATCCAACCCGGCTTCGAGCTGATTATTCCGCCTGTTGAGTATGTTGCCCCGCCGCCATCCTATTCGTCTGAAAAGCTGATCCTGGTCGATATTTCTGAACAGCATCTTTACGCTTACCAGGGTGAAGAGTTAATTTATAGTTTTGTCGCTTCGACCGGTATGGGCAACTCGACTCGTGTCGGTACTTTTGAAGTTCTGGATAAAATTCCGAGCGCCTACGGTGCAACCTGGAATATTTGGATGCCGAGTTGGATGGGCATTTACTGGTCAGGGCATTTGGAAAACGGTATTCATGCCCTGCCGATCTTACCGAACGGCGCGACTTTGTGGGCGGGATACCTGGGCACGCCGATTTCTTATGGTTGTGTAGTTTTGGGCAGTTACGAAGCTCAATTGCTCTATGATTGGGCTGAAGTGGGGACAACGGTTCAAATTCAGTGGTAAAACGTATAGAAAACGGGGCTTGTAATCTGCGGACATTGGGCTATACTTCGGCCTTGATTTTTATTAATCAAGGAGAAAACATTCGTGAATACACCCACCCCTGCACAAGAGCCAGAAAAGCCTCCCAGTAGTGTTCGCCCGGAACGTCCCTGGCGCGTTGCCGTGCTTGCCAACGTTAAGGAAGATGATTCCGCCCTTCCCGATGGCGTTGCCGCCGATGCATTGGCAGACTATGACCATATTGAGACGGTCCAGGCGATTCAGGCCGCAATTGAAAGTGATGGACATTCCACCGTTTTTGTTCCGGCAGACCACAATCTCCCCTACACACTAAAAGAAATTCAACCTGATATTTGCTTCAACATTGCCGAAGGCCTGGGCGGCGACGCCCGCGAGGCCCAAACCCCGGCCCTGTTGGAGATGCTGCGCATTCCGTATACCCACTCGCGGGTGATGGCGAATGCGATTGCGCTCGACAAGACCCTGACCAAGCGCCTGTGGCGTGACCGCCGCCTGCCGGTTGCGCCGTTCCAGGAGTTTATCGTTGGTGACGAGTCCCTGCGGCCCGAATTGCGTTTCCCGCTCTTTGTCAAACCGGCCCGCGAGGGAACCGGAATGGGTGTTGATTTGAAGGCAATTGTCCACAATGAGACCGAGTTGCGCGAACGTGTTCAATATATCGTTCAGGTTTATCGCCAACCGGCCTTGGTCGAGACCTTTCTTTCGGGGCGCGAGTTCACTTGCGGCCTGGTTGGTCGTTGGGATGCCGTGCGCTACTCACGCCACCCAGAGTGGTATACCGAGAAACACGGCTATCACGTTTTTCCGGTATTGGAACTCGACAGTTCACGTTCGGTCACGCCAGGGGTTTACAGCCAGGCCTCCAAATCGAAGGCGGTTGGTGAAGATGGCGCGCCAGGATACTTTTGCCCGGCAGATATTTCTCCTGAACTGACGCGCAAGATACAATCGCTGATTGTCAAAGCCCACATGGCGATCAAGGCCATTGATGTTTCGCGCACAGATATTCGCTTGAATCATGAAGGCGAGCCGGTGCTGATCGAGATCAACCCGTTGCCCGGCCTGACCGCCGGTTACAGCGACCTGTGCCTGGAAGCGGCTGCCGAGGGCATTTCCTACGAAGACCTGATTCTGGAAATCCTGTATCTGGGCGCCAGCCGCTGGGGGTTGTTGCAAGGGCGTGAGATGCCTGAAAGGATGAAACGGACCAGGAAATAAACTGGCTGGCCCGAGCAAAGCTTAAAATAAGAGTCGCAGAGATTTTGTCCTCTGCGACTTCATGATTCTGTTGCAATAGCAGCTCAAGCCATTTTTTGCGTCTTTTTCGACATCTCCACTGCAATTTTCCCTGCCAGCGCGGCATTGTTTTTCAGCAGGGCCAGGTTCGCCTGCATGGACTTGCCGCCGGTCAATTCCTTGACCCGCCCGAGCAGGAAAGGTGTCAGTTTTTGACCGCCAATGCCTTGTTCGATGGCCTCGCGCGAGGCCTGCTCCTCGGCGGGGATGACTTCTTCGGCGGGCAGGGCGTCTGCGGCGGGAACCGGTTGGCAGACCAGCACCGCGCTTTTCATGCCCAGCGCCCAGTGGCTTTCGGCAAAACGGACAATTTCGGCCGGTGAATCGAGCCGGACGCTGACTGGCAGCTTTCCGGGCGGCGAGAAAAATTCGGGGAAGGTATCTGTTCCGTAACCAACGACTGGCACGCCCATGGTCTCAAGATATTCGAGCGTGGCGGGCAGGTCAAGGATTGACTTGGCTCCGGCGCAGACCACGATCATGGGGATTTCGGCCAGCGCTTTCAGGTCGGTTGAAATATCCAGCCGCGATTCGCGGTGGACGCCGCCGATGCCGCCGGTGGCGAAGACCCGTATCCCGGTTTGGTGTGCGGCGAACATCGTCCCGGCGACGGTGGTGCCGCCCAACTTGTGCTGGAGGAGAGCCGTGGCAAAATCGCGCAGGCTGATTTTTAGGGCGTCCTCTGCTGCGGCAAGGCGTTCCAGGTCGGATTCGGCCAGCCCAACATGGATTTTGTCATCAAGGATGGCGATTGTCGCCGGGGTTGCGCCCTGTTTACGGACGGCATTTTCCATATTCCGCGCCAGGGCCAGGTTTTCGGGTTGGGGCAGACCGTGAGTGATGACGGTTGATTCTAAGGCAACCAGTGCTGTTCCATGCTGGCGTGCGCGTATGACTTCATCGGCAAGATGATAGATCGGGGGAATTTTTGGGGTCATAGGTGGGTTTTAGGATGAAAGTTCGTCGTAGAGTTTATCGAGCGAAAGCTCAGGGTAGACGGTTCCGGGGTGGCGCAGGGCCAGGGCGGCGGCCGCCGCTCCCAGCTGGGCGGCGTCGTCGATTTCGATGTTATTGAGCAAGGCATAGATGACGGCTGCGGTCAGGGCATCGCCCGCGCCGGTAGGGTCGTTGATCGTGGTATTGATGGCCGGAATATGCCCGCTGGTTTCAGATGTTGCGTAGCACAGACCAAATTCGGACATGGTAATCAGGGCAATATCTACACCGCGATTGACCAGGGCGCGGGCGGCGCGCTGGGCGGCGGCATTGTCGGCGGCTTCGAAAGATTGTCCGGTCAGGATGCACGCTTCTGCCACGCTTGGCACGATCAGCCGCAAACGGTTGAGGTACGGTTGCAGGCGCGGGGCCAGCGAACGGGTGGTGGGATCGGCGCAAACCGGCAGGCTGTAGCGCGCAGCCAGATCAAAGGCTGTTTCCAGGGTTGCCGGGGGTAGGTTTGCGTCTAGAAATAGCAGGCTGGCGTTTTCGAATAAATCCTGGTGATAGGTCAGGTAACTGGCGGTCAGCTCTGCAAGTATGCGCATATCATCGAAGGCGTATTGCAGACGGCCTTTTTCGTTCAGCACTGCCATGTAGAAGCCGGTCGGGTAATTATCCACGCGATGAACGTGGGTCACATCCACGCCTGCCTGGCGGGTATAAGTGAGTATCTCGCCGCCGGGATGATCCCTGCCTGTAACGGCCAGCAGGCTGATGGGCTGTCCGAGGCGGGCCAGGTTTTCGGCTACGTTGCGGGCTGCCCCGCCAAAGGAGGGGCGAATCTGGGCGGGATTGGATGTATCCATTTGCACATCCCCCTCGACCCGCGCAATGATATCCACGCCTGCCGCGCCAAGTACCAGCACAGTTTGCTCTTCAGGGTCTTTTTGCATCAGATTCCCTTTACGCAGTCAATGGGACAAGCAGGTGGGCAAGGTTCTGTTGGTTTTGCTCGATGTCAATGAGTACGTCGGCGCTTGTTCCGGGCAACAGAATAACCTGGAATTGTGTGTGAATGTATAGTTCGCCGGGTTTCATGGTTATTTTTTGCGCGCCTGGCGGATTGAGGGTTGCGTTGAAGGTGTTGGCCGCAATCAAGAATTCAAGTTCGGAATTATCCTTAAAATCAAAGTTCACTGAATAAGGGATATAGCCCGGAAGAGGCCGCGCAGAAAAGGCGACACCAATTGTATAAGCGATTGCGCCTTGAATGTCCACATCTGACCGGGACGTTGTTTTGATGCAGGCATAATAATCGCTGCCAATATCATGATATAGCAATAACCCCACCGCTTCAAGGGCGGTATTGATATTCTCCGGTATTTTTTGCTGGTGGTCTTCAAAATATCTGCTAACGCCTCGCAGGTATCCCAGATAGTGTTCGAACAAGCCGTCTACGATTTCTTCGTCAGTTTTTTGCCCCTGTTGGGTGAGAACGTAATAGGCGTTGATCGGCAACTGATTAATCCGCTGTATCAGTGTTGAGGCGCGCGAGTCGTTGTATAACCGATTTAATTGTTCGGAGCCGCCAAGCCGCAAGTTTTCGAGGCTGGTTTTCCAAGCTTCAAGGTGATTTTCAGGAATAATTTCATTTGGCGTTTCCCAGGTGCCAACGCCAATCCAATTGACCTGCAAACCTTTGCCTTTCATAAAATTTTTGAAGGCGGCAGAACCAAACATGGCTTCTGCCAGGTTTGGCCGGGAAGTAAATGGAATGGCTTTAAGGGGGCTTTCATCCAGATTGTAGCCATCCTGCCCGGCCAGGGCCTGGGCGTCCTGGTGTATTTTTTCTGCGCGCTGCCGCAGCGCATCTTCTTCTGGTGAGCCAATGCTGGAGAAAAATTCGCTTAGCCCGCGCTGGTTAATAAAATTGGCAAATTCGATATTGATGCTGACAAACAACCCGCCTGGCAGGGGCCTTGTCCATTCAGGCGTTCTTTGTGGTTGCTTGCCTGGCGATACTGGCACGACTACGCCCTTGACCATTTTTTTGATGGCCTCTTCGTCGAAAGGATAAGGTAAATCGAGGCTCTTTTTCGCGTTTTCGCCGCGATAAATGCTGTAGGAGTATTGTATATCGCGGGCTTTTACAACGATGCCATCTTTGGAACGGGATGTGATTTCTTGCTTATCGACAATATCACGCAGGTCGATGCATTGACGCAGCCGCTCAAAGTCATCGATAACTGCGCGGCCATGCGGCATTTTGGTTGTCGGCCCGATGACGCGTATGCTGCCATCAGGCCGCTCGAATACAGCGGCGCTGTCGAGTTCGACAGTGACGTAGCCGGGGCCGCCAATTTGAACAATTGGCGAATCGTAATTGCTTTCGAGCAGGCGGCCTGCGCGCACTCGAACGGTTAGGTAATCTTCGGCAAAGGCGGCTTGTTTGATAAAACGACTGGCTACACTGGTTTCTTTTTCGAAAATATCGGCCAGATAAATTGCAGCAAAACGGTGAATCAGCATGTAAGGCGCAACGACTGCGATAACGTGGCGCAATACTTCGGGGTGCAAAAAGGTGCTGAATATAAAAATTCCCATTTGCATGATCAAAACGCTTGGATCGCCAGTACTGCTTGTCGTATTCAAGGTGGCAAACAGGCTTATCCAGCCATCCAGGTTGTTCAGTGTCAATACCCAGTATGTGTAAAGCAAACCAAAACCGAGCCAGCGCACAGTATTACGGTATTGTCCGGCTGAATGGCTTAGGGAAAAGACCCAATTCAGTGCGGATTCAACAATCCCCCTGGCCCAGGCCAGGGCGCGGTCGAATTCAGATGGCTGCGCAAAAACCGGTATTGCCATTTATTGATTACCCTTCAACCAGCGGGCTATTTCGGTCAGGGCGCTGGTGTCGCTTTTGGGCATTTTTTTTATTAAACCCAGGTTTCGAATTACAGATTGTGATGTGCTATGTGTAAAAAGATAAACTGCGTGACGTTTGTTGCGAGGCAGGGTTGTTTGGAATTCGCTGGTGATGATATTGGCAAACTCTATTTGAGCATCTATTTGGCCTTTTTCTTCACGAATGCGGCGTTCCTGGTCAATTTGCTCGCGCTCTTTCTTTGCATTTTTTTCCCATAAGGTTGTCCATTTTTTAACCAGGCGTTCTTCGATTTCCGGCGGGAAAATTATTCGCTTGACATTTACTCCCAATACTTTTATGCCCATGTCTTTTAGCTTTTTGGATTCCGGGCTGGGCGTTGTCCTTCCGGTGAAGTTGCCAAATTCATCCAGATCTTTAACGACGTCCATGCTCATGCGGTCTTTTAGCAAGCCCGCTATTAATTGCAGGTTAGTTTTATTTTCTCCCGCCGGAATCTCGAATAATTGGTTGAGACGAAAACGAGAGATGTGCTCTCTCCAAATATCGACGGCCATTTTTGCGGGCATCGAACTCCAGACAGGCTGGTCGGTTTTTATCCCTTGTATCATGGATTCGGTAATAACTTTGCGTACATTTTCCGCGTTGTAACCATAGAGCACATCGTCGCCGCCAGACTCTTCCGCTGCGATACTGAATGTGACTGAAATCGTGGCAATGACCTGGATTCCGTCGCGGGTCATCCCGCGCGTTTCCAGGCCGCTATCCTGAATTCGCTGGTAGTTTTCATCTTCTTTTGAAACAGTGAACGGATTTTCGTTGTCATTCGGGCCAACAGCTTGGGTTAACGTATGCAGGTCAACAGATGCGGCTACATACTCATCCCTTTTGGTGAAATGAACCCCTGGCCCAATCGTTCTTGTAAAGCGAGTTGCGGTGCGTAAGATGGCGGCGGAGGCGTGGTCAAGCCAGAGTACGCCCGGCCCATGTTTTTCGCGTTCATCCTGGCGGGCGCGGATGTTGCCATTTTCGAGAAAGATTGCCGGGCCGTGAAATCCGGAGAAATAAGCCATCATACGGTCAAAAATTGCCAACCGGTCGCCAAGTTTGCGAACCGGCAGGATGAACTGGGAAAAGAAAATTGTCCACAACACCAAGCCGAGCATGCAAAAGACCGTATCCCAAACAAGGCCTGAGAATGCTCTCTCGGGCTCAGGGATACCAAATCCTAAAACGAAATATAACGCAAGCGACAAGACGAATTTGATCGTTGCGCGTACAGCGGGGCGGTCGAAAAAACTGATTTCTTCATCCATAATTGTCTAATTCTATAACAAAACAGGTCGGAATGGGGAATTTTTGGATTACTCGGTCACTTCTACCTGTACAGTGGTCGATTCTATGCGGCCATCTTCGTAAATCAGCACAAGTTGCAGGGCATACAAGCCTTGCAAGTCTACCGTATCCCATACGCCAAGAATTCCATCTGTGATTGGCGATGTGGCGTTTTCGCCGATCAAGACCCAGGTAGTGGGGCTCAAACCCTGGCCGTATTGCAAGCGATAGTAGGCAAAGCCCTCGCCAGCCGCCGAGCCTCGTATCGTTACCTGACCGCTTATCTGGGCAAACGTGGCCGGGGATGTAATCTCAAGCCCCTCGCGCGCAGGCGGCGCTTGCAGGCTGTCGTAGGTCGTTGGGGGCACTGCCAGGCCCGAGGCCGCCGCCCAGAGTTGTACCTCGGGCGGCACCAGCATAAAGATGCGTTCCTCGACCAGCTCTGGCGGTGTGAAGACGGTTGCCAGCAGGCCGGTTTCACGGTTGATGGCATAGGCTTTGTAGAGTGTATCTGCCTGTACTGGCTCATACCCGGAAAGGAAGACTTCGCTGACCAGGTTGGGGCAGGCCTGGGTCGGCAGCAACCCGGAAGGGTCACAGACTTGAATTAACGAAACGCCGGGCGGCCTTTCCCACCTGCCGGGCGTTTCTCCCTGGCTGGCAGCCTGTAAAATGGCCGAGAATAAGCCTGAAACTGCGCGCGGGTTTGCCCCGCCATCCATCCATAGTGCAATCGAGCGGGTTGGGGTGTATCCCAGCGCCCAGGCCTCCGCGCCATCGAGGCTGCGCGCCAGTTTTAGCGTGGCGGGCCGTCCAAGGCTATCGTTGGCGAGTACATGATTTACCAGGTAGGAAAGCTGTGGGCTGACCACCGCTGAAACTTGTGAGGGCAGTTTCTCCCAAACCATCACTTCCTCGATGGAGCGGACAGAAAGCAGGGCCGAAGTCTGCTCTACTAGGACGCCGTTGGCGGCGAAAACGCCATAAGCGCGCGCCATTGCGAGCGGTGAGACCAGGTTTTGACCATCCAGCAAGGCTGCAAAATTGCCTGTATCGCTTAGTTGCAGGCCAAACGGACTCATGGTTTGCAAGACTGCTGCCAACCCCATCTGTTCGAGCACCGACTGGGCCGGGGCCAGGTAATCACCCGTCAGCGCCACCCGCGCCCGCACCGGGCCGTGATAGATATCGTCCAGGTTCGACAAGCTGGAATCCGCCTGGGGCACATCCCAAACCAACGAAGCGGGACTCAGACCGCGGCTGAATCCGGTCAGGTAGATGAACGGCAGCAGTCCCGTGCCGGGCCGGTGTCCCGTTAAAATGGCCGATTCTGTCTCCTGGTGCATCTCCCCAACCAGGGCAAGCACCCGCCCATCGAGCGGATTCAAGACCACGGCGCTGGCGGCGCCATCCAGCGGCTCGCCAGGCGGCAAGGGCGCCAATTCGACAGAAAGGATGCAATCGAGCGGATCATCGTCCCCGGCCAGGCGCGCCAGTTGGGTTTGCAGGGCGCATCTGGTTTGCTGTTGGAGTGTGTAATCGAGGCTGGTGAGTATTTCCATGCCGCCGCGTTCGATGCGTGCGCGATGTTCCAACTGGCTAAGCGCCAGCGTGGTAAAAGCGGGCGCAAAATTGGTCTCAGGTGTGGCGGGTGCAAAGGTGAACACTTGCTGGCGGGCAGATTCTACGTCTTGTGACGCAGCGGCCCAGGCGGGCAGCGTATCGAGTGTTTCATGGGCGCGTTGGATGGCGGCCTGCGGCGCATCGAGCGGGTTGATCGCCGGGGATTGGCTGACGGAGGCCAGCAGGGTTGCTTCAGCCAGGTTCAAAGTGTGGACCGGTTTATCAAAATAAAGGCGTGCTGCCGCGTCGGCCCCGTAGGCATGACGCCCGTAGTCTGCCGTATTAAGATGCCATTCCAGGATTTTTTCACGCCCAAAGCGGGTGGTGATCTGCGCCGCCAGGATGCGCTCACGCAAGGCGCGCCGCAGGGATGGCGGCTCTTGCCATAATAGCAAATCGGCGGCTAATTTTTGCGCCAGGGTTGGGTGGATTTCGGGTTCATTCCAACCGCGCCAATCGTATCCAGAATGGTTGTAAAAATCGGGGTCGGCCAGCGCCAGGGTAATGCGCACAAGCGAATCGGGCAGGTGTTCCGGCGCAGAGGAATCAAGCGGGACATAGGAGCGAGGTTCATCGAAAGGGGATAGTACTGCCAGCACGTGCTCGCCAGTCTGGTCATACAGGCGCGTTGGTTGGTAGAGAAGCCCGTTGGGCGGGTCAAGCAGGGTTGGCAGGCTCTCGACCGAGGGCAGATCGGCGGTCAGGCTGGCATATCCGAGCGCAAAAGCGACGATGCCCAGCCCAAGCAGCGACGAAAACAGCAGACCACAACCCAACCCGGTCCGCGTCAGGCGCTGCCCGCTCGATCGGGCATGCTGCAGGCGGCGTTCTCTTCGGCGTTGTAAGATGGGCAGGGTGGACATAGCCCTATTCTAAACTATAATCATCCCATGACTACTCCTTACGATGCCATCATCCTCGGCGGCGGAGCGGCAGGTTTTTTTGCTGCCATTCGCGCCGGTGAAGAAAACCCTGGCGCGCGCGTGCTTATCATTGAAAAAGCCCGTCGTCCGCTCGGAAAAGTACTCATTTCTGGCGGCGGACGCTGCAACGTGACCCATGCCTGCTTCGACCCGGCCCAACTGGTTGGTTACTATCCGCGCGGTGCTGCCGCCTTGCGCGGTCCCTTCACTCGCTTCCAGCCTGCCGACACAGTGCGCTGGTTCGAGACGCGCGGCGTAACGCTTAAAACCGAAGAAGACGGGCGCATATTTCCCGTGACCGATAATGCCCTGACAATTACAAATTGTCTGGAAGAAAGCGCGCAAAAGGCCGGGGTGACATTGTGGACGCAAGCTGCCGCGCTGTCAGTCAAGACCGTTTCAGAAGGTACGGAACGCGCTCCCCGTTTCGTGGTCGCCGTCCGAAAAACCGAATCCGGGCTGGAAGAAGAACTGGAGACCCGTAGCCTGCTTTTTGCCACTGGCAGCGACTCGAACGCCCAGGCCATGCTCTCCGGGTTAGGTCATACCATTGAACCGCATGTTCCTTCCCTTTTTACTTTTAATATTCAAGACCCGCGTCTGGAAGGGTTGGCCGGGCTGTCTGTCCCCCTGGCTGAACTGCGTCTGCTGCAAGCCGACGGCGGAGCGAAAACATCTGTCAACCCGCAGCGCGGCCCGCTGCTGATCACTCACTGGGGGCTGAGCGGCCCGGTAACGCTGCGCACTTCTGCCTGGGGCGCGCGCTGGCTGCATGAGTGCCAGTACCAGACCGGGCTGCTGGTCAATTGGGTATACCCGTTGACGACAGAAAAAGTACTCGAAGCCCTGCAAGGATATAAAAACACACCCACCAACAGCCGCAAAAAACCAGGCGCGCATCCGCTTTTTGATCTGCTCCCGGCGCGATTATGGAAGTACCTGACCGAAGCTGCCGGAATCTCCGAAACCCAGAACTGGGCCGACGTCTCGAAGGCCAGCTTACGCAGACTGGCTGATGAGCTGAGCGCCGGGCGTTACGAGATCAGCGGCAAGGGCCAGTTCAAAGACGAGTTTGTCACTTGCGGCGGAGTACGGCTGGATGAAGTGGACTTCAAGACCATGCAAAGCAAAAAAATCCCCGGCCTGTTCTTTGCCGGGGAAGTGCTCGATATCGATGGCCTGACCGGGGGATTCAACTTCCAAAACGCCTGGACAACCGGTTGGCACGCAGGTGGCGCGCTGTTGGCTTGAGTCTTATTTGCCTGTCAGCCGGTAGCGGATTTCGCGCGGCAGCGGGTAGAGTGGCAACAGGTTGATGCGGTAATCCTTGCCCGCATAGGCTTGCATCAGTTGGCGGGTATGTTGCAGCATTTGCCGGTCGAAAGAAAGCGGCAAGCTGCATAATTCTTCAATTTCTGGGGCGGGGTATTTCCCCGTCAACGATTTCTGGAAGTTGAAATCGATCTGCCAGGCATCCAATTCGCCGTACACGGACAGGGCGGTCAGCAGCCCTTGTTGCAGGTGACGGACCTCATGCACGAGCAGGCTTAGAAGCCTTGGGTTGTTGGTCTTTTCAGGGGTGAAATGGGCGGTGTTGATCGTGATGCTGCGCCAGATCGTCCAGGCCGCGCCGACAGCCGGGTTATCCCTTTTGAAGGCGACGGACACACGCCGCTCGCGTAAAAACTGCGCAGTTTGCGCGCCGATCTCTCCGGTTTTTTCCAGGTTTTCCAAAAGCGGTTCGGTCCAAGCCTGTTTTTTCATGTCCCTTATTATAACTTTTACTTGGTTCTCTAGTGTTTGCCGTTAAGAAGGCTGTATTTTGGGGTATGAGCGCGCGTACGCGCGCTCATACCCCAAAATACAGGGGCCTATCACGGAAATTCCTAAAAAGCCTTTTACTTTCGAGAGTTCCTGACAGCGCAAGCGGTTAAAATAGAACCTGTAAAATACCACGCCAATCATTACGGAGATTTTTATGCGTGAAATTGCTGTCATAGGCATTGGACAAACCAAAGTAGATGAACATTGGGGTAAAGCCCTCAAAGAACTGGCTTTTGAGGCTGCAATAGCGGCCTTGCAGGATGCCGGGCGAGAAACAGTCGAGGCTCTTTTTGTGGGAAATATGCTCTCCCCACTGGTGAGCGGGCAAAACCAACTCGCCACCCTGATTGCCGACTGGCTTGGCATTCACGGCGCCGAGGCGGTCAAAATCGAAGCGGCTTGCGGCTCCGGGGCGGCGGCTTTTCGCTCTGGTTTGATGGCTGTTGCTTCTGGTGAGATCGATTCGGCGTTGGTGGTCGGGGTCGAGAAGATGACCGATATGGCTGGACGTGATGTCACCGCTGCACTGGCAACTGCCGCCGACGCAGACTATGAAGTAGAGCAGGGTGTCTCGTTCGTTGGCCTGAATGCGCTGGTCATGCGCCGTTATATGCACGAATATGGCTGGCAGCATGCCGATTTTGCACCATTCAGCATCAATGCTCATGCCAACGCTGTTCACAATCCGTATGCGCGCCTGCGCCACCCGATCACGCTGGATCAGTTCGAAAAATCGGGCATGGTTGCCACCCCGGTCAACTTGCTGGATGCTTCGCCAATCGGCGACGGCGCAGCTGCGGCCCTGATCGTCCCCGTGGACAGGTTGCGCGGGGATGCGAAGCGCGTTCTCGTCGCTGGCAGTGGCGCAGCCACCGACAGCATCGCTGTCCACGACCGGCACGATCCGCTCTTTCTTTCGGCGGCTTATCTTTCGTCCAGACAGGCTTATCAGCAGGCTGGCGTTTCCGCTGCCGATATTGACCTTTTTGAATTACACGATGCTTTTTCGATCATGTCCGCGCTGTCACTGGAGGCTTGCGGTTTTGCCGAACGCGGCCAGGGGCCCCGACTCGGCCTCGATAACGAGATCCTGGTAACGGGTCATGTGCCGGTTTGCACTCGTGGCGGGTTAAAAGCCCGGGGACACCCCGTCGGCGCAACGGGTATGTACCAGATCGTAGAGGTCATCCAGCAATTACGCGGTGAGTGCGGCCAGACTCAGGTGGACGGCGCAAAAACCGGCATGGCTCAAAACATCGGCGGCAGCGGGGCAACCATCCTGACCCATATTTTTAGGCGCGAATAAAATCAAAACGGGCTGTTCAGACAGCCCGTTTTTGTTACCAGCCCTGAATGAAGGTTTCCCATTCATCGTTTTCGTTCAGATGGCGGCCAAAGACGTACATTGCATTGGATGGGGGCTCGCGGGGCGGCCCCAGCAGCCTCATCTGAGCATCCTCGAGGCGGCGGCCACCCTTGCGGTGATTGCAGGCCGGACAGGCCGCAACAACGTTGGTCCAGATATGTGGCCCGTCTAGACGGCGTGGGAGAACGTGATCGATGGTCAGGGTGGGGGTTTGTTTGCCGCAATACTGGCAGGTATAATTATCGCGACGAAAGATTTCTTTGCGCGTTAGCTTGACTCGTACACGAGGGCAGTGAACCATGTTTTCCAGCCGGATCACCGATGGGCGCGGGAAGGCCCGCGAAACAGTTTGGATCATTCCGCGTCCGTTGGCAACCAAGTCAGCTTTGCCATTCAGGATCAACCCGATGGCGCGCCGCGTATTGCAGATATGGATTGGTTCGAAATTTGCATTGAGTACCAGGACAAGCTCGTCCATGGCGGCCTCCAGAATGGCAGAATTATAATCCGCTTTGGGTACTCTGCAGGGTTAAGGTTGTTTCAAATTTCATCCCGGGAGGTTTGTTATGAAGGTGATGATTGCGGGTGGTAGCGGATTGATTGGGTCAGCGCTGACTCGTTCCCTGATTGATGACGGGCATGAAGTCTGGCTGCTTTCGCGCAATACAAGCAAGGTGCGCCCTGAGAAGGGTGTTAACGCCCTGGAATGGGATGGGCGCACAGTTGAACATCAATGGCTGGAGGTATTCGGCCAGATGGATGTTGTGGTTAACCTGGCCGGGGCAACCATTGGGCAATGGCCCTGGTCGCAAGCGCACAAAAAAGAAATCCTGCAAAGTCGTGTTGACGCTGGACGAACCATTTCCAAGGCCTTTGAAAAGTCTTCGCCACGCCCGCCGGTGTTACTCCAGGCTTCCGGGATTGGTTACTATGGCCCGCGTGACAGTGAGCCGATGCATGAAGAATCGCCTGCCGGAAGCGATTTTCTTTCGACAGTGGCGATTAACTGGGAAAGCGCCACCCGTGTTGTCGACACAATGGGTGTGCGGCGTGTGATCTTGCGTACCGGACTGGTGCTGGCGTGCGAGGCTGGTGTCTTGCCGCTGATGGCTCTGCCAGTGCGCCTGTTCGCTGGCGGGCCGATAGGCTCAGGCAAACAGGGGATTTCATGGATTCACATCCGCGATCAGGTACGCGCCATCCGTTTCCTGATGGAAAATGACCGCGCTCGCGGGGCCTTTAATTTGTGCGCCCCCAACCCGGCATCTAACGCCGATTTTATGTCTGCTCTGGCTCGCGCTTTACACCGTCCGTACTGGCTGCCTGCCCCGGCTTTTGCGATCCGTTTGGCGTTGGGAGAGATGAGCGACCTGCTCTTGAGCGGACAATTTGCCATCCCGCAAAGGCTGATCAATCTCGGGTTTGTTTTTGATTTTGAGAGCGCTTACGACGCCTTTACGGACTTGTATTAATCCCACTCGCCATATATACTGTGAGAGGTTGTTTACCCTTTCACTCCTAATTCCAACAAGGTGAGCCATGCAGGCCGGTAACGTCCAGAAACTAATTTCGATTTTTGAACAGTCCTTTAAGCGCCTGGATGTACAGGTTTCGCTTGAACGATTGGAAGTTTTGGCTGTTACCATCCATCGTGGCATGACCGCCCAGGCTCGTCACTTTCACACCCTGGAACATGTCTTTGCTTTTGTCGATTCCAATGAACCGATTGGCATCCTTGCATCGCTTTATCATGATATTGTTTATTATCAGGTCGACATGGGCTTTGCCCCGCATATTTGGGAGTTGATTTCGCCTTATATCTTGCATGTGGATGGAGATTTTTGCGTCAGCGACAAAATCTCTGCTGATGACCATCTTGCAAATCTGACTCTGGACGTGTTCGGTCTGCATCCCGGCCAACGGCTTATTTCGATGGCAGTTTTGAACGAGTTTCTGAGCGCCCTGGTGTTGAACAGACAATTGGGCGATCTGCTCAGCCTCAAAGATATCCTGCGCATGAACCTGTGTATCGAAGCGACCATTCCTTTTCGGGGCAGTACCCCCGATGGCAAAAATTATTTTGACCTCATGGAGCAACGCCTGCCTGAAATTGCCGCGCGACACGGTATTGACTTGAGCGAAGACGAGGTGATTGATACCTTGCGAATAGCCGTTACCTTTGGAAATAAGGATATCGAAAATTTTGCTGAAGCTGATCCGGGGCGATTTCTCGATAACACCTGGAAATTACTGCCTGAAAGCAATGCAGCCCTGCGTCTGCCAGATGTTTATTCGATTGGCACTTATCGCCAGGCCCTGCAAAAGATGGCTGTTTTCTTTGAAAATCTTGATCCCCGGGCGGTTTTTAATCAATATCGTGGCGTGCCTTCGGACCAGGCATACCACCAGATGTTGCGCTATGCCCGCACCAACATTGATGTCGCGCGTGACTACCTGAAGTTAAAGATCCTGTCCATGACCGTACTCGAAGCCCTGGCAGTTGCCACTGGCGGCGATGCGCCGGTCTCTCTCTTCATGGGCGATGTCCCACGCGAGGGAGTCAGCATCAAGCGCCTGGAATACTTCCTGCCTGAAGTGGAAGACGCCCCGTGGGTAGATTATTCCTCGGTTATCTACAAGCTGCTCGAGTCGGGCCGCTCGAATGAGACCAGCTTCGATATGAAAAACTCTCCGCTCTCGCTTTTTCTGTATAAGAGTCTTCCGCCTGAGAAAATTTCGAATTGTATGGAACGCTCCCGTCTTATGTTTGCAGGGGAACTCTCTGCCCACGACTTTTTGATGGAAATTGACCGGCCGGTGGTGCGCGCGATTGCCAGCGCCAGTGCCATGATGGTTTTTACTCGTCGTCAGGGCTTGCTGAAATACGCCAACCTGCCCTAAGTATCTTTTGTTGTATAATATCCCCCATGTTTTCAGAAGAACGCACTTACCGGCCAGAACTCTTGCCACGCCAGGGTGAACGCAACGCTTGGATATTGGCTTTGCTTGCCAGTCTTGCCCTGGCTTTGTTGCATTTCCGGGGTGTTGTGCCGTTCTTTTCGTGGATTTTTGTGATCTTCCTTGTGCTTTCCGCCGCCAGTATCTCGCTCGGCAACTGGATGGATCGTCACACCTCCCTGCGCCTTTCCGCGGATGGGACCGCTTTTGAGAACGGTCTGCGCCGCGTCAAATTGGCCTGGACCGAAATCAACGAAGTCCGCATTTTGCCCGCCCGCTGGGGAGAACAGATCCACGTGATCGGCGCACAGGCTCATTTCACCTTTAATACCCTCGGCGAGTTGCAGTTCAAAGGTGAAAACAGAACCAAGGTCGGCTTTGCCCAGGGTCAGGAAATCTTAAAAGAAATCCTGAAAGCCAGCGGCTTGACCAATAAACAAAAGAACGAACAGTACGCTTATTATTCGCGCGCCTAAAGCCACACGCTGTGAGGACAGGACGCGCCTGCCGCAACACAGCAGGCGCGTTTTTGATTGATGAGTGCAGTCCTCCCGAAGGACATCGGGACGATGTGAGCGGAGGCCTTGAGCGACGACGAAAAGCCGAAGCCGAAGGACGATTCCGCCAGGATTTGAAATCATTTTATGTTGCCTATGGGCAAAATTATGGAGGCACCACCATGAACATCAATGAACAAGTCGAAATTCTTATGCAGGGAACCGAGTACGGCGATCAAAACCTGACCCGCCAGATGGAAAATGAACTGCGCGAGCGCCTGACCGAGGCCGAGAAACAAGGCCGCCCACTCAAGGTCTATTGCGGCTACGATCCGCGCACCGCCGACCTGCACATTGGTCACACCGTCACCATGCGCAAACTGCGCCAGTTCCAGGAACTCGGCCACGAAGTGACCTTTGTCATTGGCACGTACACCTCCCTGATCGGTGACCCCTCCGACAAAGACAAACTTCGTCCGCTTCTGACTCACGACCAGGTTATGGAAAATGCCAACAGCTACGCCGAGCAGGCCTTTCGCGTGCTCGACCGCGAGAAGACCATCATCCGCTACAACCACGAGTGGCTTTCGGAGCTTTCTTTTGCCGAGTTGATCAAACTCGCTTCAAACTTCACCATTCAGCAGTTCCTGACCCGCGAGGCCTTCCGCAAACGTTGGGATGAAAACGACGGCGTCTACCTGCACGAATTCTTCTATGCCATCATGCAGGGCTACGATGCTTACGCCCTTCGCACCGATGTCCAGGTTGGCGGCACCGACCAGCTCTTTAATATCATCACGGCTGGCCGCAAGGTGATGACTGCCATGGGCGAAAAACCCAATATCGGCATCATCATGGCCATCCTGCCCGGCACCGATGGCGTTGTCAAGATGAGCAAGTCGCTTGGCAACCACATTCCGCTTAATTCGAACCCTGAGGACATGTACGGTAAGGTTATGTCTGTGCCCGATGCAGCCATGCCGCAGTTTGCCAAACTCGTCACCCGCTGGCTGCCCGCCGATGTTCATCAGTTCGAAAACGATCTTAAAAGTGGCCTGCTCCACCCGCGCGATGCCAAGATGCGCCTGGCCCACGAGATCACGGCTACCTACTACAGTGAAGCAGAAGCAACTCATGCCCAGGAAGCCTTCGTGCGCCAGTTCCAGCAGGGGCAAATTCCTGATGATATGCCTGAATACAGCCTGCAGCCCGGTCAAACCGTGCTGGATGTGCTGATCGCGGCTGCCATGGTCGCCAGCAAATCTGAAGGGCGGCGCATGTTTGATCAAAAAGGTGTCCGCCTGGATGGCAATGTTCTCGATAAATCCGATGCCGAATTCCCCCACCCCGGCGTGTTGCAAGTTGGCAAACGACGCTTCGTGCGCGTAAAATAAAACCTTTTTTGGACACGGAGAGAGCGGAGTTGCACGGAACTTATAAAAAATCCGTCAAATCCGTCCACTCCGTGTCCTATTTTTTATCTCTTCAAGCACCATTTCCTGCCAGCCCGCTACCTCGACCCCCACCTGCACCAGGCCGGGGCGCACCGGCAGCACAAATTTGATTTTCCCGGAGGCTTTTTTCTTATCAACCCCGACCGCTTTGATGATCGATTCGGGATTCATCCCGGCCGGGACATCCACCGGCAAACCGAGCCCCGTCAAGGCCCCGCGGATTTCGTCCGTTAACCCAGGGCGCGCCACCCCGCGCTTTTCTGCCATTTGAGCGGCGATCACCATCCCGATCACAATTGCTTCGCCGTGGAACAATTCAAAGCCCGAAGCCAGTTCGATGGCATGGCCGATCGTGTGCCCGAGGTTGAGCGCCGCGCGGAAGCCTTTTTCATACGGATCAGCTTCGATGACTTCGATTTTGACCGACATCGAGCGCCGTACAACCTCGTCCAACCGGCTTTCAACCTTTTCCCAGCCTTGACTGCAAATTTCAAATAATCCCTTGTCGGCGATCAGCCCCGCTTTGACAACTTCTCCCAACCCGGAGCGCAGTTCACGTTCCGGCAGTGTGGAGAGAGTTTCCGGGTCGGCCAGCACCAGTTGTGGCGGGTGGAAAGCGCCAATCAGGTTCTTGCCTTGCGGCAGGTCGAAGCCGGTTTTGCCGCCCAGCGACGAATCGGCCATCGCCAGCAGGGTGGTCGGGACGCCGACCCAATCGACGCCACGCAGGTAGCTGGCCGCGGCATAGCCTGCCAGGTCGCCGGTCACGCCGCCGCCCAAGGCAACGACGGTGCTTTTGCGGTCCATGCCCAAGGCCAGGAAGGCTTGCCAGAACCCGGCCACGGTTTCGAGCGTTTTGTTTTGCTCCCCGGCCGGGAAGATCACCAATTCGGCGTTGTAACCGGCCTCCCGCAGCGATTTCAGCGCTTGATCGCCATGCAACGCTGCGACATTGGAGTCGCTGACAACGGCCACCGGTCCGCCCAAATTGCGCGCCTTGAGCATTGCGCCGAGAGAATTTAACCCGCCGGGCTCAACCCGCACATCATAGCCGTGGCGTCCCATGCCGCGCACGTGGAACCAGCCCAACTGGCTCTGGATCTGTTTGACCAGTTTGGCCGGGGATGCGGAGGATGTGTCGATTTGCACGGGGAAGGATGCGTAGTGCCCGGCGCGGGCGGCGAGCAGGGTTTGGAGCTTTTGGGCAGACGCGCTCTTCGACTGCGCTTCGCTCCGCTCAGAGCTTGATAAAAGCGGCCTTTCCTCGCTCGATTCGGTCACTCGTTTTAGCAAGACATCGAAGGGGGCTGTTAGCAGAAGGACCCGTCCGTGCGACTCGGCCAGGGTGCGCGATTCAGGCTTGAGCAGCGCGCCGCCGCCCAGGGCGATGACGGAGTCGGATTTAACGGGTTCCAGGAGCAGGGTCGAGAGCGTCTCGTGCTCCAAAAGCCGAAAGGCCGATTCGCCTTTGGAAGCGAAGATGTCAGGGATTTTGAACCCGCTGCGATTCTCAAATTCAGAATCGAGATCGATGAAGGACAAGTTGAGGGCGCGGGCCAGTTTTTTACCGAGGGTGCTTTTGCCAGCGCCGGAGGGGCCGTAGAGGAAGATGTTCATGAATTTCTCGCTCAATTCGTTTTTCTGTCATTTCGAACCGCGTAGCGGTGAGAAATCTTTGGCATGGGGAAGATTTCTCGCTGTCGCTCGAAATGACAAGGATGGGCGTTTAAGCCCAAAAAATATGTTCGCCGCCGGTGATGTGCAGGTCCGAGAGGCGGGGTTGGCGCAAGGCGGCGAAGCGTGGCAGCATCTCGGACAGGCTGTCTCCGCCCAGTTTGGCGAGCAGGGCATCGGCCAGGATAAAGGCCGTCATGGCTTCGAGGAGCGGCACGGCGCGCGGGACGGGACAGAAATCGGAGCGCTCGTATTTGGTATCCACTTCGAGGCCGCTGGCGAGATCGACCGAGCGCTGCGGGACAAGTGTGGTGGCGATCGGTTTCATCGCGGCGCGGATGATGAGCGCTTCGCCGTTGGTGACGCCGCCCTCCAGTCCGCCCGAGCGATCGGTGGGACGGGTCAGGCGCTCCCCATCGAGGCGGATGGCATCGTGGGCGCGGGTGCCGGGCAGGCGCGCGTTTTCGAAAGCGTCGCCAAACTCGACGCCTTTCATGGCTTGGACGGAGAGAATCGCTGCCCCGAGCCGGGCTTCGAGACGGGTGTCCCATTGGGCAAAGGAACCCAGCCCGACCGGCAGGCCGGTGGCGGTGATCTCGAGAATGCCGCCCAGGGTGTCGCGTTCCTGCATGATTTGTTTGATGCGCTCTTGCATTTTCTCGGCTGCGACGGGGTCCGGGCAGCGCACATCGTTGCTTTCGGCCAGGGCCGGGCGTTCGGCGAGCGGGATGGCCGAGAGATCGGCGTCGATCTCGCCGATGCTGCGCACATAACCGCCAACGCGGATGCCAAACTGGGCCAGGAAATGTTTGCAAATGGCCCCGACAGCCACTCGGGAAGTGGTTTCGCGGGCTGAGGCGCGTTCGAGCGAAGGGCGCAAATCGTTGTAGCCGTATTTGACCGCTCCGGTCAGGTCGGCGTGGCCGGGGCGCGGAATGCTGAAGGCCGGGATGGGCTTGTCTTTCCATTTGACGTGGTCGGCATTGAGCACTTGCAGCGCGATCGGCGCGCCGGTGGTCTGCCCGGCCATCACGCCGGACAGGATTTCGGCGCTGTCTTTCTCGATTTTCATCCGTCCGCCCGAGCCGGCTCCCTGTTGGCGGCGCAAGAGTTCGGTATTGATGATTTCGGGCGTCAACGGCAGCCCGGCGGGCATTCCATCGAGGATGGCTGTCAGGGCCGGGCCGTGTGATTCTCCGGCGGTCAGGAAACGTAGGGGCATGGGGACTCCTTTTTGGGTAATTGGAGATTGGTAATTAGCGATTGGTGCTTGATATTTCTATTCTCGAATATCGATTTAGCGTTTTACCAAATATCCAAATCACTCAATCGATTAAGCGCCTCGACCAGCTCTGCATCGGGAGAGCAGAAGGCCAGGCGGGCGTAGCCTTCGGTGCCGAAGACGGTTCCGGGTGTCAGGCTGACGCGGGCATTTTGCAGAACTTGGTTGGTGAAATCGACGGCTTTCCAGTCGCCGGGCAGTTTGAACCAGGCGTAGAGCGATGCCTGCGGCAGATCGACCTCCAGCCCGAGTTCGCGCAGGCGGCCGATGACCAGGTCGCGGCGGCGCTGGTAGATCTGGTTGCGCGGCCCCAGCCAGGACTGGTCCCCGCTCAGGGCTGCGATCGAGGCTTCGAGGATTGGCTTGAACCCGCCCGAATTGACATTGGCCTCGATCGTGCCGAGCGTCTTGAGCACATCCGTATTGCCAACTGCCACCGCTGTGCGCCAGCCGGCCATGTTGTGCGATTTGGACAGGGTATTGAATTCGATTGCCACATCCAGCGCGCCGGGGATTTCGAGCAGGCTGGCGGCATAGTAGCCATCATAGGTGACCTGGGTGTAGGCCGCGTCCGAAACCAGTAAAATGTCGTGGCGCAGGGCAAACTCGACCGCAGACGCAAAGAATTCGCGCGAAGCGACCGCCGAAGTCGGGTTGTTGGGGAAGTTCAGCCACAACAGCCGGGCGCGACTCACAATATCGGCCGGGATGGCCGCCAGGTCGGGTAGAAATCCGGTTTCGCGGCTGGACGGCACGATGAACGGCTCGGCCCCGGCAAAGCGCGCGCCGCGCACATAGCTCATGTAGGCTGGTTCGGGGATCAACGCCACATCACCCGGCTCGAGCAAGGCCTGCGACAGGTGGAAAATGCCCTCCTTTGAGCCGAGCAGCGGCAAAACCTGGGCGGTCGGGTCGAGCGTCACGTTGTGCAGGCGCTGGTAAAGCTTGGCCCAGGCCTCGCGCAGGGCAGGCGTGCCCTTGATCGGCTGGTAGCCGTGGCTGTCAGGCCGGGCTGCGGCGCACGTCAGGGCTTCGATGATATGCGGCGCAGGCGGCAGGTCGGGCGAGCCAATGTCGAGACGGATGATCGGCGTTGAGTTGCCATCGGCGCGCAATGCGTTGATGCGCACATCGACAGCGGCGAAGAAGTGGTCAGAGATGCTGGTGGTGCGGGTGGCGAAAGTTTTCATGGATTGTCCATTGGAACGCGGATTTTTCTTAAGAATCTCTGTGGCTAAATGCTCTCGCGCATGGCGGTTCTGTCTGCCGGGTGGCCGGTCCACAGCTCAAAGGCCAGGGCGGCTTGTTCAATCAGCATGCCCAGCCCGTTGGATGCCTGCAAACCGGCAGCGCGGGCGCGCTTCATCAGCAGGGTTTCGGGCGGGTTATAAACCAGGTCGTAGACAAAGGCTCTGAGCGGGAAACCCCAATCCCAGGCGCAGGTTTCGATGTTGGGGCTCATGCCAAGCGGCGTTGTGTTGACTAGCAGCTCAAAAGCGGTTGTTTGGGAATCGAGACTTTGGGCGGCCTGCAAGCCGAATTCCGTTACGAGGGCCTGGGCTTGCTCGATGCGCCGGGCCGCTACCGCAACATCCCAGCCGTGGGCTTTGAGTGCAAAAACGACAGCCCGCGCCGACCCGCCAGAGCCTAAAACCAACCCCCTCCCGGCCTCCCCCATTTTCGAAACTCGAAAATGGGGGAGGGGAAGATTTGTCCCTCCCCTAAATTCCGTTCTTTGGAATTTGGGGGAGGGTAGGTGGGGGCTCAAATCTTCCCAAAACCCCGCCGCATCGGTGTTATCGCCGATCAAGCGGCCATTCTGTGCGTAAATCGTGTTGACCGCGCCGATGGCTTTTGCCGTTTCAGAGAGTTCATCCAGCAGTGAGAGTACCGCCTGCTTGTGCGGAATGGTCACATTCAGCCCGTGGATCTCTCCGCTGCGGACGCGCCCCAGGAGATGGGCCAATTCGTCTGGGCGAGCCGGGTCAACCGGGAACAGGGAATAACTGCCTTCCAGCCCGGCTGCTTTCAGCGCGGCAGTGTGCAGTTTGGGCGAAAGGCTGTGGCTGAGGGGGAAGCCAGTTAAGCCGAGGCGATAGGCTTCACGTTTCATTTTTCACGTTTCATTTGTTCCAAAACATCAAAATAATTCGGAAACGTTTTCGAGACACAGCCAGGGTTTTCGATCTCGATGCCTGGCGCACGCAGGCCAATGAGCGAGAAGGCCATCGCCATGCGGTGATCGTTGTAGGTCTGGATCTTTGCCGGGCGGATATCTTGGCACGGGTGGATCGTCATGCCGTCCGGGTGTTCCTCAACGGTCACGCCCAGGCGGGTCAGTTCGGTGCAGGTTGCTGCGACCCGGTCGGTTTCTTTGACCCGCGCCGATGCGATGCCGCGAATGCGGGTGGGGGAACTGGCAAAGGGAGCAATCGCCGCCAGCGTTTGAGCCGTATCGGGAATGTCGCGCATGTCCACGTCCAGGCCGCGCAGAGGAGCGGAGCCGGTCACGGTAACGGAATCAGAGCCAAGGCGTATCTCTGCCCCCATTTGGCGGAGCACATCCAGAAAAGCGATGTCACCCTGCTTCGACTGGCGGCGGATGTTTTCAACGCAAACTCTCCCGCCGCAGATCAACGGCGCGGCGAAAAAATAGGAGGCGGCCGAGGCGTCTGATTCGACGATGTAACCCTCACGCGGCTGGTAGCGCCCGGCGCGGACGGTGAACTGCTCGTAGCCGCGACGCTCGACGCTCAGGCCGAATTCTTGCATGACGGCCAGGGTCATTTCGATATACGGTTTGGAGTTGAGCTCGGTCGAAAGGGTCAGCTCAACGGGATTTTTGGCATAGGGTGCAACCATCAACAGCGCCGAAAGGAACTGGCTGGAAATATCCCCGGCTATGCTGGCTTGCCCGCCCGGCAGGCCGCTGGCGTGAATGGTGATGGGCGGGCAGATGGATTTACGATTGGTGATCGGCTGATTCAACGGTTGGATGACCGCCCCCAGCGCTTCCAGCGTTTCGACCAGGTCACCGATCGGGCGTTCGCGCATGCGCGGTTCGCCGTCTAGCGTGTATTGACCGCTGCCGAGGGTCAGGAAGGCGCTCAAGAAGCGCGCCGCCGTCCCGGCGTTGCCGATGAACAGTTCGGCGTGGCTAGCCGGGATGCGCCCGCCCAAGCCGCTGACGGTCATCGTCTGGCTGGCTTCGTCGAGTCGGATGCCAAACCCCAAAGTCTGGAGCGCGGCGGCGAAATAGCGTGAATCGTCGCTGAAGAGCGCGTTTTCGAGGCGGGTGGTGCCGTCGGCCAGGGCTGCGATCAGCAGGGCGCGGTTGGTCAGCGATTTCGAGCCGGGGACGCGTACGCTGGCATGGAGGGGGTGGGTGATGGTTTGAATGAGCATGTCGATCCGAGCTTGATGGGTGGTTTAACTGGGTTTCCAATTTGGATGGGCGTTGATGTAATTCAGGGACATTGCAACTACGGCTGACCAGGCCAGTATTTTGAATTCGCCCGCATTCAGAGCGTTTTCGATTTCATTTTTACTGAGCAGGAGTAATTCCTGGTCTTCCAGATCGTCGCTGTTGGGTTCAGCTACTTTTTTTGCATTCAAGGCCAAAAATAAGTGCATGGTTGCTATTCCACGGTTTGGGTCGAGGATGTGGCTTCCCAGGTTCACCCAATCTTGTGCTTCATAACCCATTTCTTCAAGTAATTCTCGCTTGGCAGCGTCAATCGGTGCTTCATCTGGTTCCAGCATTCCGCCAACTGGCGCCAGGGTTGTGCCTGCCACTGCATATTTTGTTTGCCGAAAACATAGGAACTGATTGTCTTCTGTCACTGCAAGCAGAATAGCCGCGCTTGGGATGATCAGCCAGGCCCAGTCCGGGATAATTTTGCCATCGGGCAATTTCACCGTATGACTCTCTACAGTTAAAAACTTATTGTGACTGAGAATGGTTTTTCTTTCAACGGTTTCCCAAAGGCGCAACTCTGTTGTTTTCATGTTTTTTTTCCTGATGCTTACACAACCCGTCTGTCCACCGCTTCGGCCACGGCGCGGATCTGGCGCACCATTTGGGCGAACTTTTCGGGCTTGAGCGATTGCGCGCCATCCGAAACGGCTTCTTCGGGGTGCGGGTGAACTTCAACGATCAGCCCATCGGCCCCGGCGGCGATGGCGGCGCGCGCGATCGGCAAGACATATTCCCATTTGCCGGTTGAATGGCTCGGATCGAGAATGACCGGCAGGTGAGTCTGGGCTTGCAGGACGGGGATGGCGTTGATGTCGGTCGTGTTGCGGGTGGCCGTTTCAAAGGTGCGGATTCCGCGCTCGCAGAGTATGACGCGCCGGTTGCCGTTCGACAGCACGTATTCGGCAGCCATCAGCAATTCTTCGGCGGTGGCCGACATGCCGCGTTTGAGCAGAATCACCCGGTCCGTTTTGCCGACCGCGTGCAGCAGGTTGAAATTTTGCATGTTGCGCGCCCCGATCTGGAGCACGTCGGCGTATTTGGCAACCACTTCAACCTGCTCGGTGGCCATAACCTCGGTCACGATCGGCAGGCCGGTGATCTCGCGCACTTCGGCCAGCAGTTCCAGCCCGGCTTCACCCATACCCTGGAAGGCGTAAGGCGAGGTGCGCGGCTTGAAGGCTCCGCCGCGCAGGGCGTGCCCGCCGGCTTCTTTGATGGCGAGCGCGCTTTCGAGCAGCTGCTCGCGGCTCTCGACCGAGCACGGCCCGGCGATGATCAGGATCTCGTCGCTGCCAACTTTGACGCCGTTGACGTTGATAATGCTGTTTTCAGCCTGGAACTCGCGCGAGGTGATCTTGTACGGTTTCGAGATGCGCATGACGTTGTCGACGCCGTCCATCAGCTCGATGGTTTCTTTGGAGATCCGGCGAATATCGCCAACGATGCCGATGATGGTGCGCTCGGTGCCCCTGGAAAGGTGAACGTTCAGCCCATTCTGCTCGACATAAGCAATGGCATGTGAAATTTGTTCCTGGCTTGCGCTGGTGCGCATGATGATCATCATAATGTCACCTCGTGCTGCGGGACTTTGCGTCCCATGACTTCGGCAATCGCGCGGACTTGTTTGACCATATCGGCGAATTGCTCAGGTTTGTAAGATTGGGCCCCGTCCGAAACGGCCTGCTCAGGGTGGGGGTGGACTTCGACGATCAGCCCGTCTGCCCCGGCTGCGATGGCGGCGCGGGCGATGGCGGTCACGTATTCGGTTTTACCGGTCGAGTGGGATGGATCAAGGAAAACTGGCAGGTGAGTCTGCGCCTTTAGCACCGGCACAGCGTTGATATCGGTCGTATTGCGCGTGGATGTCTCGAAAGTGCGGATTCCGCGCTCACAGAGCATGATCCGCCGGTTGCCATTGGAGATAACGTATTCGGCGGCCATCAGCAGATCTTCAACGGTGGCGGCCATGCCGCGTTTGAGCAGCACGGCGCGCTCGGTCTTGCCGACCGCATGCAGTAGATTGAAGTTTTGCATGTTGCGCGCCCCGATCTGAAGCACATCTGCAAATTTCGCCACCAGATCCACCTGGTCGGGAGCCATCACCTCGGTCACGATCGGCATTCCGGTCAATTCGCGGGCTTCGGCCAGCAGTTCCAGCCCGGCTTCGCCCATGCCCTGAAAGGCATATGGTGAACTGCGCGGTTTGAAGGCGCCGCCGCGCAGGGCATGCGCCCCGGCTTCGCGGACAGCCTGCGCGATTTCGAGCATTTGTGTGCGGCTTTCGACCGAACACGGCCCGGCAATGATCAAAATCTCGTCGCTGCCAACTTTGACGCCATTAATATTGAAAACAGTATTCTCTTTCTGGAATTCGCGCGAGGCCAGCTTGTACGGGCGCGAAATCGACATGACATGGTCCACGCCGGGCAGCAGGGCCACCACTTCACGGTCGATGCGGCGGATGTCGCCAACCACGCCGATCACATTGCGCTCAGCCCCGTGGACGATGTGGGCGCGCAGTCCGTGTTCTTCGACCATGGTGATTGCTCCGGCCACTTCCACTTCTGATGCTTCGGTTTTCATAATAATCATCATAGGGTACTTCTCCTTTGGCTTTTCGGTTAATTTTCTTTGACCAGATCTGGTCTTAAGATGATTGCTTTTCTCAAATACATGTGCCGGATCTCGCCCTGCGGCAAGTCCGTATTCCAGTGCATCAGCACCCTCAATGCTTTGGGCAGGCTGTTGGGTACGGCGATTTCCAGTCCGCACAACAACGGCACTTGCCCCCAGCCCATTTCGCGGGCCGCTCGCGCCGGGTGGACGGAACACAGGTCGGGGGTCAGGGTAAAGGTGATGCTGGCGATATCATCCGGCACCAGGCTGGGGTTGGCTTGCAGGATGGCTTCCAGTAGTTCCTTGGTCGCCTCCAGGATCAAATCCGGCTGGTCTTCTTCAATACTGATTGCGCCACGAATTCCACGAACAGGCATATCCAAATCTCCTTTTTGGGAGACCTGACAGGTTTCCGCAAGCGCTTTCTTTTCAGGCTGCACCTGATTAGCAAATCGCTTTGGTGGGGAGCCGCCTGCTAAAACCTGTCAGGTCTGGGGCTAACAAAAAAGCGCGAGGCCGTGTCGCCTCGCGCTTTGGGGTTCGTTTTCTCACTTCGCCCGGTTAAGCACCGCTAACGGCAGTCCGTTTGGGGGAGCCGTAAAAATAAAACCAAAAAAAGTAGGAGCGGAGAGTTGTATTCATAGGTTAAGTTGGCGTAGTTTAGCACCGGCCTTTAGTACTTGTCAAGACCACTTTTATAAAAATTTAGTCAACGTTTATGAAGCGATATAAAAATGGCCGGGACGGGTATAATTCAGCCGCCATGATCTCCCCGCGTGTTCTGCTCAGCATCGATTACGAACCCTGGTTCGCCCTGACCCGCCGCTATGATTCTCTTGTCGATCCGCAGCAGCGCCGCGACCTGGATGGCGGCTTTACCCTGCGCGCCCTCGACCCCATCCTCGAGATGTTGGGCGAAGCCAAAGCCAGCTTCTATCTGGTCGGTGAAATTGGCGGGTGGTACCCCGAAATCCCGCAAAAAATCGCCGCTGCCGGTCACGAACTTGGCCTGCACTGCCAGTTTCACCGCCCACTGGTCGACGAGCTTGAGCTTGCCAAAGACCTGGCCGCCTCTGCGGCCTGGCGCGCGCAATATCACGTTCAGGGCTATCGCGCCCCGATGGTCGGGATCAGCGAAGCCGCCTATCCCTTGCTCAGGGATGCCGGTTTCAGCTACAGTTCATCCATCTATGCCCCCAGCGGGCAGTTGATCGAAAAAAGCGGCATGCTCGAATTGCCAGTCAGCACGCTTTCGCTTTTCAATCGACCTGCCGAGTTAACTGCCCCGCGTAATTTTTCGCCCAGGCTGCTGGCGGGCGGCGAAGTGCCGTACGGCTCCAGTTTTATGATCGGATTAATGCCCAAACTGATCTTGAAAATTTTAGAGCGGGAAATCCGCGCCGGACTCAGCCCGGTCATTATCATGCACCCGTACGAACTCGTCCGCCCTGAGTCTTTCCTGCGCCGGATGGGGCGCGACGTGGCTTCGCACCCTTTGCTTTTTCCTTTTACGTTGAGAAAATCCAACTTCCTGAAAACCTTGCTCAAGTATTTCCCCGTTTCCCCGCTTTTAACTTACATCGAAGAAATCAGAATGCAAAACGCAGCATCCTCAACACCTGCATCCTGATTCTGTATCCATTATTCACCCTTCTGTCTTCCCCATGCCTCTCCTGCGCCAACTCTCCCCCGACGAACCCTCCAACTGGCCGGCATCGCTGACCGGCCCTGCTACGTTCACCGCGCTGGACTCGTGGTCAGAGCTGGTGCGCGCGATTTATCGCTATCCGATCTACCGCTTCGAAACCGAGAACGAAGGGACGGTCACCGGCCTTCTGGCCCTGACGCAGGTCAAACACCCCATCTTTGGCAACTATCTGACCACGGCGCCCTTCGGCTCCTACGGCGGCTTTGCCTGCGCGGACGATGAAGCCCGCGATCTGCTGCTCGAGGCTGCCCGCAAGCTGGCCGCCGAACTGGGCGTGGAATACGTTAACCTGCGTTTTGCCGCCGATGACCCGATTCCGCCCTCGGGCTGGAGCCAGCATCCCGTCTATCACACCTACCTGGTTGACCTGACACCTGACACCGAAACACTTTTACACACCTTCTCATCCGACCACCGCAACCATGTCCGCAAATCGCTCAAAAAAGGATTCACTGTCAAGTTTGGCCGCCTTGACCTGCTCGACGATGCTTATGAAGCGCTGGCGCGTTCCATGCACGAACTGGGTTCGCCCTATCATGCCAAAACCTACCTGAAAACCATGGCCGAGCTGCACGGCGACTCGCTCGAATTCGCCGTGCTCTACGCCCCGGATGGCAAACTGGCCGGGGCGGGAGTCTTCATCCTGCATGGTAGCTTTGCCACCAACCTGCACCTCAACATCTTGCGCGCCCACCGCGCCGATTATGCCGGAGAATTTCTCTACTGGCAGGTCATCAGCCGTTATGCCGGGCGTGGATATCAAGTTTTTGATCTTGGCCGCAGCCTGATCGGTTCCGGCAACGAAACCTTCAAGCTCAAGTGGAAACCGCGCGTCCAGCCGCTGGCCTACTGGTACACCCTCAAACCCGGCACGGAAATTCCCGCCCTGAACCAGAAAAACCCCAAATTCCAGTTTGCCATCTGGCTCTGGAAACGCCTGCCCGCCTTCATCATCCGCCCGCTTGGACCGTTTTTGATCAAAGGCCTGGCCTGAGCCTCTACTTTCTACTTTCCATCCGCTATTTCTTTCTTCTTTCCTCTTTGGCCTTCAATGCTCCTGCCCCTATCCCAACTCCCCGCCTCCCTTCTGCCTGCCCTGGCCGCCCTGCATAAGGCCACCATGCCAACCCTGCTCTCGGACCTGGGCGATAATTTTGTGCTACGCTATTACCAGATCGCCCAAAAAGACCCGACGGTTATTGCGATTTGTGCACTTGATGATCACCCTGAACCATTGTCTACATCTCACGTTTCACGCGTTACTCTTGGCTACGCCCTTGGCTCCCCCGATCCGGCCGCCCTCAACGCGCAACTGCGCCGGCCGCTAAGCTGGTTTGCCGTCCAGATGCTCAAGCTGGCCTTTTCGAATCCCCGCGTATTGCTTCAACTGGCGCAATCCGTTTTGACTGCATCCAAAGCCAACAGCCTGAAACCCGGCCAGATCGAGCTGACCTACATTGGGGTCGCTCCCGAAGCCCGCGGACAGGGCCTCGGCAAAAGCATCCTCTTGGCCTTCGTCGAATCCGCCCGCACCGCCGGATACACATCCGTCGTCCTCAGCGTCGAAACCGACAACCCCGCTGCGCTCGCCCTCTATACCAGGTTTGGCTTTACAATTACCCAAACCTTCAGTGAAGGCAGTTACAATCGCCATCGTATGGAATACCAGATATGAATCCTTGGGTTAGATTTGTTGTAATTCTCTTTTGTTTTCTCACTGTTGCTTGTGGCGCGGACTCAACCCCGATGGCGACGGCTATCCCGACCATCTCGAACATCCCCACAGAAACCCTTACTCCCGTATTGACGAAAACCCCACTGCCAACATCGGTAACTCAAGTTTCATCTACCCACGAACCAACGCCTACAATCCCACCGGCAACAATGGAAATCGTTGCGACGATGGAGG
This sequence comes from Anaerolineae bacterium, assembly GCA_022013685.1. Classification (GTDB taxonomy): domain Bacteria; phylum Chloroflexota; class Anaerolineae; order Anaerolineales; family Villigracilaceae; genus UBA8950. The sequence continues at coordinate 121,228 of JAKLPV010000054.1, forward strand.
CCATTGTCACCGAAAAGCCAGAGCTGGGAGAATATTATTCAAGAGCGTGTGTTGTCTATTCTGCATGTCTTGTTTCCAGTGAACTCTTTGCACTATCACCGGACAAAAAGTGGGCGACTTTCTTTACATCAAAAGGTTCAGGCGGCTTGAGTATTGTTGGCACAGAAAATAATCAACAATGGAATGTTACTTATCAAGATATTACCGGGAACAACTTTGCTTGCGAATGTTCAGTTGAAATTGAGCATTGGTCTCATGATGGCAATTATCTATATGTTTCTCCACGAACACCTGGAGGTGGAGGGCCTTTTTGGTATTGGCGTGACTACATCCAACTGATTCGCATCAACTTAAACAATGGAACCTGGGTGGATACAAAAATGGGTTCTGCATTTTCGTTTTCCCCCAATGACAGATATATTGCTTATCGTCGCGCTCAAGACGTTGTTATCCACGAATTTCAAACGGGAAAAGAACAAATCTTTAGGCTCCCGGCAGAATACGTTGTTTTCGGGCGATTTTTGTGGTCGCAAGATAGCAAACAGATTATCTTTATCAGTAGTCCCGTGGATGAAGCGGTTGAGAAGCCAAAGGGATTCTCCTTGTTTTTGCTGAACGTAGATGATATGAGCGTTCGAACCATTCTCGAAAAAGATGAACGGTATCTCTTTCCAGTAGAATGGCAAACCCCGAATCTTATCCTGCTTGAAGGCCTCTATACAGTATCTTCGGGTGACACGCTTAAATCTGGGGGCAAAAAATATCTGCTGGATTTGCAAACCAACAGCATCTCTGAATATCAGTCTCCGTAAAATTCCAACGAAATCTTAAACCGGCTAACCGACAACAGGTAAACAGAAATGTCTCTCCGTACCCGACTTTCATCCATCATCCATCATCCATCATCCTTCCTCCTCGCCCTCGCCATTCTCGCCTACGCGCCCTTCTTCTGGGAGCGCGGCTTCTACTGGGACGAAGCCCCCTGGACGTGGATCTACTACCGCCTCGGCCCCGACGCCCTGACCCAGACCTTCTCGACCAGTCGCCCATTCTGGGGGCTGATCTACCAGTTCATGCTGCCGCTGGTTGGGCCGCACCCCTGGGCCTGGCAACTCCTGATGGTTCTCCTGCGCTGGCTGACGGCTGTCCTGGTCTGGGCGCTCCTGCGCCGCATCACCCCCCAATCGCGCCTGCCGCTCTGGGCCAGCGCACTTTTCCTGATCTACCCGGGCCTGGGGCAAAACTATATTGCCCTGATGTACACCCATTTTTACATTGTTTTCAACGCTTTTTTGCTTTCGCTATTTTTGAGCATTGTCGCCATCCAGAAACGCGACTGGCGCTGGCACATCCCCGCGCTGCTGCTTTCCGTGGTCAACCTGCTGACCATGGAATACTTCTATTTCCTTGAATTCTTCCGCTTCCTCCTCATCTTTGCCATTCTCGACGATGCTTTCAAAGCCAAAATCCGCCGCGCAGTTCTCAGTTACCTGCCCTATTTATTCGCTTTGCTCGCGGTCACCTTCTGGCGCGCCTTTTTCTTCAGCAACCAGAACGCCAGTTACACCTACCAGACCCTCGAAGACCTGAAAGCCAATTTCTTTTTTGGGATCGGGAAACTACTCTGGAACATGCTCCAGGCCTTTTGGACGACCGTCCCCGCAGCCTGGCTGCTGCCCTTTGAGCCGGTAAACGCGACGACCCTTGGCCTGTTCACCACCATCGCGGCTTTTGTCCTGGCCTTTGCCGCCACCCTCCTGACCGGCCTGTACTTCCGTTCTCCTCACGAATTACGTATTACGAATTACGATTCACGAATTACTCTGCTTTTGGGCCTCTTTGCCTGGCTGCTCGGCGGCGGTGCGTTCTGGCTGGTCGGCGAACGTACCCTGCCCCAACTCCATTTCTCCGCCGATAGGTTTACCCTGTCCTTCATGCTGGGTTCCAGCCTGATCCTGGCTGCCCTGCTGGGGTTTTTATCCCGTTACCCGCGCCTGCAACTCACCCTGCTCGCTTTGCTGATTGGCTTCTCGGTTGGGGAACAATTCCAGACCAATGCCATTTATCGCCGCGACTGGAGCACCCAGCGCGCCTTCTTCTGGCAAATGTCCTGGCGCATCCCGGCCCTGCAACCGGGCACGACGATCCTTTCCAACGATCTGCCGCTGACGGTTTTCAGCGACAACTCGCTGTCTGGCCCGCTGAATTGGATCTACTCGCCGCCCGGCAGGATGGACACCATCCTCTATTTTGCCTCCGTTCGCACCCAGGAAGGCCGCGCCCTCGGTCCCAACCTCCAGCCGGGGATGGCTTTCGAGCAGAATTACCTCGCCACAGTTTTTCGCGGCAACACCTCGCAGATGGTGGTGGTCAACTTTGCGCCTCCCGGCTGTTTCCGTGTGCTCGACCCGGAGATTGACCCGCTTAATCGGCTTCTCCCACCTGATTTGCGCGATGCCGCTTTTTTGAGCAATCCCGCCGCGATTCTGAAAGATAATCCGGTGCAGTTGCCTGATTTCTATGCTCCTGAGATCCCCCGTAACTGGTGCTATTACTTTTCTCAGGCCGAACTGGCCCGCCAGCAAGCGGATTGGCCTGCCGTGGCCGAGTTTTACCAGCAAGCGCTGGCCCTGGGTGACCATCCGAATGACCCTGCCGAAAATTTTGTCTTTATCGAAAGCCTTGCGCACCTCGGTCGGAATGAAAAAGCCCTCAACCTGACGCGTGAAACCTATCGTGTTTCGAAAGATTATTTACGCCCACCCCTGTGCGCGTTGTGGACGCGCATCGAGCGCGAAACAACCCCCGGCCCCGAGCGGGATGAAATGGTCGCTTCAGCGCGTGAAATGCTGGGCTGTCCGTAGACCGCCGAATCGGCACTGTCCAAAATCTTCATCCTGTGCTAAAATCTTTACATTAATTCACCCGCCGTTCTGGCGGGTGCTTTCCGCCCCCGGCTCACCCACGGTGTTGACCGGGAGCAATCCCGAGGAAAGGAGGTTCCCTGCTATGCATAAATATGAGTTGGTTTGTATTATCCACCCTGATCTGGACGAGACAGCGTTTAAAGGTGTTGTCGAGAAGGTGAGTGGTTGGATTGGCGAATCCGGCGGCGAGATCGAAAAGACCGATGTTTGGGGCCGTCGTCGTATGGCTTACCAGATCCGCAAACAGCGCGAAGGGCAATATGTTCTGTTCAACTTCAGTATGCCCCCCGCCGCTACCGCAGAACTGGAGCGCAATATGCGTTTCCAAGAGTCCATCATGCGTGCCATGATTACCCTGGTTGCGTAGTTTTACTTTGATTGATCTGCGTCTTACGAGGAGAAAATATGAGCCGTGGTTTGAATAAAGTCATGATTATCGGCCATCTGGGGCGTGATCCTGAAATGCGCTACACCCCTTCGGGCCGTCCGGTAACTACGTTTACCGTTGCTACCAGCCGTTCATGGAACACTGTGGATGGCGAGCGTCATACCGAGACCGAATGGTTCAATGTGGTTGCTTGGGGAAATTTGGCCGAGATTTGCAAACAATATCTCACCAAAGGTCAACAGGTCTACATTGAAGGCCGCCTTCAAACCCGCCGCTGGGATGACAAAGAAGGCAACAAACACAGCAGTGTTGAAGTGGTTGCCAACGAAATGATGATGCTCGGCGAACGCCGGGATTCCAGCCAGCAGGCTAATGAACAAGAAGCCCCTGAAGACTCCTCAACAGGCGAAGACGAATTTCCCTTCTAATTTTTTCGGACACGGAGTTAAACGTCCATGAATGACATGCGTGACAACGAATCCGGCCAAGGTGGAGAACGCCGCTATTTTTCGCGGCCTAAAATCTGCCAGTTCTGCGCCGACAAGAATATTGTAATTGACTATAAAAACGCCGATATGTTGCGGCGCTTCATTGTCGAGGATGGCAAAATCCGCCCTCGCCGCCAAACCGGAAATTGCGCCAAACACCAGCGTGAAATCGCGTCTTCCATCAAGCGCGCCCGGCAAATTGCACTCCTGCCCTTTATTTACCAGGGCCGGGATGACTAACAAGAAAAGCGGGGCATGGGAACCAAGCCCATGCCCCGAAATTGTGTAAATATTATGCCCAAAAATCAGAATGTTTTCAACAAAAGACATGTTGCCCATGCCGAAGTTGTGCGCCGCCAAAGCCTTGCAATTCAATATGTGGCAATTGCTATTATTGTCGTGGTTGTCGGCCTTGTTGCTTACGGTATTTTGAGCACCACCGTTTTCCTCCAATATCGGTCGGTTGCCAGTGTTAATGGCGACAAGATCGGGTTGCGCGAGTTTGAGGGACGTGTCAGGCTCCAGCGCATCCAACTTATCAACAATTTCACCCAGTACTATCAGTTTGCCCAGATGTTTGGCGCAGAGGATCCATTCACCGAACCTAATTTTGGCGGTTTCCTGCAGCAGATTTATACGCAACTTCAGCAGCCCCAAGTGGTTGGCGAAGAAGTCTTGAATGCCTTGATAGACGAGCGACTGATCCGCCAGGAGGCAAAGAAACTGGGCATCGAGTCGAATACAGAAGAGGTCGACCGTTTCATTCAGCAACAGTTCGGCTTTTATGCGAACGGTACCCCGACGCCTGCTCCGAGCACCACACCTTTTACGATGCCGGCGCTTAACCCGACTCAATTGGCTTTGGTCACCGTCACACCTACACCGGGACCTGCCACCGCAACCATCACGGTTACACCCGACCTGACCAGCACCCCAACCAGCATCCCGACTGCGACAGCCGCTCCAACCGAAGGCCCGGAACCGACTCCGCTTCCGTCTGCTACGCCTTATACCCTCGAAGGCTTCCAGACCAGTTATGGTGAAACCCTCACCAACCTGCAAGAAAACACCAAATTGAGTGCTGAAGACTATCGCTATTTCTTCGAAACGCTTTACTTGCGTGAAAAATTGGTTGAGGCGGTCACGAAAGATGTTGAACCTTTCGAGGCGCAAATCTGGGCACAGCACATTTTGGTGGATTCAGAAGAATTAGCCAAAGAAATTCTGGTTCGCTTTGCCGATGGCGAAGACTGGAGCCAACTGGCAGCCCAATACTCCACGGATACATCGAACGCCCAAAACGGCGGCGATCTGGGCTGGTTTAACAGCGATGTCAGCTTTGTTCCTGAATTCAAAGATGCAGTGTTTGCTCTCCAACAGGCCGAAATCAGCGCCCCGGTTCAGACCGAATTTGGCTGGCACATCATCCGCGTTCTTGGACGTGAACCACGTCCGATTGATGAACAACGCTTCCAGGAACTGAAAGAAAAAACCTTTACTGCCTGGCTTGAAGAAGTTCGCGCTGGCGCAGACATCCAAACTTTTGATATTTGGATGGAGTATGTTCCGACAGATCCAGAATTGCCGATTCAGTAAAAGCAAAGATTGTTAATGATGGATGCCGGGCAGCAGATTAGTTTCTGCTGTCCGGTTTCTTTTTTGGGCTTGCATCTCCCCTTGCTCTATGGCAAAATACATCGCATGTCTCCACAACGATGGGTGTTTTTCTTTTTCTCGATCCTGGCTGGCTTTGTGTTTGGGCTGTTGTATGGCTGGGTTATCAGTCCGGTCGAATATGTCGATACGTCGCCTGATTCCCTGCGCGCCGATTACCGCGCGGACTATGCCTTGATGGTGGCAGAAATTTACCAGGCCGAACAGGACTCTGCCCTGGCTGCGCGCAGGCTATCCCTCTTGGGAAGTGCCCTGTCGCCTCATGAAATTGTGGCTGAGGCTCTGCAATTTGGCCAGGCGAACCAGTATGCTTCACAGGACATTCTATTGCTCCAAAATCTGACGGTTGCTTTGCAAATTTATGACACCAGTGGAATTGTGCCATGAGCGAAAGACGGGGATATTGGTACCTGCTGACGGGAGTGCTGCTGGGACTTGCATTGGGCATTGTCTTTGCTTGGCTGGTTTCCCCGCTCGAATATACCGATACTTCGCCAGATAGCCTGCGTGCGGATTTCAAGGATGAATACCGCTATTTGATTGCTGCTTCGTACAAGGTACATGGCAATCTTGACCGCACCCTTGCCCGACTTTCGTTGCTTGGCGACCCTGATCCGGCAGTGGCGCTTGGCGAACAGGCGCAGCGTTACCTGGCTGCGGATGCTCCCGTCAGCGCTGCCCGCGTCCTGGCTGACCTGGCTGAAGTATTGCAAAATCCGCAAACCTTGCCGCAGGAAAGCGTTACACAGGTTTCACTCGTTGACCCTGCGGCGACTGTTGCCACTTTGGCACTCGGGGATCAGCCTGTTGCGACCTTGCTGCCAACGGATGCGACGTCGCCCTTTGAGCCGATTCTCGGGCCGACAGATACCCCTACGCTTCCACCGACAGCCACACAGACGCTGACCTTGCGTCCGGGTGCGCGCACGGCTACGGTTACCCGGACCCCGCAGCGTTCCCCGACGCCGATCGCCACGGTTACGGCCAAACCATCCCTTACCCCTACCGCGACGCCTGGCCTGCCGTTTCAACTTATCGAACAATCCACCTTTTGCGATTCCGAACGCCCGGCGCTTTTAGAAGTTATTCTCGAAGATGCTTCTGGAAAACCAGCTTCCGGGATTGAGATTGTCATCACCTGGTTGGGCGGTGACGAATCGTTTTTTACTGGATTGAAACCGGAACTGGGTTTTGGTTATGCTGATTTTGAGATGAATCCTGGCGTGGAATATGCACTGAGTTTAAGCAATGGGATTACCCGGATTTCAGGCCTGCAAGCATCGACCTGTACCGGAGAATCAGAAAACTATCCTGGTGGTATTCGTCTCGAGTTTCGCCAGCCGTAAGCTGGATTGTGATGCAATCGAAACGCCGCACCTGGCCGGGCCGGGTGCGGCGTTTTTTATACGATTTGTTCTGCTCTGCCTGGATGGTAAATTGGATTTACTACGGCATGGGGTTATTCAATGACCAGTCATCGCCCAGGATGATTTCCACATCCACCGTGGCGTTGGGGTCATAGCTCAGAATAACCTGACTGCTGCTGCTGAGCTTGAACAGGTCCCTGAAATATTGCAGGGCATACGGGCTGCCGCTATGATCAATGATACGAGTAACGGTTGTAACTTCGCTGGCGTTATCTGCGCCGACAACATTGGCGCCAAAGGTTTTGAAATAGTCTGCGCTGCGCAAGCTCAGACCCTCGCTATAGGTTCCGTTGCGAACCAAGATGCGGGCATTTTCCTGGCGCATCAGGTCAGCCAGGTCGGTGCCTTTGGCGATCGGGCTGGCTGCGCCATCAGCGGTGAAAATTTCATCGCGCAGTTCACGGATTTTGTCAGGGATGGGTTTGAAAATACTCGCGCCATCGGCTGTGGTGTCAAGTAGTACCATCGAATAGTCGATCACACCGCGCTTGATGTCGTCAGGATTGATTTGTTGCAGCAGGACGGCCAATTCAACGGCGTCATCGAAAGACATATTTGTACTGATGCCGCTCTGCAAATCCTGATAGATTTGGGGCGCCCGGGCGAGTAGTGATGGGAAATTAGCCGGGTCGAGGGCTTTATTACGGATGGCAAGCATTACGGCCTGTTGGCGTTTGGCGCGATCTACATCGCCGCCTTCCGTTTTGCGCGCGCGGGCATAGGCCAGAGCGATCATGCCGTCCATGCGTTTCAAACCCTGTGGAATGACACGCTTGTCTTCACCCGGACCAAGTGGATCAATGGTTACTTTTTGGTGAACCTCGACATCTATGCCGCCCAGGTTGTTGATCAGGTGAACAAAGGTCATGAAATCAACCTCGGCATAATAGTGGATCGGCACACCCAAAAACTGTTCGACCGTGCGGGAGGTCATACCCGGACCGCCGCCGGGCAGCGATGATCCTTCGCCTAGGGCATATGCGGTATTGATTCTTCCGTAACCAAATCCAGGGACATTGACCCACATATCGCGGGGGATGGAGAGTACGCCTGCCGTTTTTGTTTGCGGGTCGATGGTAACTACAATTACGCTGTCAGCGCGGGCATCGCCTGCACTGGTGGCTTCATCTCTGCGATGATCTACACCGAGCATGATGATGTTGATGCGGCTGGCGCCGTCCCAGGCCGGGGGCAGGTCAACCGGTGGGACGACCGGGCCTGGGGTGGGCAGGTCGGGGGCGTCAGGCAGCGGGGTCGAATTTTCGACAATGGAAACGCCACCCGGGTTAATGACTTCCAAGGTGCGCACAAAAGCGCGCACACCAAAGAGCGTGCCAAAAAATAACAACAGGGCCACAACACCTAAAATGATGTGGCGGGGATTTTTCAGGATGGATAGTATTTTGTTCATTTTTTTTGTCTGGCAAAAGATATTTGCCGGTTCTCCAAAAGGTTACGACGGTTTGATGTAAACCATACCCAGGCCGAGTTTTTCAAGACCGTGTTCGGCCCAGTATTGCAACAGGGCTGAGTCGCTTTCGAGGGCCTTCATCAGGGCCGGGATTACGCGCGGGTCGCCGGTTTTGGCCAGGGAGCGTACGATTTCGCGCCGGGCGACGGGATTTTGTTCTGTTTCGAGCGCCGCTGTCAGCGCCGGGATGGCGTCTGCATTGAGCAGGGTCAGGGCGTTTCCGGCCAGGCTGGCAACCATCGGGTCGGGGTCGCTCAAGGCCCGGATCAGGGCAGGGGTGGCTTGCGGGTCAGGCCGGTGACAGAGGGCCAGTGCGGCAGCCTGACGCACGTCGCTAGAATTATCCTCCAGCGCGGCGAGCAGGCTGCGGGTAATTTGATGCGCTGGTTCACATTCCGCAAGTGTTCTTATGGCCCACCAGCGTTGTTCCGGGTTGGGCGATTCAAGCAGTTTGTAAAGTTCGGGTAAGGCAGCTTGCTGGTTTTGCGCCAGGGTGAGCGCGGCTTTTTCGGCGCGCTCATCGTCCCCGGAAAGCAGTTCGGAGAGCAAGGCCTGGATGTTCATCGAGCTTAACGGGCGGGCGGCGGGACGGGCAGGGCTTCAGCAGCCGTTGAAAGCCATTTGTCGTCTTCGTCGATGAGCATGACGGGAATGTCGTCCACAATGGGGTATTTTCGCCCACAGTCCTGGCAAATCAGCCAGGTTTCGTGGGTCAGGGTCAGTAGGCCATCTCGTTCGCGGACGCAGGCCGGGCAGCGCAGGATTTCGAGCAGTTCAGGGTTGACCATGCGATTCTCCTTCAGGTTGGTTCTTGCAAATCGGATATTCTACCATGCTTAGCGGCCATTCCAGCACAGGTTTCGCTTCTTGGCTTCTTTTTCGGGTTCGTCTACACCTGGACCGTATTCGCAGACTGCCTGCCAGGGTTGGTAGTAAGTGATGAATTTATCGACAAAGTGGATTTTATCACCCATCAACACGGTGCGGTTGACGGTGATATCGGCGCCCTCGGCAGCCCAATCGATTTGTTTGAAGTCTTTATCGCCGATGGCCGGGTTGAGTTGCAGGCTGGCGGGCGGGGCCGGGACGACATTTTGCGGACCGGTGGTTTGCCATTCGACGCTGCGTCCGTCTTTGGTCGAGTAGAACTTCCAGGTCAGGGTCTGGCTTTGGGCCGAGAAATAGGTTTCCATCAAGAGCCAATAGGGGGTATCGTTGGTGAATTGGAAATCGACCAGTGGGAAGTAGACGGTGGCATCTAGGCCGGCCAGGCGCGGGTCGATGCCGCTGGCCGATTGCTCGTAGTATGAAACGCGGTAGGCATGGGCGTGGCGCATGGGGATGGGGTAGCCGCCGAAGAACGCGGCGCGGAAGAGGGTGGTGCTGACCTGGCAGACGCCGCCGCCAACACCCTGAATGGTGCGCCCGCCGAAGATGATCAGGGCTTCGGCGTAGCCGCTGTCGAGACTGATATCGCCCAGGGTGGTGCCCATCGAGAAGGTTTCGCCGGGGGCAACCAGCACGCCATGAAACTGGGCGGCAGCGGTTTGGATATTTTGCATTCGCGAGGAGCTTGACCCGCGGAAGTAGGATGTGTAAGTAACAACGTTTTCGGTGATTCCCAGATCGGCTCCGTTGGCAGTATCGCTGACCAGCGGCTGTTTGATATTGATTTGCAGGCTGGCGTTTGGTTCACCGCGCGCCACAGATTGTTCGATGCTTTCTATGGATGTGGCCAGGTCCACTTCGCGCCCGGTACTGGATGGCTGGATGGCTTCCAGCAGGCGGGTCTCGTCGTTGAAGATGAAGCGCGCGTTTTGTTCCCGGCGGTTAACCTGGCGAGCAATTTGTTCGAGGACGGGGTGCAGTTTGTTGCGGTCGAGTTCCAACTGGTAGGAGGCTGCGCCGCTTTCGGGTTGGATTTTGCGCACCTGGAGCATGGGGCCCAGGTCTTCGGGATTGATTTGCCACGGACCGGGATCGCCTGAGACGGCATCTGGCAGGTTGATCGTGAAGGGCGCGGAGAGCAGTTGCCGGGCCTGGATGGCCTGTTCTTCAATGTTGAGCACATCTGGAGCCTGCTCGACGATTACCAGGGGAACTTCGCCATCGCGGAAAGCGGCCAGTTGGGTGCTGAGTTGGGCCAGCGAAGCGTCTACATCGAGCATGCGTCCGATTTGGCCCTGGGCAGCGACCACTTCTGTGCCGTTGATCTCGAGTTGGGCTTCCTGCATGGGGCGGTTGATCTGTGCGCCAATGTTTTGCAGGTAGGCGTGGGCCAGCCGCTGGTCGAACAGGCTTTGCGGAGCCAGTTCGACGCCAACCCGCAGGCTGTTGATTTGGTTGCTAACGCTGGTGAAGGGATTCGCGTTCCGTCCAAACTTAAAGGCAGCATTTGCGCTGGCTTGCGGGTCAAAGACCAGGCCCAGTTGGGCCGGGGTGCTCTGCCAGATCGATTCGCCATCACGGAAGATGACCCGCCCGCTGTAGGGATAAGTCAATTGGGTGCTGAGTTGGATGGCAGCATCCGTCGTATTCAGCCCGGAGACGTTTACCCCCGCGACAGAGACGCCCGGGAAAATGCGCCCGGCATACAGGATGCGGTATCCCAGTGAAAAGATGAACAGGATGGAGGTAAATAGCAAGATACCGCCCATCAGGGCTGCGCCCATCTGGGCCAATATCATGCCGGTTTCGTTCTGTTTTTTTTGCGGGTTGTGCCGCACAAAGCGGCGGGTTGTGTTTTCCATAGTCAGTTCTCAGTATTCAGTTTCTAATAAACGGGAGATTGCTTCGCTGTCCTTCGACTTCGCTGGAGAACGCTCCGCTCGGGACGGCTCGCAATGACATGCCTGACACTATTACCAATAAAGTCTAATACAGGCGCGGAATCAGCATGGGCGTCCTGGTTTTGTAGTCGGCATATTGCTGGCCGAATTCACGCAAGAGTTTACGCTCTTCAAAATATGCGCCGATGACCAGATAGAGGCTCATGACAGCCCACAGCGCCAGGCGGTTAACCGTCATCTCGGGGGTCAGCCAGAGAAAGACCAGCCCGGCAGTGTAAAGCGGATGACGGACATAACGGTACAGGCCGCCGGTGGTCAGTTGGGTTTTTTCGGAATTTTCGGCCTGACCCAACTGACTCAAGCCGATAAATTCCCAGACACCGGTCTGCAAAACGCCGACGAGCAGGGCAACCGCCGAAAGGGCCTGGACGAAGAGTGTCAGGTACAGCCAGGGGGCGGGGATGCGGTAAAGGGGCTGGTCGGGCAGAGTGACGAGCAGCACAAGCAACGGCAGGAAACTGATCAGCGAGAAAACGTTATAGCCAAAACGGTAAAAGCGTCCGGTTGCAGATTGCCCAAACATGCGCGCGGAGATGCCTTTTGCGGCGTGTGAGGCCAACAGGGAGTGTACCACGCCCCACAAGATGGAGAGAATTACCAGTAAAAGGGTTCCACTCATGTTTTTCCTTATTAGACTTCTTGCATAAGTCGTATTTTACTTGTAACTGTCCTTCGATTTCGCTTGCTTGCTTAAGTTATCGCTGTCCTGAGCGGAGGGCGAAGCGTATTTTGCGCAGCCCGCAGTCGAAGGACGCTCCGCTCAGGACTTGTTGTAGCACTTTTGCAAGATATCTATTCCTGCCCGAAAGCAGGGATTTCCTGAATCTGACCGGAGGATGAGATCAGATAGAATGGCATCCAGGCAACGCCAAAGTAATCGATGAAAATGTCGGTTTTCTTGGGCGTCAGCGGAATTTCGCTGATCTGGTTGACAATCGAAGCCCAACGCTCGTTGCTTTCTTCGATCAATTGAGCGCGGCGCGCCTGTAATTCGACAATTTGCTGCTCAAACTGTTGAATGGCCTGGGCAGATTGCTCCACGTCGGCTTTGGATTGCTGGGTCATGCGGTTTTTTGTCAACTGGGTGGTCAGGCTCTTTTTACGGCCAATTCCAAAGACGCTGGCCCCGATTTCGGCCAGATTGCCGCGTTCTTCCCATTTGCGCTGTTCGTATTCGACCTGGTCCTGGGTCAATTCGCGTTCTTCGCGCTTAAGCCGGTCTTGCAGGGTGTTCAACTGGCGGTCAATTGTGGCGGTCTGTTTGGCAATTTCCCGGTCGCGGTTCTCGCGGGCGGTGTCACTACAGGCCGTGCGGAAGTCTGCGGCGCTGACATCTGGCCCGGCGAAGACCTTGAGAGTCTGGTTGGCGCGCGCGCTGATGGATGTGGTGCGGTAGACCCAATCCTTGAAATCGGTTTGCAGGCTGTTGAGCAGGCGCGCGTCGCTGAGCGGGGCCGGCAGGGATTCGTAGCGCGCCTGGGTGGATGGTTCATGTTCGAGATTGTCGAGGCTTATGCCCTGGTAGGGAAAGTTTTCCCAACGCACCACGCCGCGTGAGTCGAGCGTATCGACCAGGGCGATGCGCGGAACTTCGCTATCGACACCGTAGCGCCGGTCGAGGAAACGCACGTGGGCCGCTGCCAACAACGTTGGACGGTAGAAAACGGCTTCGATGCGCGCATCGGAGGGCGGGTTCAGGCGCGCCGCGCGCCAGGCTTCGGTGATGGAATAGTTGAGCGGCAGGAAAAATTCTGAAATGCCGTTCGGGATGTGGGGCCGGGTCAGGCTGCCGGGCAGGCTGTTTGCCGTTTTGGCGGCGGGAGCTGCCGGGGCTGCGACCGCCTGGAAAGATCCAAGGTCAGGTTCAGGGGATACAGCCGAGAAACTGACCGGTTGTAGTTGGCCGAGATCAGGCGTGGAGGTGCGTCCGTTATTTTGACGGGGAGCAGGCCCGGGTGAGTCCGCGTGGCTGCGCAGCCGGTTCAAGGCCGGGATCTGGGCGCGGGTCAACGGTCCGGCCAGGAAGTTCATCGCCCAGCGCGATTGAAAAAGAACCGGTTGACGGGCATGGATATTGTGCAGCAGGAAGGTGCGTTTGCCCAGCCCGGAGATGATTTTGTCGTAGGCGCTGCGGTTCAGGTCGGCGCTGGCGCCTTGCAGGCCATCCAGCAGGCGCTGTTTGTCCCATTCGGTTTGCAGTTTGCCGATGAACCAGCTTCCGGCGTTGGAGAGGGCCTTGTAGTCCAGGTCGATCGGGTTTTGGGTGGCCAGCACCAGCCCAACGCCGAATGCGCGCGCCTGTTTGAGCATGCGCAGCAGGGGTGTTTTGCTGGGCGGATTGTCTTTGGGCGGCAGGTAGCCGACAATTTCGTCGAAGTACAGGATGGCGCGCAGGGAGGCTGAGCCGCTCTGGGTGCGCATCCAGGTTTCGAAGGCTGAGAGCAGCAGGGTGGTGAAGAACATGCGCTCGCCGTCACTCAGGTGGGCAGTGTAGAAGATGCTCTGGCGCGGGCGGCCATCGGGCGCAAATAGAAAGTCGGGGATGTGCAGGGGCAGGCCTTCGCGCCAGCTCTGGAAGCCGGGCGAAGCCAGGATGTTATTGAGAGTCATGGCCAGGTCGGTGCGTTCCTTGGCGGAGAAGAAGCTTTCGAGTGGAAATGCGCCCAGTTTGTCGAAAGACGGGTTTTGCACCTGCATGACCAATTCGGTCATGTCGAGCGGTTTGGCGTTGCTCCAGGCATGTTCGAAGATGTTTGCGAGCAGGATGTGTTCGCGCGAGCGCAGCGGGTCGATATTGTTCATGCCGACCAGCCCAAGCAGGGCGGTGACGGTGCTGGAGATTTTCTCGCGCAGGATCTCTTTGTTGCCTTCCCAGGGCAGGTCGGGGGCTTCGAGCGAGGAGAGCACGCTGACCTGTTTGCCGGCGTCGGAACCGGGGGTGTAGACGCTGTATTCGGCCGAATCGGCCAGGGCGCGAATGCGCTCAGGGGTGATATCCCACTCGGCCAGGCCCTTGCGCCAGTTTTCGGCTGTCTCAACCGAGGCCTGCTCAAGGCTTTTGCCCTGCCTGCGCAGGGTGTCGGCATCCAACCAGGGAGCGAAATCTTGCGGGGCCAGGTCGGGGAAGTGCAAGAGCAGGTTGGTAAGGTCGCCTTTGGGGTCGATCAGGATGGCCGGGATGCCGTCAAGGGCGGCTTCTTCCATCAGCGATATGCACAGGCCGGTTTTGCCCGAGCCGGTCATGCCGGTCACGACGGCATGGGTGGTCAGGTCGGCGGGGTCGTATTCCAGCGCCTCGGGTGTGACTTTGCCTGTTTGCAGGTCAAAAATACGGCCCAGGTAGAAATGAGTATCTTTCATGGATGGCTCCCGGCGTGGCAGACTATGACTCTAATGTGAAAAGGCGTTTAAACACGAAGTGCACAAAGGTTTTTTCCGTGATTTATTGGCCAAATATAACATAAACAGGTAAGGCTGGAATTAAAATTCAGCCGGTTTCGGGGCACAAAGTTCAGGGGTGTAAACGTCTTGTGTTAAAATATGCACAGTTTTTCACGCTGTTTAATCCATACCCGTCCATAGACCGTTTCGCGGCGAAATGGCGGGTCATGCAGTAGTTGGATCCTTCAGATGCTAGTGCAAATACAACTATGCCAATCAAAATAAAATTTCAAGAAAGAATCTCCAAACTTCATACTTATTCGTGCATTTTTGGCGAAAAGACTATAGTTCACGCTGATTGGCTTCCATTGATACTTGATTGGGAACCAAGACTTAACCCTGAGAGTGACACATTTGGCGACGAACATAGAGAAGAAGCAGCACTATACCTTGGTTTCGCTTGGAATTTGTCGCAAGGGCTAGATCACTTTGTTACCCCCATTTATTATCGTGATGACGCAGCGAAACGCACACAGCTTCCTTTTGATTTTATTAATTGGGAATATCGCGTTGATATAGATCATCTGTCGATGTTTAAATCCATGATGAGATTCATTAATGGACGTGCGCTCCTTTTTTTATTCAATCTGCTGACCAAGGATCTCATAGCTGATAAGGGATTTATCCCTGCACGCAACTGCGTTCAAGTATCACCGCCACCGTCTGTTTGGCAAGAACAACATAGGCATGAAGCCGGACTATTCCACATACAAACTCTTACTGAGTTAGGCAAACTCCATCAAGCTCTTCTCGCGGATGCGACATCAGAAATAAACATATTTTGCTTGAAACCGGGTAGAAGCATGGATTTACTCTCTTTTTTAACTGCACCTACAAAACCTGACTTATCAAAATTTCTGAAAGAAGGTGAGATATTTATCGACATTGTGCTTGGAATCGATATGGGGTATCGGGATTCGATTTTGATAAAATCATCCCAAGACATTGGGTCAAAAATACGCTCACTTTCGTTGCAATACGAGCAAGCTGTTTCAGAATATGAATATGCTTCATTTCAATTTCAAGCACTTGAGCCAGCTTTCGCTCGTTTGAATGAACTTGCACAAGGAAAAACCACAAACCAACTTTAGCAAGTTCGGGCCTACCGATTAACAGCACCGACAAGGAATGAGCAAAAAAACGAATGAAAAAGGCCTCGCATCTGGAAAAAGATGGCGGGCCTTTTTTCTTTAATTTCCACAATCCAGACAGACCTGACGGGTCTCCAGCGAAACCTGGCGCAAAGGCGCTCATGTCCATGCGAAAATCAAGGCAGGCCGGGCGCGTGATGAGACCCGTCAGGTCTTGGATGAAGCCCATCACTTCTTCGATTGCTCATATACCCGCCCAAACTCAGCCATGAACTGGGCGGCGAAATCGGGGTCGAAGACGATCATCACGTTTTCGTCATTTTTGGTATCGGCGCTGGCGCTGAAATTATACGAGCCAAAAATAACGATGCTTTCGTCGATAATGAAGACTTTGTGATGCATATTGCTCGGGTTGCCATCCAGGTAAACAGACAGGCTGGCCGCTTTGAAATTGTCAAATTCGCCGCCGGTATTCGATTTGAACTGGCCTTCATCCATGACCCCGGCCACCGTCAATCCCTGGCGAGCCTTGCTGACGATGGTTTCGGCAAAATCATCGGTGGTGAAAGAGAACGCCAAAAAGTAAATGCTCGATTCTGCGCCCTTGAGCAGCTCCAAAATACGGCGTCCCACCCGATCATCGGGCGAGAAATAGGTTTCGATCACAACCCCGTCAACAGTCAGGGTCGGATTGGGCGTGTTGGCAAGCGTATCCGGGCCAAAAAAATCATCCTTGAACATTTCGTTGAATTCTGCCAGGTAATTTTCAGCCACCTTGGTCGAGCGGATGCGTACCAGGTTGTTGTTCTCTTCGTAAGTGCCCGAAGTGGTCAGGTTCATCGATCCCAGCCAGACCTCCGCCCGGTCAATGATGACGAATTTGTTGTGCATCAGTCCTTCGCGGCGGTCGCCAATGATTTCGATCCCCGCGTTCATTAATCGCTGCGGCGCGCTGCGTTCCATGTTGCCGCTTTCCATCACGATTCGCACGGTTACTCCGCGCCGGTAGGCATCGAGCAGGGCATCGCGAACCGATTCAAGGCTCATACTGTAGACCGCCACATCTAGCGAAAGGCGCGCTTCGTTAATGGCCGCCACCAGGGCCTCGTCGGGGCCGCCCTCCTCCATTTTTGCAAACCGGTTGAAAGGGTCAGTGAAATAGACCTCGTAAAATGCCTTGCCGTAACCGTAACCCACCTCCAGCGGAATTTCGCGTCCGCCGGTAATGGGCGCAAAAACAGTTTCGACTTTTTCGACAGTCGGCGGCGGCGCTTCGACGGTGACAATGGTCGGCACATTCTCGATGACACAGGCCAGGCTGGCAAGAACGAGTGTCAGAAAGGCAAGAATCAGTTTTTTCGACATGGTTTCTCCTGAAATATGCTGAAATTATAGCAGGCCTGTTGTAAAACTTTTGCTGTAGATATCATGCTGCCCATTTGTGGCCGGGACGGGTATAATCCGCCCCGTGAGCCAGAACAATCCCCCCAGCCTGTTTCGAGCCGCCGGCACGGTGGCTTTTGCGATTCTCTTTGGCCAGTTGATGGGTCTTTTGCGTGGCGCGCTGGTGGCCGATGCCTTTCCCGTTGCTGAATTGGACGCCTTTTTCGCCGCCAACCGTGTCAGCGAAACCCTTTTTACGCTGCTGGCCGCCGGGGCGCTTGGCTCGGCCTTCATGCCGACTTTTACGGGACTGCTCGTCAAGGGTGAGAAGGACTCCGCCTGGCGTTTGGCTGCTTCGCTGGCGCGCCTGCTCACCCTGACCCTCAGCCTGGTCGCCGTTATCGCGGCGGTCTTCGCCCCGCAAATTGTGCGCTACTTCCTGGCCCCCGGTTTCTACGCCGACCCGCCGCTTTTCATGCTGACAGTTGACCTGCTGCGCATTCAACTGGTTTCCGCCATCCTGTTTGGTTTGGGCGGCCTGCTGGTCGGGGTCCTCAACGCCCACCACATTTTCTTCATCCCGCAGTTGACCGCCGCCATGTACCAGATTGGGCAAATCTTCGGCGTACTGGTGCTGGCGCGCTGGTTTGGCATTTACGGACTGGCCTGTGGCGTCGTCACCGGCTCGGCATTTTACCTGCTCATCCAAATCCCGACCCTGTTAAAGCTACTAAAAACTGAAGCCCGTCCTTCGACTGCGACGCCAAAACCGGGCGTCTCCGCTCAGGAACTGGTTACTGAACACTGGTCACTGAATACTGATTTAAGAAATCCCGCCGTCCTGCAAGTCCTGCGCCTGATGGGCCCGCGCGTGCTCGGCGCTGGGGTCGTGCAGTTGAACTTTTGGGTCAACACCTGGCTGGCCTCGCAGATGATCGCTGGCAGCGTCGCCAGCCTGGTCTACGGCTTTGCCCTGATGGTTATGGCACAGGCCGTGATCGCCCAATCGGTGGCGATTGCCGTCATGCCCACTTTTTCAGCCCAGTTTGCGCTTGGCAAACGCGACGAAATGCGCGCGGCGCTCTCTTCGGCCCTGCGCGGAGTCTTGCTCCTGGCGCTCCCGGCCAGCCTGGGGCTGATGCTGCTGGCCTCGCCGATCGTCTCGATGCTCTACCAGCGGGGCAAGTTCGATGAGATCGCCGTCCAGATGACGGCCTGGGCGTTGATCTGGTACGCCGCCGGGATGATCGGCCACTCGCTGCTCGAAGTGCTGACGCGCGCCTTTTACGCCCGCCAGGACACCAAAACCCCGGTCGTGGTCGGCGTCGCGGCGATGAGCTTGAACGTCCTCTTGAGTTTTGCCTTTTCAGCCTGGTTCCGTCAAATCGGCTGGATGCCGCACGGCGGGTTGGCGCTGGCCAATTCGCTGGCAACCGCTCTCGAAGCGGCTGCCCTGTTTATCCTGATGCGCCGACAGTTGGACGGGGTCCAGGGACGCAGCATCGCTGACGGCCTGCTGCGTTTTGGCCTGTCTGCTTTGGGCATGGGCCTGGCCCTGGCCGCCTGGCTTGGCTTTTCTGCCGGGATGAATCCCTGGCTGGTCGGGCTGGGCGGTGTGGCCATCGGCGGGGCAGTGTACGGCGTTCTGCTCATCATCCTGCGCGTGTCTGAAGTGCAGATGATCTTACGGATTATCAAATCCCGTTTACCTGGCTGATGTGGAGTCCAACGACTCCCGACTTTTGAAATCCAACGACAGGAGTCGTTGGACTCCGGAAAAACACAATGACCAATTTTCTTGTCTCCCCTATTACTCTTGAAGGTCAACTGGTACGCCTCGAGCCGCTGAGCCTCGTCCACGCGGATGGGCTGGCCGAGGCGGGCAGCGATCCCGCTATTTGGCGCTATATGCTCTACGGTAATCTCAGCCTGCCCGGCGCGATGGAGGCCTGGGTGCGGGACATCCTGCACCGCCAGGGTGAAGGCACCGACCTGCCCTTTGCCGTCATCCACAAGCCAAGCGGTCGGGTGGCCGGTGCGACGCGCTATCTCGAGATCCGCCCAGCGCATCGCGGCCTGGAAATTGGCGGCACATGGTACGGGACCGAGTTCCAGCGCACAGGGGTCAATACCGAATGCAAATACCTGCTTTTGCGGCACGCGTTCGAGACTTTGGGCTGCATCCGCGTTCAGTTTAAGGCCGACGCGAACAACGAACGCTCCCTGCGCGGTATCGAGCGCATCGGGGCGCAGCGTGAGGGTGTCTTGCGCAATCACATGCTCCTTGCCGATGGCCGGCGGCGCGATTCAGCTTATTACAGCATTCTCGACAGTGAGTGGCCCTCAGTGCGCGCGCATCTCGAAGCGCTGCTCGCCAGGGGTTAGCGATCGTTTGAGATGCACGCGGCAGGGGTTGCCGGGCTGGGTGCCGCAGATGAACTGCGTTCCAGGTGCATGTCAGACATGGCGTAAGGGGTGTAGGCCAGCCCGATGAAACTGCCCTGATTGAGCAGGTCCCAGCGCATGGACAGGATGGCCTGCCCGACGCCGGCTCCGCGCCCGAGGTGCTCGAAGAAACGTTCGGCGGCCTGGTAGCCAAATTCCACGGTCACTTCGATCTCGGTCCCGATCACGCCGCCCACCATCAGGTCGCGGAATGCGCTGACAAAATCAAGGGTCAGTTCGGGCAGCAGGTCGGTGGTATAGCAGCCGTTGATAAAGACCAGCGGACGGGTTTCTTCCCATTTTTCCAGATCGATATAATCATGTTCGCCCCAGTTCCCCGGCAGGTCTGGGGTAATGGTGTGTTTGGCGTCTTTATCCCTTGGGCCAATGCTCAAGGTTGTGACTTTGCCGTCCTTGCCGCCATGACACAGGATGTAAACGATCTGCGGCGCGCGCAGGCTGTCGCGGAATTCATCGCGCTCGCGGGCCAGGCCGGCAGGCAGGTATTCGGCGCTGACCGCCTGGCGGATGCTCTCGAAATGGGCCTGGTAGCGGCTTTTGCGGGGCACATCTTCGGTGGCGGCAACGGCCACTTTTATCGGGATGTCGGCCAGGACGCGCCTGGCGGGTTCAATATCCCAGCCTTTGCTGTGCAGGGCCGAAAGCGGCTGTTCCAGGGTGTATTTGTAGCCCCAGAAACCAAACGGGCAGATGACATTGGTTTCGTGTTCATGTTCATAGGGGCAGGCTGCAAAACCCTGCTGGCGATAGGCTGGCTTGCGGGCCGCGGTAACTTTATCCCATTGTTCATCGACGACGCGGCAAATCTTGAATGGTTTTTCGCTGTGACCTGGCTCAATGGGGATTTCATAGACCAGCGCCCAGGGGATGATGTGCGCGGAAGGCACCGACCCGGCCCGCGCCAGTTGGATGACATCGCCGGGCTGCAGCGCCGAGCGGAATTTTTTGCGCCAGGCCAGCGGCGACAGGCTGCCGCCGGGGGTGATGCCTTGCAGGAGAATGCTGTACAGTTCTGCGCCCAACTTCCCCAGTGCGGTCAGGTCGTCTTTGAACTTGTCGAGCAGGAAGCTTTCGCTGTTGTAGCTGGCCAGGCTTTGCCCGGCGGGGTTGACCAATATGCTGCGGGCGCGCTCCAGCACCGATTGGATCATTCCGGCGTCATAAGATTTCCAGGCCGGGGGCAGGGATGCGGTTTCGGCCTGTTGTGCATCGTGCATTTTGAGCAGCAGGCGGTGGCTGCCAGATAGGTCATCGTTGAGCATCAGCCCGACTTTGACCGGGACAGCTTCCCCGTTTTCGCTCAAGCGGCGTGTGGCGATTGTCTCCTCAACCGCGCGGAACCCGGGAGTCAGCACATAGTCGACCAATCCGCTGTTGAGCGTTTCTTGAACCAGCCCGGCCTGACGCTGGATGCCAATATCCAGCACTGCCGATTGAATGACCTGTGCCCCGTAATACAGGCACAATCGTCCATGTGCGCGCAGGGTTTCCTTCTTGTTCGCCGTTTGCGGGGCCGACACGCGCAAGTGGACCGGGCCGGGCCGGTCTGCCAGTTCCTGGCTCTGACCCTTATACGGGATGCTGCGCCCGATGGCCAGGAGGGGCACCCGCATGCGGGCGCTGACCAGGTTGGGGCTGAATTGTTCGCTGACGAAAACCGCCTCGACATCAAACCAGCCCTGTTGTTTTTCTTCTTCGCTGACCAGTTCGCCAATCGCTTCTTCGGGGAATTCGGCGTTTTCGCCCAACAGGCTCGGGAAGCGGTTCCAGCGCGGCCCAATATCGACCAGCAGATCGTAGGTTGCGCCGGCCTGCAGCGATTCTTCCAACGGGACAACCCGCCCGCTGTCTTCGGCAAAATTGGTGTTGATCACCCGCGGGGCGTTACGGATCTCTTCTTCGATGGCGCCTGATTGTGGCAGGCTGAGCGCGGCTTCAAGTGTGGCATGATCCACCATACGGGCGGCTTCTGCCATGGCGGGCAGGAAAGCCGCCCCGTCCCGTTCATGATCCCAGGTTGTATGGCGAATCGAGCGGAGCGTCTCCAGGCTTTCACGAAGCTGCCCACTTGAATTATCAATTGCTTCGCGGATTTTTTCGCTGAACAAACGTGTGACTTGTTTGGTGTGCAAAACAGGCGAATAGTCCTGGATTTTTTCTTCCATTTTGCTGATGCGTTCAACACGGCTCTCGGCCCGCACCAGGCGCTTTTCAAGGGCTGCCATCCAGCGGTTAAAGTTAAGAGTGTCTTCGCTGCCTTGTGGGTAGGTTAGCTCGATCTGCAATTCGTTTTCATACCAGTAGCCTGGCGTTGTCATTTCAACCAGTTGCCGATTATGCACCAGGTTGGCGTAGACATTCATCAGGTATTCATCGCGGGCGGCGCTGGAGCGGGCATGGACTCGCAAGATAGCCAGCCCGAGGCTTTCGGCCAGGGTGGCAAGTGAGGCGGCGTTATCGAAACTTTGCTGGTCAATCGCATCAAAAATCAACAGGCGCGTGCGGCTGGCACCCAGCGCTTTCGATAAAGATTCAAGCGAAAGGTCTGCGCCTTGTTCGTCGAGCAGCAACTTACCCTGCGGAGTGATTTTTCCGCAAAAATGGACGATTTCGTAGTCCTTGCGTCTTTGCTTTGCCTGACCGGGAAATTGGGCCACCCGCAGGCGTTTGGTATCGTAGATGAACGGCTCAAGCCTGCCATTGACCGGGCTTTCGGCAAAAGCAGCCAGGGAAGAATTGTCCAGGCCGGGCGCCCAAACATGCGGCGCGAGCATTTTGCTGGCAACTTCAGCGTGGTTGCGCAACAAAATGGACAAACCGCCCGCCAGGTTAAAGGCTGCCCCTGGGAAATTTGAGCCGCTTGTGGCATAGCCTGGCAACCCAAGCAGGATGTCAATCGGCATTTTGATTCCACGCGCGCCAATTCCCGCTTGGCTGGTTTTGATCGGCGAGACACGGTAGAAAGATTTATTTTCTTCGGGTGACATTGCTCAACTCCTTTTGCAAAAATACAAATAAGATTCGTCGTGCTTTATGGAACCATACTGGCTGCGCCGACCAGCAGGAAGGCGATCCCGGCGACGGTGTGCGCCAGCCAGGGGGCCAGGATGTTGCTGGTGCGCTGGAAAACTGCGCTGTAGGCAATCGCCGCGATGAGTGTGCCGGTCAATCCTTGCCAGGTATTGATCGGGAAGGTCGAGCCGCTACCCGGCCCAAAGATGGGCAGCAGGGAATGCCAGAGCGTGAAAACAATCACCGTCACAAGCAGGCCGCTTGTTTTTCCGAATAATTTGTTGAGCCGGGTTTGCAGGTAGGCGCGGAAGAAAAACTCCTGAAAGGGCACGGCCAGCAGCGCCCAGACTGGCAGGCCGATCAGTAATTCCATGCCCCAATTTTCGGTCAGCGACCAGCGATCAGTAACCCACAAACCGGCCAGTGCACTGAGCAGCCCGGCCGCCAATCCCCAGCCCAGGGCTGGCAGATTGTTTTGGCGGTTAAAGCCCATTGCCTGCCAGGAATCCGTTTTCCAGGCAAAGAACAATGGAAAGGCCAGGCCCATCAGGGCCATGATCGAAATATAAGCCTGGTTGGAATGCCCGAGCGCGGTCAGCAGGAAGAAGATGGCGGTGATCAATGTCACAGATGAAAGGGTTGTGCGCATATTTATAGTATACGATTTTTTTGCCTTGCTGCGATTCGTGTACAAAACGTGTGGAATTTATAGGGTAGGCTGCCTGTTCAGTTTGGCTAAGGCGTATATAATCTGTGTAAAGGACAGTATTTATGGAACAGAAAATCACCATCCTGCTTGTTGACGATCATCCCCTCGCCCGCCAGGGTGTGCGGACGGCGCTCGAACAGGCCGACGATCTTGAAATTGTGGCCGAGGCCCAAAACGGGCAGGAAGCTATCCAACTGGTCGCCAGCCTCCAGCCGGACATCCTGCTGCTGGATTTGAAAATGCCCGGAATACGCGCTGCCGAGGTCGAGGCCTGGGTGCGTGAACATCACCCGGCGACGATTACCCTGGTACTGACCGCCCATGACCGAGATTTTTACCTGTCTGAAATGATCGAGGCTGGCGTGGCGGGCTATCTCGATAAAAACCAGCGCGGCGAACAACTGGTCGAAGCCATCCGCCGCGCGGCAGCGGGTGAAAACCTGTTCACCGAGCAACAACTGGAACGCGCTTTGCGCTGGCGCGAGGGTGCCGGGGACAAATGGCAATCCTTGACCGGGCGCGAGCACGAAGTTGCCCAACTGCTTGTCCAGGGGCTGAACGATGCGGCCCTGGCGAAGGCCCTGAATATCTCGCTGCGCACGGCTTCGCATCATGTTGCCAGCTTGCTCAAAAAGCTGGCGGTGGCTTCCCGGCAGGAAGCTGTTGCCTGGCTGATCAGGAATATCCCTGATGTGGTCGATGAGTTGATAGAAATACGGGAAAAATAGGTGTTTTTACCGATGCCAGAAAGCAATTCTCCTTTTATGATGGGCAACGAGATTAATAAAAATGAAAAAGAAGCTACTCCCCATTGCGCTTTTAAGCTTGCTGGCCCTTGCCCCCGACTCTGCCGCTTTTTATTTCTCCCAACCGCAAGCGGTGACCCTGGCAGAAAGCCAGCCTACGCCCGTGCTTCCTACTCAAAAAGTGGAAAAGCCCCAGGTTTCGCCTGAAACCCCTTTCAAACTTCCTGTCGTGACCGACAACGATGTTACGGTTGAGGTTACATCTGCCAGGATTGTTCAGAGAGATGTCGAGATTTATACCGAAACTGATGTCAAGGACATATATGATGTTGGGTATGTACCCGCTCATTATTTTGAGATAGGAATATGTTACACAACCCTGGATGGCGGAGAGTGGTATCCCTGGCCCGGTCACCTTCTTTACGGCGAGTATGATATCTACCCTGATCAAGTTGAGTTTTTAGAAGGTGAAAAAGTAGCCGATATCAAGGGTACTGGAATCCGTTGCGCCCAAGTTCGCTACCTTATCGAAGATCCGAATACCGTCACATTGCCCATCAGGTTTTCAGTTAGATCTTTTTATGCGCCGGGACGGGAATTGTACTCTCCCTGCCAGGAGATGCAGCAAAGGCTGGCGACCAGCCCCAAGGCCCAGAAATATGGCCTGAAGATAAGCTGCACCGATGATGCCGAGAAAGGCCCCTCGCTCAGCCTGGATGAATACTCAAAATCCGTCAGCGCTGAAGAAGCCCAAAAGGTTTTCGATGTGATTGCCACCTCCGAAGTGCATGGCGAGTGGAAGTTTGTGCTGACCGACATCGAGAAGTAGGCTGGTTATATGAATAAAACGGGATGCCCTTTTACAAATGGGCATCCCGTTAACCTTGTTTTTCGCGTTTGACGTTGAATAAATAAGAATCGGAAATGAATCTAAAAAACATCCTGACCTTACTTTTGTTTATTTGTACAATAACAGCCTGCGCCACTCCTGAAAACAATGCCCCGTTGCCGCGGGCCTCGGCAACGGCTTTGCCGGTTTTGATGTCAACTACAACTCCAAATCAGGCCCAGCCACAGGAAGAAATCCTTCAAAAAATTAATCTTTGCGCAAGCGACTATAACCGTTTGGTCGAACAAGAAAAGGAAAAAGGGGAGTATGAAACAATCGTTTTGCCGGATGGACAGGAAGGTATTCGCTTCCTGGGCGATTCGCGAGGAAAAATCGAGGCTGCTTTTCGGGCAGCCCAGGAGTGCACCCGCGAGTTAAACTTTGAATACGCGCGGCTTTACCTGGAGATTTACAAAGTGCCAGCCGTTCCTGATGACCCTGCCTTACGGCAAGCTCGTCGAGATGAGTTGTTAGCAATTTTTACTGGCACGTTCGATGTTTGGCTTGAAAGGGAAGGGCGCAGCGAAGATATTATTTACATTTACGACCCTTCGAGCATGGAATCAACATCCCTGATTGTTGGTGATACTTTTGCAAAAAGCGTTGCGCTTGAGCAGGAATATAAAAATATCAGTTTAGCCTTAAGCGGCATTAGCCAGAAAATAGTTTCATCTTTAGTTTCCGCTAACTGGTCTGGATAAAAAAGAAGGTAATGGGTTCAAAACGTGATAATCTTATTTTTTTGCGCAAATAGATTTCACTGGAGCCCATTA
>JAKLPV010000055.1 GCA_022013685.1 Anaerolineae bacterium
ATTTGCGCAAAAAAATAAGATTATCACGTTTTGAACCCATTACCTTCTTTTTTATCCAGACCAGTTAGCGGAAACTAAAGTCTGTAAGTATATTGAAAAAATCGGTGTCAAGATGAATGATTCCATTGTTTCTTAGAAAAGAAATTGTTGCTTGCGTGTCAGCAATGATCATCGGTATTTTCTTTGGGTTTTCAAGTAACCAAGTTCCCACTGTATAAGGTATATACTCTAAAAATAGGACGAGTTCATACTTCGCATTTGCTCGATCTAATATATATCTTCCGATATTTGGGTGATTACCCCAATATTCCATATAACTAGCATGTTGCTCCATATTTACATCTGCACGTAGCCCGCAGAATGGGATGATTCGATAATGGTACATCAAGGGGAAGGTAGAGATCGCTCCATCTAATACCCAGTTGGTTGTTTTGATATGTGTGATAAGTTCACGGAAGACACCCAACCCAGCCGAACCAAAGCCATAATTGTAATAGGTAGGGAGATCGTAAATATTTTTGGTAGAGAACATGTTTTCATATTCGGTGTTCGTAACTGGAACTCGTTTCACAAAGACCTTTGACCGACCAATCTCGATAATGTGATTTGTGCCCCAATCAGTGCGTGTCTCATTTTTATCAAATAACGAACGCAATTGAGCATTGTCAATGTGTGCGATGCGGGAACTGAGTTCGAAATACATTTCCTGTCTTCGTTGATTTTGGTTGTCTACCATGCGTTCCCTTTGATAAACTAAACGGACATCGTGAAAAAGATATGGGCAATAGAGTGTATATATCAAAAGGCAATTTGGCAATATGCCGTAGAAGAGGTTGCCCAACTATTGTTTCAGCATCCACCGATAATATAGTTTTGAATAGTTTCGGTTTATTTTTGATGGAGGAGAAACTGCATTGTTCAGGTAAAATTTCCAACACAAAAAGTATAGCATGACTTGCGTGGGCGGCAAACAAATCCGTAAAATGAAACAAAAACGCTGCCCGCATGGCAGCGTTTTTGTTTGTTGATCGTTTGTGATTATTTGAAGATAATGTACAGGGCGTGGATGATGCCGCCCACGCCGAACAGCAGGAAGGTCAGCACCAAGTTGATCCAGAAGTTATTGGTGATTTTGCCTTCTTTTAGAAAAACAGCCAGCGGGGGGATGAAGAGTGACACAATGGCCAGTACAATTTTATTGTCTTGCATATTTCTCTCCTTTGGCGAATGCAGGAAAAATATCCTGCTAAGATGATTATACTTTCTATGTCAAGAGCAAAAAATGCTGATCGGGTTACAGATCAAAAACTACAGCCCCTAATTGGCTTTGGCTGGCATGCTCGCGCGGACGACCCAAACAAAGAGCGCCGCAATCACCAGATTCATGCTGGCAGGCACCAGCCCGGCCAGCCCGGCTCCGCCAATGACCGCTGCCACATCCAGGATAGCGCTGAGGCTGAACATAATGATGTTGGCAAAGACAATCGCATTTCGCGCCGGGGATGGCTCTGTATTTCGGGCCATCCAGTTCATCACCGCAACGGCAATGAAGAGGGCCGAATAATGGCGCAGGAAGGCAACCACTCCTGCAGATGCGTCCGCGGGAATCACGCCTGCGCTCATCGCTACCGGCGCAAACAGATGCCCGATGCCGATCAGGGCCATATAAACTGCGGCAATGATTAAGATAACTTTAAGTTTCATGAGCTGGTCCCTTTCACTCTTCCAAACTGGAGCCGCGCCACCAGGCGCGAATCATGAAGAAGTTAACGATCAGGGCGGTCAGGAGCATGGCTGGAATGATGATGATCGGAAACAGCCAGCGCTCGAAGAAGCTGTCGATCTGGGCGGTGTTTGGATCGGTCGGGTCATACCGCACATTGACCTGCTGTCCAACCCTGTACTGAGGCGGATCGCTGGCGTTGTCTCCTTCGAAGGTATAGGTCTGGCCGCCAGCCGCGAACTCGACCACCGGCGAATAGACGCAGCAGCCGCCCTCCGAGTCGCTGCTTTCCTCCAGGCGGGTAACAATGCCAAGCGCAGTTTGTCCCTCGGTTTCCAACCGCCAACTGATCGACGCGGCGTAAACTCCCCACAGGCAAAACCCACCGAAAAGCAGGTTGAAGAACAACGTCAGGCAGCCGATTTGCAGACGGTTGACGGTCTGGTCAACGATACCGGGCGTTTTATTGGCATTGGACATGGGTCACCTCTAAATTTTTGGGCGCAGCAAAATAAAATTTCAACGTTATTACTATACAATTTATTTCGGATAAAAACAATCCGCTTTTTGCTGCTCGCCTGAAATCCGTGCTTCCCTATTCTTCGACCAGCAATTCATATTTCTGCTGGCCTGTTTGCCCGCTGATGCTGGTTCCGTAACACCAGACGCTGACCGTGAAAGAGTATGCCCCGGGTTGTTCGGGGATGCCGCTCAGCAGGGCTGTGTCCTCGCTCGCGATTTGCTCCAGGGTTATGCCGGCGGGCAATTCCCCGGACGAGATGTGGAATCCCCCAACCGGCGTCTCATTTTGTAAAACGCTGATCTTGGCGCTATATTCCTGCTCCACTCTGGCGGACGGCAGGGAATCCGGGCTAATTATCAACGCGCCGCGGGTTGGCTGGAAAATGATCGGGCTGAAAGGAAAGAGAACCTGATTCCAATCGCTGGTCAGCACCCAGAGCAGGAAGCAGCCCGAGCACACACACATCAAGCAAATCACAGAAACGCAACCCAGCCCGAGCTTGACGATCAGGTTGTTGCTCCAGCGTTCACGTCCACTGGAAAAGAGCAGGTCGAAAATGCGTAACGGTCTGTTCATGCTTTCCTCCGGTATAGATTAACTTCATCAGATAATATTTTACGGCAAACAGGCCTGTCTGCATAACAAGGAAGCCCCGCAATCCCGCGGAGCTTCTGCTTTTGTTTCCAAATCAATAGGACTGTTACAGATAATTCAATCGAGAACGATTGTTATCAACGTTAAAATTCCCGGCCCAATTTCGATAAAATATTCATAGACCTTGCCGCCGTAAACATAGGTCAGGCGATATTGACCGGCGGGCAGGTCGTTCAGGGCAAAGTTTTCGCCGTTTTCAACGGCCAGTTCAGGCGGGTAAATATCCAACGATTGGTAGGCCGGAAAATCGGCAATCTTGCCATCTTCCATGCGCTGGATGCGGACCGCACCGCTGACTTTCGGGTTGCTCGGGTCGAAAATCTGCCCGGCCAGCGCGCCCATGCCTTCGAGCGGGGCAAACCACAGTTCCGGGTTGCGGGCGGCGAAATAATCATTCTGACGGGGCCGCACTTCGAAATGCAGGTGGCTGCCAATCGCCGAGCCGCTTGCGCCCACCTCGCCAATCTTTTGCCCGGCGGCAACCGCCTCGCCGGTCTGCACATCCATTTTTGAAAGGTGACCGTAGAGCGTAAAGACAGGCTGTCCGCCGAAATCGTGCTCTATGACAACATAATTGCCATAAAACCCCGGCCAGAGCGCCACTTTATCATCCATGTCATCCCCGGCAAAGGCCACCCGGCCTGCGCCTACCGCCAAAACGGGCGTGCCCGAAGCCTGGTAAAACTCGACCCCGCGATGGATTTCCCGGTCGCCGTTCTGGGTGCTGGCGAAGCGATAGGTCGGATCGATGCCGGTCGGGATGGGACGCTGGAGCGGGAAGCTGTAACCGTCAGCGAAGCAGGAGACCACGGCGTCAGCGCACCACCCGAAGCCTGAATCCTGTTCCTGTGGCGTGGGCGTAGCGGTTGGCGCTTGCGCCGTTTGGGTGTGGATGGCCGCGAGGGTCGCAAACAGCGCCTCGGCGGTCTGCGTGGCCGGGACGATTCCCGTCTGGGTGGCCGAGAGGCGCGGGCAGGCGGTTTCCGCTCCCGCCGGGGGCGTGGCCGAGGGGTTGCCTGGGGTTGTCGAAACGGGGGCAAGGCCGGGGGAGGTCTGATCCGCGCGGCAGGCGGCCAGGGATGCTGCCAAAAGCAGGAAGATCAGAAATCGTTTGGGCGTGGAGAATCTTGTCATTATTCTTAATCGAAAAAGCCCTAAGAGTCTGCTGAAAAAGTGGTCGCAGCTGGACCCTCCTCGGCAGCGAGGAAATCGGGTAAAAATAAGGCAATCCATTCACGAGGAGTGCCGCCATGCTCGGAAAACGCAAAGCTCAAGCCAGCCTATTTGATGCAATTGGACTACCACACCGCGTTCCCGCGGACTCATTCTATGGGCGCATGGGCCGCTTGAACGGCAAGCTATTGCGCGATGATGATCTGAAAGAGATGTACACGTTGGACAACGGGCGACCAAGCTTGCCTCCGTCCATGATGTCTGGCGTGTTGCTGCTCCAATTTCATGATGATGTTTCAGATGGTGAAGCCGTGGAGCGGGTACTTTATGACATGCGCTGGAAAGTCGCCTTGAATTTGCCGTTGGACTACGCTGGCTTCGATCCTTCCAGTTTGAGTGTATTCCGGACCCGGCTGGTGAAGCACCATCAAGAACGGTATGCCTTCGACCGCCTGTTGAAAGTTGCCCGTGAAGAAGGTTTTTTAGCTGACAAGGTAACCCTTTTGATCGACAGCACGAATGCAGAGGGCGCTGGTGCTACGCAAGATACCTACACATTGCTGCGCAAAGGTATCCGCAAATTGCTCAAGACCATGGGCTACCATCTGCCCGGCAAGCGCCAGGGCTGTTCTGCGGAGATCGAAAAACTGTTGGCGAGGTACGTTGATCAGGATCGCAAAGCAGAAATAGATTGGAGTGATGTTGCCGTGCGCAACACCCAACTCAAGCAACTGGTCGCGGATAGCGAAGCTACGCTCGACTTAGCACTGCGACAAGTCGAAGATCCCGATGTTCGTAGCCTGGGCTGGATGATCAGCAAAATCCTGGGTGATGATGTTGAGCATACATCCGATGGCGGCTGCAAAATTGGAAAAGGCACTGCGCCGGACCGCTTTATTAGTCTGTATGATGGCGAGATGCGGCACGGACGCAAAAGCGCTTCCAAGAAATTCGATGGGCACAAGGTTTCCACCAGCATGGATCAAGTCAGCGAGTTGATCCTCGATATCGAAGACCTGGCCGCACCACTTGGCGATGGACAAGATCTGTTGCCTGCCATCACTCGTGTTGAAGAAAATGTTGGCGTGACGGTTGAGCGTGTTCTGGGCGATGGCGCTTATGGTTCGGGTAAGAACCGCGCCGATTGCGCCGAACACCCAGCTAATCCGGTAGATTTGGTTTCTCCAGTGCGCCGTCCTCTCGATCCGGAAATAGATAAATCGGCCTTTCAAATCGATGAGCAGACCGAAACCGCGACTTGCCCAAAAGGTCAGACCGTTTCCGCCAAACGCGTTGAGCTCGATGGCAAGAAACGCAAAGCCCTCAACTTCGTGTTTGACCGCAGCCTGTGCAAGAAATGTCCTTTATTCTCCCGCTGCGTTCGCAGCAAGGCAACCGGCCGTACCATCAGCACATCTTTCTTTGAGAATTACTTGCGGGAAGCGCGCCAACGCCAGGAAACTGAAGAGTTCAAGCGACTCTACCGCTTACGTCCGCGCATCGAAGGAAAGCAAGCTGAATTGGTTTCGCACGGCTTGCGTCAGACACGCTACATCGGAAAAGCCAAACGTCGCCTGCAGAGGCTCTGGTTAGCAACCGCGATAAACCTGAAGCGGATCTTCAAGTTGTCTGAAATTCGAGACAACTGTCTGACCGCCGTCTCAATAGCGGTGCCTGAGGTGCAAATGAACGCCTTGATGGTCTAAAAATACGCAGAACAGGCCAGCGCCTGCCGGAAGCAGCATGCTCTGGCGGCAAGTTTCCTGAGTTGTAAGGTCTGCTACCGCCTTCACTTTCGGTTGGCAAGGTTCAATTTCACCCCATGTAAGGGTTTTTCATAGCACTCCTAA
>JAKLPV010000056.1 GCA_022013685.1 Anaerolineae bacterium
ATATCGATAAGTTGCCCAATGCCAATGTTTTTTTGCCCGTTGGCGCATTATTTGATTATGTTGCAAAGACTATTCCACGCGGGCCGAAATTCATTACAGATAATGGCTTTGAATGGCTTGCCAGGCTTATCGTTGAGCCGAAACGACTCTGGAGAAGATATTTAATAGGAAATCCGCTGTTTTTTTTGCGTCTAATTTCATATCACTATCTACATCATAACAAGAATCAGATTGCAAAATGACAATATCCATTCTTATTCCAACAATCAATGAGCCTACCCTTGAAAAAGTAATTCAATCTGCGCAAAGAGAACTTCCTGATGCGGAAATTATTGTCATTGGGTACGGAACAAGCAAAGAAACTGCAATAAAAAATTCTGTAAAATTCCTGGATACTCATACAAAAACCCCTAAGCCAGTAGGAATTAACAAAGCAGTTACCCTGGCAAAACATGAATGGGTAATTGTGCTGGACGCTGATGCCATTCCATTGCCAGGCTGGGGGAATGGGATGCTATCCGCCTTTCGCTCAGGAAAACAAGGTTTCCATGGGAGTCTGGATATGTCTTACGGAAATTTTTGGATGAAAGTTTACAATTTCTCTTCATCGCATGAATTATTACCAGAAAATAAACCCGAACAAAGAAAGAACCTGCCTGCATGTAATCTGGGATTCACAAAAGAAGCCTATATGAAGGGTGGAAAATGGGATGAGAGTTTACTCAGAAGCCAAGATTATGAGTGGACAATGCGATTAAATGATAAAGGAATTACTCTATGGTTTGAACCTACGCCAGCGATTTTGCACATCGCAAACGGTCAGTCAACCTTTAAGGCAGTGTGGAATTCATGGGTTAGAAATGGGTATTACAACTGGCTTATTCGAAAAAAATATGCTCATATTTTAAAAACTCCAGTTGTTTTAAGATCACCCTTTCTTGTCCTATTATTATCACCAATTCTTTCAATAGTACCCACTCTAAGAATTGCAAAAACCAGCCCTAAAAACTTTATTCGTTATTTATACTTACTTCCATTTGTTTACTTAACAAAAATTGCCTGGTGTATTGGTGTATATCAAGGGGCACAACAAAATCAAAAATAACCCCAAACGCCTGTGGCCGCGCTACAAACACTATCCGCGCTTCGTTTGGCTGGCCGTTCGCGAACTGCTTATGGAGAAATCGTACAGACAATCTGACAAAATTGACGGGCGATAAGGTTGAAAATCCAGCTATAATCAGCGCATTATTTTATATAAACAAAGGGGAAAAATGCTTCGACGATTTTCAATCAATTCAGCCATTGCCGCCATGTTGCTTGATTTGCTGATGGTGGCAGCCGGCATGAAACTCTCCAGCCTGCTCATTCCAGACAGCCATAACTTTCACCTGCTGGCCTATTTTGGTTTTCCCTTTGCCTGGTGGCTCATCTTCCTGGCCGGAGCACTCTACGATGGCAGCCGCAACCTGCGCATCGTGGACGAATTGAGCATCTATATTAGTATGAGCGCCCTGGCTGTCATTAGCCTGGCCGGCCTGGCCTATTTAAGTGAAATAGAAATCACGCGTTTCCAGTTCCTGACCTTTATCGGGATAACCATTTTTCTGCAAATATTGATGCGCAGCAGCCTGCGCCTTTACTGGCGGCTAAGCGTAAAAAACAGCAACGGCAACAGCGGGCGGCGCGTGCTGATTATCGGCGCAGGTGAGTTGGGGCGGCGGGCGCGAAACGAGATACAGAAACATGCGCAAGAATCCCCCATCCAGGTTTTGGGGTTTGTCGATGACGCCCCCTACAAACGAAACCTGCCAGGGGTGCTTGGAACCACAGCAGATACACAAAAACTGATCCAGGAACACCACATCAGCGATGTGGTCATGACCCTGCCCGCCAGCGCCCACAAATTGCGCGAAGAGTTGGTCGCCCAGATAAGCAGCCTGCCAGTGCGAGCCTGGGTCATTCCCGATATCTTCCGCCTGGCCCTGCACCAACCCAAATTTGAAATCTTTGCCGGAATGCCCGTGTTCGATGTGCGCGCCCCGGCCCTCAATGAACAGCAACGCATTACCAAGCGCATTTTTGACCTGGTTGGCGCGCTGGCCCTGCTGGCCCTGCTCTGGCCCTTTCTTATGTTGATCGGCCTGCTCATCCGCCGTGACAGCCGCGGCCCGGCCCTCTTTCGCCAGGTGCGCATTGGCGAACACGGCCAGCCATTTATGATGTACAAGTTCCGCACGATGATACATGATGCCGAATCCCTGCGTCACCTGGTAGAGCATCAGGATGAGAATGGCAATATGCTCCATAAATCTCCCACAGACCCGCGCGTTACACGGCTCGGACAATTCTTACGCCGAACCAGCATTGACGAACTGCCCCAATTACTGAATGTTCTAAAAGGCGACATGAGCCTGGTCGGGCCGCGCCCGGAACTGCCTCACATCGTGCAAAATTATCAACCCTGGCAGCATGCCCGTCTCAGTGTGCCACCCGGCATCACCGGCTGGTGGCAGGTCAACGGGCGCAGCGACAAACCCATGCATCTGCACACCGAAGATGATATTTACTACGTTCAAAACTGCTCCATCTGGCTTGACATCCAGATTTTGCTTAAGACAGTGCTGGTCGTCATCCTGAGAAGAGGCGCGTATTAGAAAGGATGAATTCTGAATGCAGAATGCAGTGTGATAATTCAAGGGCAGGTATCCAGCAATCAGTATTCAGCATCCAGCAATCTCAATTTACATTTACCGACCTCCATTCCCCAACCCTGATATAATCACCCATCCCAGTTTTTCGGAAGCCCCATGGAACAAAACAACGACAACGAAACCCTTGAATTCGACCTGATCGACGCGGCCAGCCTGCGCCGCATGGGCAGCCTGCTCTGGCGCAGCGCCTGGATCATCGCCCTGGCCGGGCTCCTGGCGGGTCTTTCCGCCTTCGTCTTCAGCCGCCTGCAAGCCCCGGTCTACGAAGCCCGCACCCAGGTGCTGGTCTCGCGGCCCTCGACCCAAAGCCAGATCATCGATATCACCCAGTCGATGAACAGCGTCCAGATCACACAGACCTATGTTGAAATGTTCAAGCTGGCCAGCGTGCGCGAAGCGGCCGCCGAGCGCCTGCAAATCGAGCCGATTAACGTTGCCCAGGTTAACGTCAGCGCCCTGACCAACACCCAGATCATCGAAATTCGGGTCGAAGACACCATCCCGACCCGCGCCGGCGCCATCGCCGACACCCTGGTGCAGGTGCTGGTCGAAAAGAACGACGAGATCCAATCCGGGCGCTACACGGCCAGCGAGCAAAGCCTGGGCACCCAGATCGGCGACATCGAGTGCCAACTGGCCGACCTGCAGGAGCAGATCAAGATCCGCAGCGCCACCGTGCTGGAAGAGCAAAAACTTAACCTGGAAACCCAGATCGCAGACGTCAAAGCCCAGGTCGCGGCATTGCAGCGCGAAATTCTACAATTGGCGCCCGAACTCACCAGCCAGATCGCAGAAAAGCGCGCCCAGGTGGAGCAATTACAATCGCTGCAGCGCAGCTACGAAAACGCCTACAACACGCTGCTGGTGCAGAAAAAAGTGGTCGCGGCCGACGACGAAGAACTGACCCAGCTCGAAAAAACCTTCAACCTGTACCAGCAAATCTATCTCAACCTGCTCAACAATCGCGAGGCCCTGCGCCTGGCGCGCCTGCAAAACACCCTGACCGTCGCCAAGATCGACGATGCCCAGGTTAACCCCGCGCCCATCCGCCCGCGCACTTCGCTCAACACTCTGTTGGGCGCGCTGGCCGGGGTCATCCTGGCCGTCAGCGTCATCTTCCTGCGCGATTTCCTGGATGACACCATCAAGAACCGCGAAGATGTCAAGCGCATGTTCGGCCTGCCCACCCTCGGCCAGGTTCCCGAACACGAAACGCCCGAGGAAGTCGGGCTGTTCATTGCAAGCCAACCGCGCTCGCCGGTCAGTGAAACCTACCGCGCCTTGCGCACCAATCTCGAATTTTCTTCGGTCGATTACCCGCTCAAAACCATCCTGGTCACGAGCGCCGGACCGGGCGAAGGCAAGAGCACTGTCGCCACCAACCTGGCCGGCGCACTGGCCCAGGCGGGCAAAAAAGTCCTGTTGATCGACACCGACCTGCGCCGCCCGCGCGTCCACCAGTACCTGGGCCTGGGCAACCGCTTCGGCTTAAGCGACCTCTTCCTGGGCAACGGCAACCTGGCCGATGTTACCCAGGTTTACGAAGGCCCCAACAACACCTGCTTCGAGGTCGTCACCACCGGGGCCATTCCGCCCAACCCTGGCGAACTGCTCAGTTCCGAGCGCATGAAAACCCTGCTGGCCGAAGCCGCCCAGAACGCCGGGATTGTGATTATCGACAGCGCCCCCTCGCTGGTGGCCGATTCGCAAGCCATCTCAGCCAGCGCAGACGGAATCATCATCGTGGTTGAGTCCGGCGGCACACGCGCCGAACCGGTGCGCGCCATGCTCGAATCCCTGCGCCGCACCCAAACCCGCATCCTGGGGCTGGTCATCAATCGCATGAAAGCCCACCACGGCGAATACGGTCAGTACAATGGCTACTACTATCAGGATGAAATGGAAGAAAACAATACCAGAAAAAAACGCTCGCCTTTCCCCTGGGCGAAGTAGAGCTGGCTTAAGTCGCTGAACGGGATACCAGCAAGATCGCCCCCCATTGAACCCCTTTGATTTATTCCTACCTTCCCCGGTCGCCCCCAAGCTGGCCGGGGATTGCGTTTATGGCCAGGCCAAGCACGCGTGCCCGGCTGCGGGCCAGTATTTCAAGCGCGTTATGGATTGCGCCAACCCTGGTCCTACCCGCCCAGCCGACCAGCAAGACGCCATCGGCCCGAGCCGACAGCACCTGCGCATCTGGGATCATCAAACCCGGCGCGTCAAGCAGGACAACATCAAAAATTACGGCAGCCTGTCCCAACACCCGTCCCATCTGCTCCGAGACCAGCAACTCCAGCGGGTTGGGAGGCAGCGCGCCACTGGTCAAGACATCGAATTTGACCTGGTTCTGACCATGATACGGCTGAATCAACTCCGCCAGGTCCGTTTCCGCACTGCGAATGGCATCGCTCAACCCGAGTCGATTCTGCAAGTCGAGCAGCTTGTGCAGGCGGGGCCTGCGCAGGTTTGCGTCCACCAACAAGACCTTGCGTCCTGACTGCGAAAGCACCGCCGCCAGGTTGGCCGCCAGGGTCGATTTGCCCTCACCCGGCCCCGGGCTGGTCAGCAGGATGATTTGCAAAGGCCGGTCGATGGCGCTGAAGGCCAGGTTGGTGCGCAGGATGCGATAGGCCTCACCCTCCAACGAGCGCGGGTCGTTTTCGACAGGCAGCCCATCCTCTGGCCGGCCCAACGGAAGCTGTCCCAAAACTGGGATTCTCAGCCGTTGG
The DNA here is from genome assembly GCA_022013685.1 of Anaerolineae bacterium. GTDB lineage: Bacteria > Chloroflexota > Anaerolineae > Anaerolineales > Villigracilaceae > UBA8950. Next base: position 5,444 of record JAKLPV010000056.1, read on the forward strand.
CGAACAGCTTCGCCTGGCTTCAAAGTATCACTCAGGAATTCAAAGACGATCACCAGCGCCAAACCCAGTCCCAGCCCCGCCAGGCCGGCCAGCAGGCTGTTGCGGCGTGTGCGCGGCGTGAACGGCGCCAAGGGCTCGAACGGCTCCTCGACTTTGATCAGGGTCGGCGTGCCCTGAAGTTTTGACAGGCGCACGTTTTCACGGTTGGTGCTTAACGTGCCGTACAGGTTTTGGTAAAGAGCCAGGGTGCGCTCGAGGCGGGTCACTTCCGAATCCCGGCTGGCAGCCACCCGGTTGGTCTGCAAAAGGCCTGCATAAGCCTGGCGCGATGCAAGCAGACGGGTTTGCAACTGGCTGGCCTGCGGACTGTCAGGCGTGGCGGCGGCCAACTGGCCTTCCAGTATATAAATATCCGCTTCCAGTTTTTCTTTCTCAGCCGCCACAAGCAGCTTGTATCTTTCATTAACTGCCTGCTGGGTGCGCTCTATCTCCACGACCAGGCCATCAATCTGGAGAGTCAAGCCATCCTCCACCTGGGTATAGCGGCTGGCCTGCACCGCGCGAATCTCCTCGGCCAGCACCTCAACCGCCGCATTCAAGAGCGGCGCTGCGGCCTGAGGGTTGGGCGTCTGGGCGCTCAAGATGATAAATTGGGAGTCCTGCATGGCAAAGGCCGAGACAAATCCGATTGCCCCGGCGCGCTGGATAACTTTCTGATTAAAACCCGCAGTTTGCCCCAACTGGGCATAGGTATTCACAATCTGCTGGTTGGTCATAAAGCGCGTCAGGTCGCTGGATTGCTCCTGGAGCGGGCGCATCACCATCACGCGGATACTACTGCTATACATCGGCGTTTGGGTCTTGCTATAGGCATATCCTACCCCGGCGCCAAGCAGCGCCAGCAACAGAATCAAACCGGCCCGGCGCCAAAGCGCCAGGCCGTATCGTTTTATGGTTTCAAGAATGGAAGATGCAGACGAGGATGTGTTCATTTCCCCGATTATAGCGGAGATTCGGATGAGAAAGAAACTGCAACAAAACAATTACGGTGAAACATTTTCAGGGAATATCATATAAACCTGTTGAGTACAAGTTTCAGGCTCAGTAAAGGGGTCGCCAGTACATACCCAACCTCCGGTTACTATCTCTTCTGCGTCACCAGGATTAGTACCTGCCTGAGTTCCTTCAATGCCCAAAACAAACACCTGCGGGCTGACCCATGTTTTGCGTGTTGTTTCCATAAAACCACTCCTTTTTGAAAATGCCTGCTGCGGTTTGTCAACCGCAAATCAATGAATACGATATTAAAATTATACACTCAAGACAGCGCAAAAAGCGCTGGTTTACAGAATCGTAAGTATTGCTGTTCGCTGTGCAATCATCGCTGCTCGAACTATCGAGCAGCGAACACCTTATTGCCCATCCCAAATCAAGTATACTTGAACCCACACCAGATGCCCAGGGTGGCTGTAAAAAATTATTCACGCCACGCAACAATGTCACCTGCACCCGCGCCCAGCTCGATTTTCTCTTTTTAGCCCTCAAACATGAAATACTCCTGTGCAAACACTTCCCACACCACCTGCCCAAAAAACTACCCGGTATCGGGGATGGATAAATGAACCACCCTATGCCCCTCAGCTACCACGCCTTTGGCCTGACCATCCAATCTGAAATAGAACTGACCAACCTGCCCGCCATCGACGGCCCGCAGGAAAACCCGGTCTACATTCGCGTCGGGCAAGTCCCAGAATCCCTGCCCGATGCGCGCACCCCGAATGAATATCTGCAAGCCAGCGGTGAGACCCTGCTGCTCAACCTGCCGGGTTTCGGGCGCATGTCCATTCACGCCGGGCAGGAAGTGCGGCTGGCCCTGGAAACCGATGTCGACCCCATCCTGGTTCGAGCTGTAGCCGTCAACCTCGGCTTGAGCGCAATCCTGCACCAGCGCGGCGCGTTGGCTCTGCATGCATCCGGCGTAGCCGCCCCTGGCGGCGCAGTCTTGTTTTGCGGCAACCAACGCGCCGGGAAATCGACCCTTGCTGTTGGCTTGAACCAAAAAGGCTGGCCGCTGCTTTGCGACGACAAGTGCGCCATCATTCAGCAAGAGAACCAGGTGCTGGCCCTGCCGGCCTTCCCGCAGGTCAAATTGTGGCGCGATGCCATCGAACAACTTTCATTCAGGGCCGAAGCGCGCGAAAAGTTACCAGAAGTCGAAAAATACAATCTGAGCCTGGATTCCGGTTTTCAAAAACATCCCCTGCCTTTGCGGGCTATTTACCTTCTACATCCCACTGAAACAGAAAATATCACCTTCGAGACTTTGCAAGGCATGGCCAAATTCCAGGCCATTAAACAGTACAACTACGGGAACTACTATCTCAAAGGGCTGGGGCTGCAAGCTGCCCATTTTCATCTGATCAGCCTGATAGCCAGCCGGGTGCCAGTCATACGCATTCGGCGTCCACGCCAGGTTAATCAGCTTGAAGCGCTTATTGATAAATTAGATGTTATTTTTAGAGATACGCAATAGAGCCGTACGCACTTTTTAGGTTTGCAACACCTAAAGGCCATAGTCCTTTTTTTGAGGAAATCATCTTATGACGAACGAAACCCCCGAAATAAACATCGAAACCCCGCTCAAGCGCGCCGAAAACATCCTGTTCTCAGAAATCGACCAGGACAAGGTTATGATCGACATCGAGCGCGGCGCCTATTTTGGCATGAATCCGGTTGCCGGTGAGATCTGGGACCTGCTCGAAGCGCCCCTCACCCCGCAGCAGGTTATCCAAAAACTAATGAGCCTCTACGAAGTCGACGCGGAAACCTGCCAGACCGAAACCCTGCAAGTCTTGCAGCGCATGGTCCGCTTGAAATTAGTGGAAGTGGCTGGATAAAACATTGGTTTTAAAAAAGCTGCGCACCTTCCTGCTGCTGCCCTGGATTGACAAAGCCCTGGTTTTCGAGGCCATCCTCTGGCTGGGGCTGATGCGTCTGGCCGTGCTGACGTTGCCTTTTAAGCGCGTTTCTTCTCTCCTCGGGCAGGCAGGCGCATCCAGCCCGGAAGCGCCCCTGGCTCCTAGCGAAGCGCAGACGGCCATCCGGGTGGCCCGCGCCATCCGGCGCACCCAGCCCTTCACCCCCTGGGACAGCAACTGCCTGGCCCAGGCCCTGACCGCCCGGCATATGTTGGCCCGGCGCGGCATGCCATCTACAACCTACCTGGGTGCAACCATTGAAGGTCAAAAAGGCATTATTGCCCACGCCTGGCTGCGCTGCGGCCCCTGGATTTTGACCGGCGCACAGGGCCACAAACGCTATAAAGTAGTCGCCACCTTTGCTTGAGACTATTCAGCCTCGATTGTCATTTCGACGAGCGGCAGCGAGGAGAAATCTGCTCCAAAGCAGGAAATACCCATGACCGCAATTTTTGGAATCATCCAACATGACCAGACCCCCATCCGGCCCGAAACCCTGCAAGCCGCCGCCGACAGTCTGCGCCACCAGGCCGAACACGGGCTGGATATCTGGCAAAATGGGAATATCGCGCTGGGGCAGGCCCTGACCCGCTTCTGGAGCAACAGCGCCCCCACTCCGGCCCCGGAACACGACAACGAGCACGGACTGACGCTGGTGGCCGATGCGCGTCTCGACAACCGCGCCGAGTTGGCCGACCGCCTGGGTATTTCACGATCAGACCTACCCAGCATCCCGGACAACCGCCTGCTCCTGCACGCCTACAAAGCCTGGGGCGAGGATACGCCTCGCCGCCTGCTGGGCGATTTCGTCTTTGCCGTCTGGGATGAACGTCACAAAAGCCTGTTCGCCGCGCGCGACCCAATCGGCATCCGCTGGCTGTATTATTATGCCGGCCAGCGCCGCTTCTCCTTTGCATCCGACCTGGCCGGACTGCTTGAGCTGATGGACGAGGCCCCGCGCATTGACCCGCGCAGCCTGGATGAATTCCTGTCTTCCTATACAACAAACTACCCGATCCGGAATACTTTTTATAAGAACGCCCTCAAACTGCACCCCGGCCAGGCAATCCTGCTCGAAAACCAGCGGGCAAGAACCTGGTATTACTGGCAGGCCGAAAACATCCAGCCAAACCCCGCGCTTAAGGATCCACGCGAAGGTGTTGAGATACTGCGCATTCTGTTGCGCGAAGCGGTTGCCTTCCGCGCCGAAACAGTCGACCGCTTGGGTTCACACTTAAGCGGCGGACTGGACTCTTCGGCCTTAACTGCCCTTGCGGTCGATATCAACCGCAAAGCTGACCGCCCCGACCCGCTGGCCTTTTCCTGGTCGCCCTCGCCAGAAACGTGCCCACTGATGGAAATGGACGAGCGTGTTTATATCCAGCGCATCGCCGAATACCTGAGTATCCCGGTCACTTACAGCCGCGCCATGCCAAAAACCGATATCCTGCATGCCAGCAGCGATCCATCGATTTTGCCGATAAACACCCTGCTCTGGGAACACAACGTTATGGAAAACGCCCGCAGCCAGGGTGCGCGCGTGCTGCTCTCCGGCTGGGGCGGCGACGAGTTGGCCTTCTCGCGCGGCATCGGCTATCCCAGCGGCTTGATCAAGCAGGGCCGCCTGCTGGCCCTGGTCCGTTACCTGAAAATGCAATACGGTTGGAATTTCAAGGGCTGGCTTAGCGGCCTGTACATGCACGGGCTTTACCCCCTGCTGCCAGGCTATTGGCAAGCCCGCCTGCCCCTCGATCTCAAACGGGAACGCGACCCGCAAAAACGCAAAATGATCAAGGCGCGCGCTCAGGCACGGTTTCAACTGCCCTTACGCCAGTTTTTTCAAAGCGAGTTCTATACCTGGTTGGAGCAAAACCACACCCCAACCTTTGAATGGATTCCGGCAGGATTAAGAAACAGCCAAAAATGGTATCTAACCAAACTACTCGGCAGAGTGGAATCGTGGGCAGCCTGGTCGGCCCGGCTGGGCGCGCGCCATGCTTATCCCTTGCTTGATCAGCGCGTGGTCGAATTCGCCCTATCCATGCCTGAGGATTGGGTGTACCACGGCGGGAAACTGCGCAAATTTGGCAAGCAGGCAATTAAAGATGTCTTGCCGGCTCAATTTTTCGAAGGCCGCGACAAACAGGACCGGGCCTTGTTTTCACTCAAAACCAGCCCGGAACACCAGGCAGAAGTTACCAAACAAATCTTGGCCGCCCTGGCCGCCCAAAAATCAGGCGAAATCCCGGCAAACGAGTGGATCGATTTTGAAAACCTGGCGCAAGCCCTCAACGGTAAATTCAAACCTGATTTTGAAATAAAAAGAAACAACGCAATTCTTATTAGCGGTCTGCAAGAACTAACCCAGCTGGCCTTTCTTGACCAGCGCGCCACCCTCAGGAAAGAATAAGCACTTACCATGAATTTACCCAATATCGAACCAGAGCGAATTCCAAAAATAACCCGCGCTTTTGCCAGCCGCATTCTGGACAAATATCGCGCTGAAAGCGCGCGTCTATTGATCGCTGTATTTTTGATCGTGATTGCTGTGCTTTCCACCATCTGGCAACCGCTCATCCTGAGGAATGTTGTCGATCGCGCTACGGCTGGCGGGGATTTCAGCCAACTGGCCCTGGCCGCCGCCCTGCTGGTTTTGCTGCCCGTACTTTCTGCCGGGCTAAATGTTGCCCAAAGCCGGGTACTGGGAGTCGTATCTGCTAATGTTACTTTTAATTTACGCAAGACTGTCTACAATCACCTGCAACGGCTGCCGTATCGCATGTATGTGCACGCCCCGCCTGGCGAGCTCAACTTTCGCTTAAGTGGCGACATTCACCAGACCACCAATATTGTTCAACATGCATTTCCTGAAGGCTTGGCCAGCCTGCTACGCCTGGCAGGAACACTAATTGTCATGTTCATCCTTGAATGGCGATTAAGTCTGGCAGCCATGCTGGCCGTACCCTTGCTGGCCTGGGTGGCACGCAAGCGCAATTATGCAGCCCGCAAAATGAGCATCAATGCAATGCAGGCCAACGCCGCCCTCGGGCTTCAGGTTGCTGAAACAACCCATCCTGGCGGGGTATTGAGTGTGCGCCTGTTCAACCGCCTGCAACAGGAACTTGACCAGTATGCAGCGCGCAACCGCCAGACTCGCGACATCGAAATTGATCAGAACAACCTGAATGCGAACATTGTTGTCTTAAGTAGCGGCATCGCCGCCATTGGCACGGCACTGGTTTACGCCGTCGGCGGGCTGTTGGTGCTGGAAAATGCCTTTACAATCGGAACCGTGATTGCCTTTGTCGCTTATCTGGGTGGGTTGTATGCCGCCCTGCAAAATCTTGCGCGGTTGCCGCAAGGATTGTCCCTGGCACTGGTTGGCTACCAGCGTATCTTTGAGCTTCTCGATCTCGAGACCGAAGACCCCGGCCCTATCCGCCATGGTCTGCCACCCCGCGCGCGCGGCGAACTGGTCTTCTCCAATGTTACCTTCCAGTTCAACGATGAAGTTCCCCTGCGCGAAACAGCCCGCCCGTGGAGTACGCGCCTGATGGGCCAAAGCGTCCAACCGGTCAACCCGCAAGAGGCATCGGAAAACGCCCTCGAAGACATCACCTTCAACGTCAGCCCAGGGAAGATGGTCGCCATCGTTGGCCCAAGCGGGGCAGGCA
>JAKLPV010000057.1 GCA_022013685.1 Anaerolineae bacterium
TGCGCAGGCCCATCTCCCGTTTCACCGGAGCCGATCGAAATGCCGACACAAATCCCTACCAAAACACCGAGGGTTGGCGCCTACGAGAGCGGCGAATACCGCAACCTGTTCGCCGAAACCATCGGCAAATCGGATACTGAAATCCAGGCCAAAATCGATGCGGCTTTCCAGCAACTTTTCTATGGCGATGATACTTCTGAGCGTGTTTACTACCCGGTCGGAACCGACATGGCCTACCTGCTTGACACCGGCAACGACGACGTGCGCTCCGAAGGCATGTCCTATGGCATGATGATTGCCGTCCAGATGAACAAAAAAGAAGAGTTCGACCGCATCTGGAAGTGGACCAAAACCTACATGTACCAGACCGATGGCGGTTACAAAGGCTATTTCGCCTGGCACTGTAAACCCGATGGCACCCAACTGGCCGCCAACCCGGCTTCCGATGGCGAAGTCTGGTTCGTCATGGCTCTGTTCTTTGCCGACGCACGCTGGGGAAGTGGCGAAGGAATCTTCAACTATCGCGCTGAAGCCCAGGCCATTTTGGATGTGGCCCTGAACGCCAAAGAATTGGGCGGCGAACTTGCTACCAACCTGTTCGACTCCGAAACCAAGCAGATCGTTTTTGTGCCGCAGCTGGGTAATAATTCAAAATTTACCGACGCTTCGTACCACATGCCGCATTTTTATGAGTTGTGGGCGCGCTGGGCCGATAAAAACAACGACTTTTGGGCCGATGCGGCCATTGCCAGCCGCGAATTCCTGCCAACCGCCGTTCACCCCGAAACCGGGCTTGCCCCGAATTATTCCTACTTCGACGGCCGCCCTTACGAGGATGATTATCACGGCCAGTTCCGCTATGACGCTTTTCGCGTCGGCGCGAATATTGGCATGGATTATCTCTGGTTTTATCCTTTAGATTGGTATACCGAACAGGCCAACCGCCAGTTATCCTTCTTCGCTTCGCAGGGCATCAATGACTATGGGGCTGAATACGCGCTGGACGGAACAGTGCTGGCTGGTCACCGCGCGACCGGTTTGATTGCCACCAATGCCGTCCTGGCTATGGCCGCCGACCCTGAAATTGGCAAGCCCTTTGTGCAGGCCCTGTGGGATGCGGACGCTCCGACTGGCAAGTATCGCTACTATGATGGCCTGCTCTACATGATGGGCCTGCTGCAAGCCAGCGGGAATTTTCAAATCTACGAGCCGGGAGTTACGCCGCGCGCCGAGATTCCGCCTGCGCCCCCGCGGGCTATCGAAGGAAAATTTTCTCCCGTTACCGGGCGGGCTTTACTGCTGATCGGGCCGGACGCGGCGGGCGTCAACGCCTATTTCGACAAACTGGTCACATCTCCGGGCGGCGTGAACGTGGATCTGTCGCTCGCCAAGCCAGATATTGCCCTGCTCGATGAGTTGGCGAGGAAATATCCCAACAGCACCCTGTCGGTTGGACTGTCATTGGCCGGACTGGCGGATGCAATCCCGCAGGGGCAGGCCGATGCGCAGATTGGACAATTGCTCGATGCGCTGAACGCGTACCAGCGCCCGGTCTTTCTGCGTCTGGGGCCTGAATTCGATTTGTCGGCCAAGAAGCTCCAGCCTGGGAGCTATGTTGCAGCCTGGCAAACCATCCATAACGAGATACAGGCCAAGGGGAGTACGAATGTCGCCCTGGTGTGGCACAGCGCCGCAGCCTGTGAGTCCCCCTTTGGCGCTTATCCGGCTGAAGATTGGTATCCGGGCGATGAAGTTGTAGATTGGGTGGCCGTGTCGTACAGCGAGCAGCCTGCCGGCTGTGAAAACCAATCCGTCGAAGCCGTGATGCAGTTTGCGCGCGAACATTTCAAGCCGGTACTACTGGTCGCGACCCCAACTTCGGACGAAGCCTGGGCAACGGCCCTGTTTGAGTTTGCCCATGCCAACAATGACGCAGTTCGCGCCCTGGCATATTTCAACACCGCGCCTGACCTGTTCAACAACCCTGATTTTTTGCAAGCCTGGAAGGCTGAAACCGGCCAGCAGTTTTGGCTGCGCGGCGGCCCCATGCTTTTCTCGACGCTTGGATATTAAGATGAGCAATGTTGATACCGAAATCCGTAAGCACCGCACTGCCCACGCGACCCTGACCCTGACACATATGGGGCAGCCGGTTGCGGGGCAGGATGTGGTTGTGGCGCAGAAAAACCACAAATTTCTGTTTGGCAGCAATTGGGGCGAAAGCACGATTCAGCTGGTCAACGGCGAACTCTCTGGTCGGGAAAAAGAATTGGCCGAGCGGCGTAACGAACATTTTCTGAACTTGTTTAACCAGGCGACGCTGCCTTTTTACTGGGCGCGTTTCGAGCCGCAGCGCGGACAGCCGGACACCCGGCGCATACTGAACACCGCCCGCTGGTATGCGCAGCAGGGCTGTACGCTCAAGGGACACCCGCTCTGCTGGCACACCCTGACCGCCGATTGGCTGCTGGAGATGAGCAACGAGCAGATTCTCGCCGCCCAGTTGGCGCGCATCCAGCGCGATGTGACCGATTTTGCCGGGGTTATCGAAACCTGGGATGTGGTCAATGAAGCGGTCATCATGCCGATTTTTGATAAATACGAAAACGGCATTACGCGCCTGTGCAAGCAGATGGGCAGGATTGGCCTAATTCGCGCCATGTTCGATGCCACCCGTGCTGCCAACCCGAAGGCGACCCTGATCCTGAATGATTTTGATATTTCTCCCGCCTACGATCTTCTGGTTGAAGAATGCCTGGCGGCGGGAATCCAGATTGACGTGATTGGCATCCAGTCGCACATGCACCAGGGCTACTGGGGCGTCGAGAAAACGCTGGAGGTGTTGTCCCGTTTCGAGCGTTTCAACCTGCCGATTCAATTCAGCGAGAACACGATTGTCTCCGGCCGCATCATGCCGCCCGAGATTATTGATCTGAACGATTACCAGGTGGACGAATGGCCGAGCACGCCCGAAGGTGAGCAACGCCAGGCGCAGGAAGTCGTGACGCATTACAAAACCCTGCTCTCTCGTCCGCTGGTGAATGGAATTACCTGGTGGGATTTGACCGATGGCGGCTGGCTGAATGCCCCTGCCGGTTTGTTGCGCCAGGATCAATCTCCCAAGCTGGCTTATGATGAATTGCTCAAGCTGGTCAAGGGCGAGTGGTGGCTTGCTCCCACCCAATTTACCACCAATGCCGCCGGACAATTGACCATGAGCGGCTTCCCGGGAGAGTACGAACTTTCGATAGACAGCCAGAAAAATGCCTTTTCCCTGGCATCAAAGGGAGAAACTGAAATTTTTATTAATCTTTGATGATTTCAACAGAAGGAATTATGACCCAACCTGCCTATCTCAACACCGAACTCCCCATTCTTGAACGTGTGCGGGATTTGATTTCGCGCCTGACCCTCGATGAAAAAGTGGGGCTGATGAGTCATCCGGCCCTGGGCGTACCGCGTCTGGGCATCCCCGCTTATAACTATTGGAGCGAGGCCCTGCATGGCGTGGCCCGTAACGGACGCGCGACCGTCTTTCCGCAGGCGATAGGCATGGCCGCCACCTGGGACAAGGAACTTATCCACCAGGTTGCCACTGCCATCAGCGATGAAGGCCGCGCCAAATATCACGCCGCGCTCAAGCGCAATGGCTATACTGACCAATACCAGGGCCTGACTTTCTGGTCGCCGAATGTCAACATTTTCCGCGACCCGCGCTGGGGACGCGGCCAGGAAACCTGGGGTGAGGACCCGTTCTTTACCGGCGAAATGGCTTCGGCCTATGTCAAAGGCTTGCAGGGCGACCATCCCAAATACCTCAAGGCGGCGGCTTGCGCCAAGCATTATGCTGTCCATTCTGGCCCGGAGAAAGACCGCCATCACTTCAATGCCATTGTCAGCAAGCGCGACCTGCACGAGACTTACCTGCCAGCCTTCAAAAAGCTGGTGACAGAAGCCAAAGTCGAATCGGTGATGGGTGCTTACAATCGCACACTCCACGAACCTTGTTGCGCCAGCAAGTTGTTGCTCGACGATATTCTGCGCGGCGAGTGGGGTTTTGAAGGGCATGTAGTCTCAGATTGTATGGCTTTGTCAGATTTCCATCTCCATCACAAGGTTACGGAAGATGCGGCAGATTCAGCTGCCCTGGCGCTGAAATATGGCTGCGACCTCGGCTGCGATCATGTGTTCAATGAAATTCCTACAGCCATTGAGCGCGGCGATGCCACCGAAGCATTGGTCGACCGTGCCCTGGAGCGCACACTCGGCACGCGTTTCAAACTCGGCATGTTTGACCCTGATGAGCAGGTATCCTTTGCGTCCATCTCCATGGATGTGGTGGCCTGTGATGCGCACCGCCAGTTGGCCTATCGCGCCGCCGCCGAATCCGTTGTCCTGCTCAAGAATAAAGAAAACCTGCTGCCGATCAAACCTTCCACCCGTAAAATTTTCGTTACCGGCCCAACCGCTGCCAGCCTGGAAGTCTTGCTTGGCAACTATTACGGCTTCAACGAACACATGATTACCCTGCTCGAAGGCCTGACCGGACGCGTCCCCGAAGGCATGGGCCTGGAATACACTTCCGGTGCACTGTTGAAGCATCCGCGTGAAATCAAGGACATTTGGGCGTTTGGCATGGCGCAATCGGCGGATGTGACCATCGTTTGCGCCGGGCTTTCCTCTTTCCTTGAAGGCGAGGAGGGCGAATCTCTGCTCTCAGCGCAGAACGGCGACCGCGAGAGCATCTCGCTGCCTGAAAGCCAGGTGAACTACATCAAAGAGTTGGCGATTCACGGCGCGAAGATTGTACTTGTCCTGACAGGCGGAAGCCCGGTTGCCTTGGGCGAGGTCGAAGACATGGTGGATGCGATCATCTTTGTCTGGTATCCGGGTATGGAAGGCGGCCGGGCGGTGGCCGATGTTCTCTTTGGAGACATTTCCCCGGCTGGCAAGTTGCCCATCACCTTCCCCAAATCGCTTGAACAGTTGCATCCCTTCGATGATTACAACATGACCGGGCGCACCTACCGCTATATGACCGAAGAGCCGCTCTATCCCTTCGGATTTGGCCTGTCATACGCCCGCTTCGAATATTGCAGATTGAACGTTGTCTCACCCGCTGTTTTGCCCTCCGGTTTCGAGGTCGCAGTCAGCGTTCAGAACACCGGCGAAGTGGCCGCCGATGAAGTTGTCCAGTTTTACCTGAGCGCGCTCGAAAGCCCCCTGCCGGCCCCCATCAGCCAGTTGGTTGGCTTCCAGCGCGTCCACTTGCAGCCGGGGCAGACCCAAACTGTCAAACTGAGGCTAACGCCCGAAATGCTGATGTTGTACGATGAAGATGGCCTGCAGAAGCTTGAACCGGGGAAATTCCGCCTGAGCGCAGGCGGCTGCTCTCCCGGCGCGCGCGGCCTGGCCCTTGGCGCACCCCAGGCGGCCAGTATCGAATTTCAAATCCCTTAACCCGAGGCGAGACTATACTCCCAAACCCGAACACAAATTTACCTTTGGCCTGTGGATGGTTGGTCAGCGCAGCAAATCTTAACGGAGTACGCCTGCGCGGGGACGACGATTTCGAACTGACGGACGCTTGTCTCGAAAGTGTGCCTATGAACTTGAGCCACCAAAGGCGGACATGTATGGGCAAGTATAAACAACCCGGTTGCAGCAGCGATAATTTTGGGTAGATCAAAAATTTCACAAACCATACTCAAAATATGGAGAATATCCAACAAAACTTACGTTAAATTGATGTTGTCAATCTTCGCCCTATAATGCACCACTAACCTCCAGCCAAAGTGCACCAGTCATATTCGGCCAAAGTGCGCCACTTTGCACAGTGGGAAAATCGAATTATCCTCGCGGGCCACAAAA
>JAKLPV010000058.1 GCA_022013685.1 Anaerolineae bacterium
GGGGACTACTCCGCCGCCGCCTTTTTCCCGCTCGAAAAAATGACCCTCAACTACATCAATATGCACGACCGGCTGGTGGCGGGTTCGTTCAAAGCGTGGCACAACTACAAACTCTGGCAGGTCTACTCAGTCGTCTGGCTGCAAGGCGCGTACCTCGAATACCTGCGTCTGATCACGAATCGCTTCCGCGCCGCCGGGGACCGAGACAAATACATCGAACTGATGAAACCCCACAAACTGGCGGGCGGCGGCTTCGACAAATTCTTTGAAATCCAGGAACAGATAGATGCCCTGATGGACGCCGTAAACCCCGACGACGAAGCCCACGTTGACCGCACCGTGGCCGAGATCCAGCGCCTATTCGATGGTTTCCCCTGGATGCCCACCACCATCCGCGCCCTACTGCACGGCAAAAACCACCTGCCCGACAACAAACTGCGTCTGAACCTGCTCGATAAACACGTCGGTTTCATGGGCAGCGGTGCCTACCGCGAGCACTTCTTCGGCGACGAATCCATGCTCCATTTGCTTATCCTGGCTGCCAGGGACGAGTGGAAATACTCCGTCGGCGGCATCAAGCGCCAGCGCAAAACCCAAGCCCGCCTAGCCTGGAATAAAAAGACCTGACAGGTTTCCAGGGTTCCTATGCAAGCTCAACTCAACACATTCCGAAATTTCTTACCCCACCAAAACCTGATAAAACCTGTCAGGTCTACAGGTTGACCCTTATGTTCGATACCTTCATGCGCCGCTTAAAAGGCCGATTAATCGAACGGCTCGCCGCCCCGCTTAGTTCCGCTTCACCAAATCTGATCACCCTGCTCGGTCTGTTGATCGGACTCACCGCCGCCTTTCTCGCCGCCATCGGGAGCGTGGTGCCCTCGCTCTTGGTCTGGTTCCTCAGCCGGGTCATCGACGGTCTCGACGGCCTGGTTGCCCGCCGCTTCAACAAACAAAGCGACTTCGGCGGCTATCTCGACATCGTCTGCGACTTCGCCGTCTACGCCGCCGTGCCGATTGGTTTAACGCTTTCGCAACCAACCACCCTCAACTTCATCGCCCTGGCTGTGATGTTAGCCTCGTTCTACATCAACGCCGCCTCATGGATGTATCTCTCCGCCCTGCTCGAAAAACGCGCCGCCCGTGACGTCTCCACCCAAACGAGCATCATCATGCCATCCGGGCTGATTGGCGGCACCGAATCCATCACCGCGTTCTGCATCTTCCTGCTCTTCCCGGTTTACCTTGCCCCGCTCTTTGGCATTTTCTCCGCCCTGGTCTTTGTCACCGTCATCCAACGGCTGGTCTGGGCAAAACAAAACCTGTAATCCGTTGGTCTCGATACGCGGCAAACCCCGCCGTTACTCGACCACATTCAACCTTCAACATGAAACCCAACTCACCTGCCCCCACCTTCACCCTGACCTCCGCCTCCGGCGAGCAAATCAGTCTCAACGAAGTGCTGAAAAATGGCAACCACGCCCTGCTGGTCTTCCTCCGTCATCTTGGCTGAATACCCTGCCGCGAGCATGTCGCACAGTTGTGCGCCCGTCAAAACGAAATCGCCGTGCTCAACACGCGCGTCTTTGTCATCTCCTTCGGCACCCTGCCAGCCGTCCAAGCCTGGATGAAAGAAACCTGCACAACCTTCACCGTCCTGCTAGACCGCGAACGGACGGTATACACCGCCTACAGGCTGGAGCGCTCACGCCTGCGCGCCTTCAGCCCGCGCACGCTATGGCTATACGCTACCCGGCACCTGCGCGGCAAGCAATTGCACAGCTCCCACGGCGACGACACATCCCAGCTCGGCGGCGACTTCATCGTCGATAAAACCGGCATCCTGCGCCTGTCCTACCCCAGTCACGACCCGGTCGACAGGCCGCCAGTCGCTGACTTATTGAAAATCTTGGGAAATTTGCCTTGAACATTACCAAATTTCCCAATTTTCAATCCAACCCTCGCGCCCGCCGTGAGTCCGAATAAAATAGATAAAAATACTGCTATTTTGATATAGAGGCAACTACCATGCTATCCAACCTTTCCCGCTGGCTGACCTTTGCCGTGGCCTTGCTCTATGGCGTTTTGGGCGCGGCGCTTTTTCTCCTGCAGGAGCAACTGGCCCCTGTTTTCGCCTGGAAAGTGACCAGCTTTATGACCATGACTATCGGCGGCTGGTGCCTGGGCAATGCTTGGCTGGCCTTCATCTCCGCCCGGCGCTGGGACTGGAAACGCATCTACCCTTCCCTGCTCTACCTGTGGCTGTTCGGCATCAGCCAAATGCTGGTCATGGCGTCCTTCCGCGACAAACTCAATCTCGAACACCCCATCGCCTGGCTATACCTGCTGACCCTGGCGGTCAACGTTCTCGCCGCCCTGGTCGCCAGCCTCGACTGGCTGAGCGCCCGCCCATCCCGCGCCTTCCACAGGCAGGCGCTCACACTCGGTCAGCGCTGGCCGGCCTTTGCTTTCGTGCTTTTCGTCGGTTTCCTCGGCCTGTACGGCCTGACCGCCCCACTCGGCGCGCCCGGCACCAATGGCGGAATTTTCCCCGAAATTATGTCACTCTTTACCCTGCGCAGTTTTGGCGCATTTTATTTGTGCCTGGCGCTGGGCGTTGTGCCCCTGTTTTGGGAGAAAAACCTGCAAGCCGTCCTGCACCAGGCCTTTGCCGCCTACGGGCTGATCTTTTTCATCACCCTGGCCGCATTTCTCTACCTTCACCTATTCGACTTCACCACCCGCCCCGGCGGTTTGGCCTATTTCGGCGCGTACCTGATTGTAGGACTGCCTTTGCTGGCGGTCTTTCGTCAATACGGAACCGGAAACTCGAACCCCTAACCCGCCACCTCAAACAACTGCTCACGCGGCAACTTCACAAACACCGGCTCGCCATGCGGGAAGGTCGGCGCGGGCATCGGCATTCGGGCGCGCACACTCATCGCGCCCACCGCCACCTGGTACTCAATATACTCGCCGCGAAAAACACAATCGGTCACCTTCCCCGGCAGGGAGTTGACGGCCGGTTCTTTTTCAAGGCGGATATGTTCGGGACGAATGGCATAGGTGACGCTGGGACTTGTTTCCGCGCAGGTGATTTGCAGCGCCCCCCAGGGTGTGACCAGACTCCCCCCGGCCTTGCTCCCGTTTAAGAAAGTCGATACACCCATAAACTGGGCCGCCGCCAAACTCGGCGGACGGTGGAACAGCGCTTCGGGCTTTCCCGCCGCGACGATTTCACCCTTCAACAACAACGCCATCCGGTCAGACATCGCCATCGCCTCGCCCAAATCGTGCGTAACGAGAATCGTGGTAATCCCCAACTCGCGCTGAATATTTCGGATGGCTTCCTGCAAATTCAGGCGCACTTCGGTATCCAGACTGCTGAGCGGCTCGTCGAGCAGGAGCAGTTTGGGGCGCGTTACCAGCGCCCGGGCCAGCGCTACCCGCTGCTGTTCGCCGCCCGAAAGCTGGGACGGTTTGCGCTTTTCGGTGCCGGGCAGGCCAATCAGGTCGAGCATCCGCCCCACTTCGCGGCGAATCTCGTCCCTGGGGGCGCGCTTGACCTTCAACCCAAAGCCGATATTCTCCTCCACGCTCAGGAAGGGGAATAAATACGACTTCTGGAACATGAACACGGCCCCGCGCTGGCTGGGAGGCAGATTCAGAATAGAGACACCGTCAAATTGCACATCCCCGGCATCGGGGCGTTCGATCCCGGTAATCAGTTTCAGCAGGGTCGATTTTCCAGAGCCGGATGGCCCCAACAGGGCGACCAATTCCCCACTTGCCACAAAAAGAGAAAAGTCTTTCAGTACCGGGGCGGGCTGGTTTGGGTAGCGCTTGGTGAGGTTGAGCAGGTTGACTTGGGTCATGGCTAGTATTGTTCCCGGATTTCGCCGCCGTGCAGTTGGCGGGCTGTGGCAAGGATGACCAGCGCGGGAGGGGCCAGGAAAACCAGCGCCAGCGCGGCGATGGTGACGGGGTTGCCGCCTGACGCAGCGGAGAATAACAAAACCGGCAGGGTGATGATCCGCCCGGAACCGATCAGCAGCGTCAGCAGATATTGGCTCCAGGAGATGAGGAAGGCAAACAGGGCGGCGACGGCCAGGCTGGGGGCAATCATTGGCAGGGTGACGATGAACAGGGTGCGCCAGGCACCCGCGCCGAGTACCCAGGCCTGGAATTCATAGGCTTCGTCGTAGCGGGCAAAAGCTCCCGCCAGGGTAAAAGTGACGTAGGGCAGGGTGGGTACAAGGTGCGCCAGGACGATGCCGGGAATGGTTCCGGCCAGGCCGATTTGCAGGAAAAGGATGTTCAACCCCATGCCAATCGCCAGCGGCGGGACGACAGTCGGCAGGTAGAGCAAGAGCCAGGCAATTTGCCGCCCCCGAAACTGACGTAGACCGAGGGCGCGCGCCGCCGGGAAACCGATGACCAGCGAAAGCAGGCTGACCGCTGTCGCGATAAGCAGGCTGTCGCGCAAGCTGGAAAGGGTGCGCGGGTCAGAAAGCACGCGCTCGAAGGCGGCGCTTGTCCAGGTTTCGGGGAAGGGTGCGGGGAAGAACCAGCCCTGCGAGAAGGAATAGAGGATGAATACGCCAAGAGGGGCGGCAAGCAAGGCGTATAGGATGATGCGGAAAAAGTAATTCGTACACGGAAAACACGGAATCAACGGAGTTACACGGATTTTTCGTTCTTGTTTTCCGTGTTTTCCCGCATGTTCCGCGTACCGTTGGTCATTGTCCGGCATGGCGTTCTCCCCTTTGGAGGCTAGCCCACGCCACAACGAGCGTAATCACCGTGATCACCAGGCTAATCGCCATGCCGTCGGCGCGGGCTGAGAGGTCGGGGTCGTTGAAGAAGCGCAGGGCCAGCACCGGCAGCATGCGCGGATAGTTGACTCCCAGCAGAGCCGGGACTTCGTAGGCGCTGAAGATGTAGGCAAAGGCCAGCAAGGAACCGGAGAGCAAGATCGGGGCAACCATCGGTAGAGTGACATAGCGGATTCTTTGCCAGCGGTTGGCGCCCAAGTTTTCGGCCACCAGTTGGTAACCTTCAGGCTGGGTACGCAGGACGGAAATCACCAGCAAGGCCAAAAACGGGACTTCCTTGCCGATATAACTGAGAATGATTCCAATGCCATTCTTGTCGCGCACCAGCACCGGGAACTCGGCGGGCAGAGAAATCAATCCCAACGAGGCCGCCCAGCGCGCCAGCAACCCGCTTTGCGAGAGCAGGAGCAGCAGTCCCACCGCCCAGACCAGATGCGGGAAAGCCAGGTTGCTGTTCAAGGCCAGGGTGTCGAGGCGGCTACCTGAAAGCCAGAAAGCGATGATCAAGGCGAGAAAAGCGGAAACCAGCGTCGAAGCCAGGCTGATCCACAACGAAAAGCCGAGCGAACCCCAAAACTCACGCCCGGCAATGCCCTGTCCGCTGAACAGGTCGGCGTAAGCGCGCGGGCTGAGAGCGGATTCGTCCAGCTCGGACATCAGCCCCAGGCTTTGGGCGATTCCATAGGCAAGACTCGCCCCCAGCAGCAAGACGATGATCGTCAGCGCCGGGGCAAGGGCCAGCCAGGGGGAAAAGATGATGCGGTCGCGCATGGGAGAGGGTGTCAGGTATCAGGTGTCAAGTGTCAGGTGCGCGTGGATGGGATTTTGCCTGGCACCTAACACCGAAAACCTGACACCTACTTTTGTACCACAAACTCCAACCAACCCTGCTCGACCATCCCTTGATACTGCGGGGCGGTGTCGCCGGCCAGGGAACGGGCCAGGTCAGCGGCGGGGGTGGCGGCTTCGCCCAGTTTGGCGGCAGACGCTCCCAGTTGGGCTTTGGCTTCGGGGTCGGTGACGCGGGTCACATCGATGGCGTAGCCCAAGCCGAATCCGTTTTCGGGCAAAATTTGGGCGGCCTGGAATTCCGGTTCGAGCAGCAGGTTCGCCAACACCAGCGCGGCGGCTTTGCTGGGCGAGTTGACCGGGATGGCAACGTAGTTGAAGTCGCCGATCATGTACTGGTCAAAGACAAAGGTGCGGGCGGTAGCGGGCATCAGGCCGTCCTTGATCCAGCGCCCCGCGCCGCCGATGTCTTGCGTGAAACTGAAATCAATTTCACCGTTGGCGAAGAGCGTCACCATTTCGGGCTCATTGGTCGGGTAGGCTTCGCCGCCGCGCCACAGGCAGGGTTCGAGTTCGTTAAGATAGGCCCACAGCGCGGGGGAGTATTGGTCCCAGGTGGCCTGGTCGAAGGTTTTCCACATCGCTTCGCCGCCGCTCAACTCGTAGAGCGCGCCTTTCAGGAAGCGCGTACCGACAAACCCGCCCGGCCCAGGCGCGATGTAGGTGAAACGTCCGGGATTGGCGCAGGCCCAATCCTTGAGTTCGGCATACGAACGCGGCAGATCGTCCGCACTCATTCTGTCAGAATCGTACACCAACTGGAACTGGGCCGAAGACCAGGGGCTTTCCATATTGTCCACGGGCGTGCCAAAGTCTAGATTGATGGCAGGATTCTCCCAGTTGACCAGCGCCGCGTTGGGCAGTTTCTGGGCCCAATCGGTGTAGAGCATATCGGCCTGTTTGAGGGTGAAGAAGTTCTCACCATTAATCCACATCACATCCACTGCACCTTCGGCAACTCCGGCTTCCTTCTCACTCAAAACCTGGTTGACATAATCGGCGGCGTCGGCCACCGGCACGCGGTTGAGGGTAATGCCGTAGCGTTCTTTGAGCGTCTCGCCGTAGAACTTATCGACATAGGCGTTGATACTATCCGAGCCGCCCCACATGTACCAGTTGACGGTCTGTCCGCGCGCAGCAGCCAGAACGCTGTCCCAGTCGTTGAGGTCAAACTCATCGGATGTGGCGGGCTGGGAGGCAGAAGGCGCGCAAGCCGCCAGGACAAGCGCAAAAATGATGAGAAGGAAAGAAATTTGTTTCATAGAGTCTCCTGAAATTTTTGAGTACCGCTACATAAATGTCGAGGTACGGGTTATGCTGGTTTTGCAAAACGATACTTGAGATATGCCACCAACTCGCCTTTCAAGTTCGTGAGCGTTTCGCGCATAAAAAAATCAGCCACCTTCAAAATGCCGCTTGAATAGGTAGGGTACGGGAACACCAACCGGTAAATTTTGTAGAGCGAAATTTTCTGGCTCATCGCCAGTGTAAAGAACGAAATCATCTCCGAAGCGCGCGGCCCGACGATGGTCACGCTCAAAATCTGGCCGGTCAGGCGCACCGCGTCCACGATGATAAAGCCATTTTCCACGCTGTCGATATAGCCGCGGTCGGTGTGGGTTTTGAAATCCACACGGATGCGCTTGATGATACCCGGATGGCAGTGTTCTTTCAACTGCTGCGCCGAGAGTCCCACAGCGGCCACTTCCGGGTCGGAGAAGGTCGCGTTCGGGAAAAGCGGCTCGTTTTTGGAAACCGGCAGCAACGGGAAGGCAATCCGCTGAACGACGCGCCGTCCCTGGGCATTGGCGGAATGGGTAAAGGCGGAGGTGGGAGTCACGTCTCCGATGGCGTACACGCCCCGGACGTTCGTCTCCCCGAAAGCGTTGACCAGGACTCCCCGGCGCTGGTCCACCGTTACACCGGCCTTGTCCAGTTCCAGGCGCTCGAGATTCCGCACCCGGCCAATCGCGATGAGCACCTTGTCCACCTCCTGCACCCGGATTTCCGTCCCGTTCTGATTCAGCGTCAGCGTTCTGGATGCTTCGTCGAAACCGGTGGCGGTTGCCCCGTAATAGGCTTTGATTCCCGCCTGCTCAATCTCCGGGCGCAGGGCTTCGGATGCTTCAGGGATGGCCGTCACCAGCGGACGATCATCCAGCGCAAACATAGTCACTTGCGCGCCGATTTTGCGGAAGGCAAAAGCCATTTCCAACGCAATCACGCCCGCGCCGACGATGACGAGATGCCTGGGCGCATCGCGCAGGTCGAACAGGCTCTCGTTAGTCAGTATCCGTTCCGCGGGCAGGCCGGGAATCTCCAGTAGGCGCGGGCGCGCGCCGGTGGCGATGACTATGTTCTCGGCGGTGATTTTCAGCGAGCCGCCATCTTTGAGCGCGACTTCAACTTCCTTGGGCGCAGTGAACTTGGCCCAGCCTTCGATGAAGGTTACATTTTTCATCTCGCGCACTTCTTCGGTTTCCTTGTCGCGCAGGGCATCGCGCTTGCGGATGACTTCGCGCAAAACGTCATCCGGGTTGTCACCCGGCTTGAACTCGCGTGCCAGATGAATCAGCGTTTTAGATGGCACACAGCCAACATTGGTGCAGTCCCCGCCCACATGATTGCCCTCGATGAAAGCGACTTGCTTACCCAATCCGGCTAAACCAACGGCAGCCGTCATCCCGCCCGAACCTGCGCCGATGACGATGGTGTGAAATTTCTCGCTCATGCAGAGACCCCTTCCTTTTTCTTGAAAATCCGCGACAGCACCAGGCTGCCAATAAAAATTGCCACCGAAAACGCCAGCGTGAGTGGGTTAAGCTGTGGAATGCCGCCATCAAAACTTTCGATGGAAGCCCCAAACCCCACAAAGGCAATCGTGCCGGGGATGGAACCAAGCGCCGTTGCCAGGATAAAAGACCAGTAGCGAATGCGCAAAAATCCGGCCAGATAACTGACCAGGTCGTAGGGCAAAAAGATAAAGCGCATGGTCAGCACCGTCTCGAAGCTATTCTGGCGCATGCGTTCGGCGTAGCGCGTTACCCAGTTGTCTCCCTGGCCTTCAGGCAAGAGTCCCTGCCCGAAAAAGCGACCGACCAGGTAGGCGATACTCGATGAGATGTTACTGGCCACGATCACCATCACCACACCCCACAGCGGGCCATAGACAAACCCTGCTGCCAGTGAAATCAAGGTCGCGGGAAATAAAATCAGCAGGCGAATCGCGTAAACAAGAATGTAAATCAACATTCCCCAGATGCTGTTGGCGAAAAAATCAAGCAACGCCTGCACCGCCTGGAGCGGGGTCAGGTCGTGGGCTCGGGCATACCACTGATAGCCAAGGATCAGCGCCAGCCAAAAGGCCAGGGCCACCAGTTTACTGGCGTGTTGTTCCAGCCAGGTTTTTAGTTTGGGTTGCGTAGCAGAATTCTCCATGCCGGTCTCCTTGGTTTTCAGAAGGAGACGATGGTCAAATTCTTACCTGCACAGGGTATGTGCTCGGGGGTTAGATGCTAATCCCCAAAATTTCACATCCATGATTCTATTCAATCCTGGATCGCAAGCTTCCCAAAAACGTTTCAGCATCAAACCCGCGGTTTATTTTTCAAGTAGGGATCAGAATTAGTCGCAGAGGTAAAAACAAAAACGCCCATCGCTAGGCGCTTTTCGGCTCAAAATCAGCCAAAAAATCTTACAAAATCTACATAAAAGGAAACCGAGCACTGCCCTTTAGGCAGTACTCAGTATTGCAAGCTAGACAGTTCCCGCTAATGATTATTTCAGATACTTATCCAGAAAGGCTATTACCTGCGCCAGATTTTCAGTGGTCTCGAACTGGCCTCCACCATGCCCGGCCCCTTCGAGGGAGACATAGGTCACTTGGTCCGCGCCGAGGACGGCGCTCAGGGCCCCGGCCAGGTTTTTGTTCTGGATGGGCGGAATGTTGCAGTCGGCGGTGCCGTTTTCGATGAGGAAGGGTGCATCGTCAGCAGTGATGTAGTTCATCGGGTTGGTCAGGGCCACTTTTTCAGGCACGGTCTGGATCGGCGCGCCAATCAGCTTCGATTCGGGCGAACTGGCATCCTCGGTGCTGGCGGAACAGCCCGCGTCGGTCAATTGTTCCTGCATTTTCAGGAAGTCAATCGGCCCGAACCAATCCACCACTGCCTGGACACAGCTCGACTGGTCGGCATTGCCGAGTTCCGCGCCTTCGAGTTCGGCCACGCCACAGGTCGTTCCGAGCAGCGAGACAAGATTTCCGCCTGCCGAAGCGCCCCAGGCGCCGAACTTTTCAGGATTCAAGTTGTACTCGCCCGCGTTGGCGCGCAGGAAGCGCACCGCTGCTTTGGCATCGTTAATTTGGGCCGGGTACTGAGCTTCGCCGCTCAAGCGGTAATTAATACTCGCCACGGCATAGCCTGCCGCCAGCAGGGCATCCACCCCGATCAGCCCGCCACCGTCGGCCTTATCGCCGAACATAAAGCCGCCGCCATGCACCATAATCACCAGCGGGAAAGGCCCAGGGCCAGTCATCGGCAGATAGATGTCGAGTTTCTGCGCCGCCGAAACGGTGGCATAGGCCAGGTCTGCGTGGGTTGGGGCCACCGAAGCAAAAGTGCTCGAACCGCCAGGCCCGTCGCGCACGGGTATGACCGCCGCCTGCTCGATGGCAGTATCCGCCGGGGCCACAGCCGAAGTTTCGGTGGCAGTTGAACCACAGCCAGTGGCGCTAACCACAACCAGGATCGCCAGCGCAAAAACAAAAATTTTGGAAACGATGTTTTTCATAGTTTTTCTCTTTCAAAAGTGGGGGCCAGATTAAACCAGCCCTAAAATAATCCACCAAGTCACCTCGATGGGAATGAGCACGAGCAGGGCCACAAGCGTCAGCGGCAAACCATATTTGAGCACATGCCGGGTGCTGTAGCCGCCCGCCTCGCCCTGCCCAAGCAAGATGGCAACGTGTTG
Organism: Anaerolineae bacterium; assembly: GCA_022013685.1. Classification (GTDB taxonomy): domain Bacteria; phylum Chloroflexota; class Anaerolineae; order Anaerolineales; family Villigracilaceae; genus UBA8950. The sequence goes on from JAKLPV010000058.1 coordinate 10,656, forward strand.
GAATGGGAAAACATAATGGATGGTAACCGCCGTATAGACCAGCAAGGCCGGGAAAAGCGGACTCCAGCCAGCAGAAACGGCGTAATGCACCATCGGCGGGGCGACAATCGACATACAGGCCAGCGCACTACCCAACACCATGTGAATCAGCATGGTCGCGCCGCCCACCAACGCCGCAAACAGGTAGGGGTTTTGCGGCGGATTGGCCGGCATCAGTGTGCCCGCCAGCCAATCCGCCAAGCCGGTCGCTTTGCCAACCGTGCCAATCGCCATTGCGCCGACCACAAAGAGCAAAATCGGCCAGTTGACGCCGGTACTCAGGTCTTTGGCGTCCAGCACCTCGCCAATTTTTGGGAGGGATAACCCGACAACGACTAACAGCGCCACCCAGGCCGGATCGATGCCGTGGAACACATCCGTACACCAGAGCAGGAGCGCCAGCCCCACCCACAGCAGGGTGACCGTTTCGAGGCGGGTAATCGGCCCCTGGCTTTTCTGCTCCCGCTTGAGGGAAGAACGGTCGATGAGAACCGGGCCGGTTTGACGGAATACGATCAGGTGCAAGCCCATCATCAACAACGAGGCCAGAATCCCCGGAATCGCCATATATTTCGGCCAATCGAGCCAGCCCAGCGAGAGGCCGCTAAAACCAACGGTGGCCAGGTTGAGGGTTGAGTCGCCCGTCAGCAGGATGGTGGAGGTGGCAGTGGTCGCTACAAAAACGGAAAGGCCCACTGAGGCGGCATCGGCCTGATTCATCTCCGATTTCTGGATGATGGCACGCATCAGTGACATCAGCAGCAGGGCGCGTGGGAAAGGGTGCGGGATGAGGAAACTGAGCACAAACCCCAGCACGTAGGTCAGGATGATGAGGCTGCGGTAGGAACTGGCATAGCGGCTGATGAAAAAAGTGGCTACACGCTCCGCCAATCCCGATTTGGTGACGGCGGCGGCGATGAGGAATGAGCCAATAATCAGCCACATGAGCGGCATTGTCCAGATTTCGAAAACCTGGGCTGGGGTCGCCAGGCCCAGCAGGATGTAGCCCATCAACATCAACAGGGTCGAGTAGGCCGGCGGCACGATGTTGAAAACCCACCAAACAACAGTGAAGAGCGTGACCGCCAGGGCTTTTTGTCCTGCGGGGCTGAGGCCGGGCAAGGGCGCAAACCAGGTTGCCAATGTCACTACGACGGAAAGTAACACGCCCGCCAGCGGCTTAAAGCGCAAAAGTGGCGTCACAGCCTCAGGCACGAAGGACGTAGTCAAGGAAATCGAGGACTTTGTGGACATTTTGTGGGGTCTCGAAGGCCGGATCGGCGTGGCGGGCATGGGGCAGCACCTCGTGGGTCACACTCTGAGGGGCAATCGCACGCAGATTCTCTGCGAAATGGAGCGATTGCTGGTAGGGAACGGTATCGTCCATCTCACCGTGCTGGATGAAAAACGGCGGCAGGCCAGGACGAATGTACGTTTCCGGGTTGGCGAGGCGCACCAGCTCGGGGATTTCGGTAATTTTTTGGCCAAGCAATAATGATTCAGGAGAATTTTCCCCGCTATGGGCAAATTGCGGAGGCGGGAGAAAACCCGATTCAGCCAGTTGTTCATCCATTTTTAGGAAATCGGTTGGCGGGAACCAGGCCACCACCGCCTGGACATGGCTCGGCTGATCCGGGTTGCCCATAGCTGGGTCGTCGAGTTCGGGAATGTCCGCGCCAACACCCGCCATGAGCGAGAGATACCCACCGGCCGAGCCGCCCCAGACAGCTATTTTTTGTGGGTCGAACAGATACAGTTCGGCGTTGGCACGAATCCAGCGGATGGCAGCTTTGATATCGTGAATCAGGGCCGGAAATTTGGCATCAGCGCTCATCCGGTAGTTGACTCCAACCAGGGCATAACCGCGCTTCAAGACTTCAAACATGGGTGTCAGTTGGATGTCACGCTTGTCGCCGCCCATAAAGGCCCCGCCATGAATGGAAACCACCACCGGGAAAGGCCCATTGCCTTCGGCAGGCCAGTAAATATCCAACTTTTGGGCAGGAGAAATGCTGGCATAGGACAGGTCGAACATCTTGCGAACAATATGATCCGTTTGCGCTTCTGGAATGGCAAAGGGCATGGCGTAATGAGGGGTTTGGGACATCCTATTTTCCTTTCCTGATGCAAGGTTAGGCGGCCACCCGCGCAACCGTTTCTTTGGCTTTGCGGTTTTTCTGGTAGACATCGAAGGCTACAGCAATTAATAGTACTGCGCCTTTCACAACAGTCTGGGAAAAATCAGGGAAGGTGGCCAATTGCATGGCATTGTTCAAGACACCGATAATCAACATCCCCACCATCAAACCAAAAACGTTGCCTTCGCCACCTTTGAAACTGACCCCGCCCAAAAGTGCGGCAGTGAGGCAGTCAAATTCAAGACCCTGGCCGGTAATGGTCTGACCAGCAAAGACTCTTGAGAGCAGCAAAACCGTGGTAACCGAGGAGATAAAACCGCAAATCATGAACAAAAGCACTTTCATTCGATCGATGTTGACACCTGCTAGGCGGGCGGCTTCTTCGTTGCCACCCAGTGCAAATATTTGCCGGCCAAAATAGGTTTTGGTCAGGATGAAAGATCCGATCAAAGCTACGATAACCAAGACAATGACCGGCACCGGAATCCCCCAGACATATCCCTGGCCAAACCAGCGGAAGGAATCCGGGAACCCCATGATGTTCCTGGATTGATTAATGATGTACCCCATGCCCTTAAAGATTGCGGAAGTCCCCAAAGTAATAATCAGCGGATGGATCTTTAGTTTTATGCACAGAATCCCGTTGATCGCACCCAACCCGGTTCCGACAAGCAGAATCAGGGGAATGGCGATGGCAGGCGGCAGCTTCCAATCGACCATCATGATCGCCAAGAGAACATTGCTAAAAACGATCTGGGAACCAATGGACAGATCAATACCGCCGCTGATCATCACGAACATCAAACCGATGGCGCTAATCCCCGCAAATGAAATTTGGCGGATCAAGGTCCGAAGATTACCAAAGCTCATAAAATTCGGTGCAATGAAAGAGAACAGGAACACCAAAAAGATCAGGATCAGAAAAGGCACATTCTTCTTAAGGATCGATCCGGCCTGATCAACAAAGTTTTTGAAAGCCACTGATTGATTACTCATACCTTATTCCTCCAAAACTTAATGGATGCCCGAGGCGAGGTCGAGAAGATAAGGCTGATTGAAATTCTCTTTTTGAACTTCTCCAGCCAATTCACCTTCGCATAAGACAATGATTCGGTCCGACATGCCCAATAATTCTTCCATATCAGAAGAGATCATCAAAATCGCAATGCCATTCTCAGCCAATTCAGTCATCAGCTGATAAATTTCCTGTTTGGCCCCAACATCAACCCCACGGGTGGGTTCATCAAAGATCAAAATATCAGACTCGGCTGCCAAAGCTTTGGCAAGCACCACTTTTTGTTGATTGCCACCGCTCAAATTGATTACCTGTTGTAATAAGCTGGGCGTTTTAATGTTGATCCGTTCTTTGTATTTCTGTGCGATCTCATCTTCTTTTTTCGTATTAACCACCCCATAACTTGAGATGCGTCGAACGATCGGGAAACTAATGTTCCACTTGACAGACAGTTCAAGAAACAGCCCCTGGCCTTTGCGGTCTTCGGTCAACAATCCAATTTTGTGCTGGATTGCATCCAACGGAGAATGGATTTTGACGGGATGTCCGTTGATCAAGATCTCGCCACTTTCCATTGGAGCGGCACCAAAGAGAAGTTGCGCCAGTTCTGTTCGACCGGCGCCAACCAACCCGGAAATGCCCAAGATTTCACCCTTGCAGACTGAAAATGAGATATTTCGGTCGCCATTCCCGGTCAGTTTTTTTACTTCCAAAGCCACCGCACCGGGTAACGTTTTCCGTTGAGGGTAGCTTTCCTTTAATTCGCGACCAACCATCAGCGTGATCAATTCCTGCCGGTTGGTCTCTGGCGTGTTTTTGGTGGTGACATAGCACCCGTCACGCATGATACTGACGCGATCCGAGATGCGAAAAACTTCTTCCAAACGATGCGAAATATAAATGATCGTCACCCCTTTTTGCTTTAACTGGTTAATGATCTTGAACATCAACTCCACTTCTGAAACGCTTAGAGGAGCAGACGGTTCATCCATGACCAATATTTTTACATTCTTCGAGACTGCTTTCGCGATTTCAATGATCTGTTGCTCGGCAATGGAGAGATCCTGCACCAGGATACGCGGGTCAATTTTTACCCCAAACTGGTCGAGCACCTTGACTGCTTTTTTCTCAATTTCCCTGGCGCTAAAGAATGCAGAGTTTTCACTTCGTTCACACAAATAAATATTCTCAGCACAGGATAAAGTGGGAACCAGATTAAATTCCTGATAAATCACCTCAACCCCCAGGCTCCTGGAAAGCGCAGGCATCATCTTGGAATATGCATGTCCGTTAATTCTAATCAGGCCCACATCGATCTCGATGGCTCCTGCCACCGCTTTGATCAACGTCGATTTGCCGGCGCCGTTCTCACCCAGTAAAGCATGGACCTCACCCGCTCGAAAACTGATCGAGACATTGTTCAGGGCCAGGACACCGGGATAGCGCTTGGTGATATTTTCCAGGGATAAGACAACCTTGTCATCCATACTTTTTCACCTCTCAGGATAAGTGAAGGGCCCCCTACCCTTCACTTTGTTGATCGACAAAACGTTTCTTATTTCGCTGTGAGCGTGGTGAAATCGCAGTGAATCGGTTCCAAAACATCATTGATAATGTTGGGATGTTCCACGCCCTGCAACATCTTCTTAATCTGGTCGTAGGTCGCCTGATCCAGCGCCGTTCCGCCGATGGCCACAAAACCCTTGTAGGGATCTGCGCAACTGGTGACGGTTGGGATCATGGAAGGATCCATATCGCCTGCAAAGACGCCGTATTCAGACTGGTCAACCCCGGGCAGGGCTTTGATCGCGTTGGCAATCCCCTGGGCATGGGCCGAGGATTGGCCCAGGAAGACCTTGGTGTTGGGATTGGCGGTTAACACGTTCTCAGCGGCGGCCTGACCGGCAGGAATACTATCCGTTGAAATATCTGCATGAGCAACCAGCTTGACTTTGGGGCAGATCTCGGTGATCGTGGCATAACCCTGATCGCGCAAGTGCATGCCCACGGATGAACTCGCGCCACCGATAATAGCGGTTTCAATACTGCCGTCGGCAGCATCCGGATACTTGGCTCCAATGAAATCGCAAGCCATCTTGGCAACCTTTTGGCCGTCTTCAAGTTGGCTGGTGTGCATGATGGCATCAAAGGGCGCCAGTTTTTGAGGAGGAACACCCATGACCATGATGCCGGCTTTTTTGGCTTCTTCGATAGCGGGAACCAGCTGATCGATCTCGCCGGCGGCCATAACATACATGAAATCAGTTTTCATAGAAATGCAGTTCTCGATCTGATCGAATTGCTGGTTCAAGCCGCCTTCATCGGCACCGTAAACATTCACGGTCACGCCATCGGCCTTAAATTTTTCTGTAACGGAAGTGGAAACACCGTTCAAAAAAGGATTCGCAAGCGAGGGGATGATGTAGCAAACCGTTTTGCCCTGGATATCAAAAGGCGCTCCAGGTTTTGCAGGCACCATAGAAACAGTCGTGTCCTCGGCTGGGTCTGCTTCGGCTGCTGCTGACGCCGGGGCCTGAGTAGCAACAGGCTGACTTCCACAGGCGCTCAGGGCAAAAGTGGCAATCATCACAATTACTAATAGGGTGAAAAGCGATTTTCTCATTTCTTCGTTCTCCTTTTGGGTAATTTGAACAACCAATCACGCATTGGTTATTGATTTAAGAATACAGCCCAAGAGAAGCCAGAGCAATTCATTTTTTTGATACAATGTATTCCAAAATGGAATAGAATAGTGAGCATATGGAACTCAAACAAGTTGAATATTTTCTAAAAGTAGTCGAAACCGGCAGCTTCTCTGCCGCGGCGGACGAGTTATACATTTCGCAGTCATCCCTTTCCAAACAGATTATGGCGCTGGAAAACGAATTGGGATTTCCCCTTTTTGACCGTAGCAAACGCAAAATCGTCATCACTCCCGCCGGGAAAACCTTCCTGTCACATGCCCGCAACCTGCATTCCGCCTACCAGTCTATGTTGGCCGAGGTGGCTCCCTATAAAACAGTCCCCAGCCTGTCCATCATCGCCATCCCGGTCATTGCCCAGTACGAGATCGCATCGCAGGTTGCCCGCTTCAAGCAGGCTAATCCCGAAGTTCAACTGGCTCTGGAAGAACGCGAAGCGGCGGCCATCCTACCTGCCCTGAATAATCGTCAATTTGACCTGGCTTTCCTGCGCGACAATTACCTCGACAAAACGATCTACAACTACATCGAAGTTGCACATGACCATTTCCAGGTGATTCTTTCCCGCCAGCATCCCCTGGCTGGCAAGCCCCAACTGGCCCTCGCCCAACTCGCCAACGAAAATTTCATCATGTTCGATAAGGGTACAGGCGTTCACGAATTGACCGTGGATGCCTGCCGCACGGTCGGGTTCGAGCCGCGGATTTTCTATGCCAGCCTGCGTGTGGAGAGCATTCTAGGGCTGGTCGCATCCAACAGCGGAGTGGCATTAATGATGAAGAAGATTTTTGACTACCACAAGCATCCCGAAGTGGTAGCCATCCCCCTCTACGAAACCATTTCCAGCAACCTGGTGCTGGCCTGGCCCAAACAAAAAAAGCTCTCAGAAGCTGCCTTAAGTTTTGTTGATTTCGCCCGTAACCTGCGCGCCAAGGATGCTACAAATCATGGATAGCTTTCGCGTTACGGTATACAACCCATGTTTATAAGCTTCATGCGCATGCGACAAATCTCGATTTTTAATGGAAGGCTTGGTTAGCATTCTTGCCTTTTAAATCCTGTCTCAGCCCCAATCGCGGCCCGCCAAGCGGCATACC
>JAKLPV010000001.1 GCA_022013685.1 Anaerolineae bacterium
CTCTAATTCACAGGCACACACCAATGTCGCTTCCGGGTAAAATTGTCTTTGGGTTCGCATGGCTCACTCCTTTTCACCAGAGTAAGTTTGCCATGTGAACCCCTTTTTTCAAAATCTTAGCAAGTTATGCGCTATTGCGTTAAAAGTAAAAGCCTTGCAGGTTTTCTTCTGCAAGGCTTTTGTTGCTCGTTTTGATTTTACGGCAGGTCGCTCCAGGAACCAAGCACTTTCATGTAGTTGGCACGCTCAAAAGCGGCGGGTTCGCGCACGGCCTGTTGGCTCATGCTGCCCTGCATTTGCTTGATCGAAGTATATTCGCGTTCCTGCATCCAGGCTTCCATTACGCTCAAGATTTCGGGGACGCGCTTGACGCCATTGGCCAGCAGTTCGGATGCCAGCATGGTGACCTGTGCGCCAGCCATCATCGATTTGATCACATCCTGGGCGGTGTGGACGCCGCTGGTCAGGGCCAGGTCGGCCTTGATTTTGCCGTACAGGATCGAGATCCAGCGCAGGGGCAGGTTGAGTTCGGTCGAGTTGCTCAAGTGCAGGGTGTGGACAACATCCAGGTTGTCGAGATCGAAATCGGGCTGGTAGAAGCGGTTGAACAGCACCAGGCCGTCAGCGCCGGCATCCGCCAGTTTTTTGCAAACATTGGGGATGGAGCTGAAGAACGGGCTGAGTTTGACAGCCAGCGGGATGTTGATGCTGCTTTTGACATCGGCGACCAATTCAGCGTAGGCGTCTTCCAGTTCAACGGAGGTCAGGTTCGGGTCCGAAGCGACATAGTACAGGTTCAACTCGAGAGCGTCAGCCCCGGCATCCTGAATGTGGCGGGCATATTTCGTCCAACCGCCCTTTGAAACGCCGTTGAGCGAGCCGATCACCGGTACGCTGACCGATTTCTTCAGTGCGGTGACGTGGTCGAGGTACTTGCCCGGTCCGGTGGCATAGCTGCCGCTGTCGGGCAGGTACGACATGGCTTCGGCAAAGGAGTCTGTGCCGCGGGTCAGGAAGTGGTCAAGCTCGAGGCTTTCGTGGATGATCTGCTCTTCAAAGAGCGAGTACACTACGATGGCGCCAACCCCAGCTTCGTCCAGCTTTTTGGCCGAGTCGAGTTTTTTGCTGAGCGGTGAGGCCGATGCAACGATGGGATTCTTCAGCGTCAGGCCGAGATAAGTGGTTGTAAGATCGGTCATATCGATTCTCCCTTAGCTTTCTTTGGGTTCGCTGTCATTGCCATTGCCGTTGCTCTTCTCAACGTGCATGGCAGCCATTTGCTGATAATAGTGCCAGCGGGCCTTGACGTCGGCCTGGGCCGACTTGAGCAGCATTTCGGCGCGCTCTTCGTCGCTCTGGGTCAACATGCGGTAGCGGGTCTCGTTGTAGATGTATTGCTCGAGCGGGATGCTCGGCTCTTTCGAGTCGATTGTGAGCGGGTTTTTGCCTTCGAGGGCCAGATCGGGGTTGTAGCGGAAGAGCGACCAGTGACCGGATTGGACGGCCAGTTTTTGCTGGTCGAGGCCCTTGGCCATATCGATGCCGTGAGCGATACAGTGGCTGTAAGCGATGACGATCGACGGCCCGTCGAAGGCTTCTGCCTCGAGGATGGCCTTGAGCGTCTGCTGGTCGTTGGCGCCCATGGCAACGCGCGCTACATAGACGTAGCCGTAAGACATGGCGATCATGCCCAGGTCTTTCTTGGCGATACCCTTACCGGCCATGGCGAACTTGGCAACTGCGCCGCGCGGGGTCGATTTGGAGGCTTGTCCACCGGTGTTCGAGTAGACTTCGGTATCCAGCACCAGGATGTTGACGTTGCGCCCGGAGGCCATCACGTGGTCGAGACCACCGTAGCCGATGTCGTAGGCCCAACCGTCGCCGCCCATGATCCAGACCGATTTTTTGACCAGCATATCGGCCAGCGATATCAGGTCCTTGGCTTTACTGTCGTTCTTGAGTGCGGAAAGTTTTTCTTTCAGCAAGGCAACCCGTTCGCGTTGTTCCTTGATGCCCAGCTCGGTACTCTGGTCGGCCTTGAGCAGACCTTCCACCAGGTCCTGTCCCAGTTCGGGAGCGAAGTGCGGCAAGAGTTCGCGGGCGTATTCGCTTTGTTTGTCGATGGTCAGGCGCATGCCCAGACCGAATTCGGCATTGTCTTCGAAGAGCGAGTTCGACCAAGCCGGGCCGCGTCCGTCATTGTTCTGCGACCAGGGGGTAGTCGGCAGGTTGCCGCCATAGATTGATGAGCAGCCGGTGGCGTTGGCGACGATGGCGCGGTCACCGAATAATTGCGAAACCAGCTTGACGTAAGGAGTTTCACCGCAGCCTGTGCAAGCGCCGGAGAATTCAAACAGCGGTTGCAGCAGTTGCGAGTTCTTGATGGTGTTGGGGTTGACCGCGGTGCGGTCAACTTCGGGCAGGTCGAGGAAGAATTCCCAGTTCTTGGCTTCCGATTCGCGCAGGGCAGGCTGCGGGGCCATGTTGATGGCTTTGCGGCCAACCTGGGTCTTGTCTTTGGCCGGGCAGGCTTCGACGCACAGGGTACAGCCAGTGCAGTCTTCAGGAGCAACCTGGATGGTGTAAGCCATGCCGGGGAATTCCTTGAACTTCGAATCCATGTTTTTGAAGGTTTCGGGGGCCTGCGCCAGGGCAGCCTTGTCGTACACCTTGTGGCGGATGACGGCATGCGGGCAGACGAAAACGCATTTACCGCATTGGATGCACAGATCGGGTTCCCAGACTGGGATTTCGAGCGAAATGTTGCGTTTTTCCCATTGGGTGGTGCCGGTCGGGAAGGTTCCATCGACAGGCATGGCTGAGACGGGGATGTTATCGCCTTCGAAGGTGATGATCGGGCCGAGCACGCTCTTGACAAACTCGGGAGCGGCATCCGGGACGGCGTGGCGCATTTTGATGCCGCCGCTGATGCTGGTCGGAACTTTGACTTCGCTCAAGTGAGCCAGGGTCTGGTCCACGGCTTCGAAGTTCTGTTTGACAACAGCTTCACCGCGTTTGCCATAGGTTTTTTCGATGGCATGTTTGATTTCAGCGATGGCCTGTTCACGCGGCAGAACGCCAGAAATAGCAAAGAAGCAGGTCTGCATGATGGTGTTGATGCGTGTGCCCATGCCGGTTTTTTCGGCAACTTCGTAAGCGTTGATGTTGTAGAACTTGAGTTTCTTGTCGATGATGGCTTGCTGCACTTCAACGGGAAGCTCATCCCAAACCTGGTCGGAGCTGAAAGTGCTGTTGAGCAGGAAGGTCGCACCGGGCTGGGTGTATTTCAGGATATCGAAACGTTCGAGGAAGCTGAACTGGTGACAGGCCACGAAGTTGGCGGTTCCAGCGGTGATCAGGTACGGGGCCTGGAGCGGTTTGGGGCCAAAACGCAGGTGCGAGATGGTCAGTGAGCCGGACTTTTTCGAGTCATAAACGAAATAGCCCTGGGCATTGTTTTCGGTCTCTTCACCGATGATTTTGATCGAGTTCTTGTTTGCGCCGACGGTGCCATCCGCGCCGAGCCCGAAGAACAGGCAGCGCACAGTCTCGGGATATTCAACCGAGAAGGTTGGGTCGTAATCCAGGCTGGTGTTGGTGACATCATCCTTGATGCCCAGCGTAAAGTGATTCTTTGGCTTGGCTTTCGAGGCTTCGTCAAAGACAGCTTTGACCATGGCCGGGGTGAATTCTTTCGAAGACAGGCCGTAGCGCCCGCCGAAGATTTTGATCGTGCGCCCACTCTCGACAACGGCGTTGACGATGTCCAGATATAGAGGTTCGCCGCCCGCGCCGGGTTCCTTGGTGCGGTCGAGCACGGCCAGAACTTTGACACTCTCTGGCAGGGCATCCACGAAGTGCTCAAAGGAGAACGGGCGGTACAAGCGGACGCGGACTGCGCCGACTTTTTCGCCTTTTTCAGCCAGGTATTTGACCGTTGCTTCGACAGTTTCTCCGCCCGAGCCCATCAGCACGATGACGCGCTCGGCTTGGGGGTGGCCAACATAGTCGAACAATTTGTACTGGCGGCCGGTCAATTTGGCGAATTTGTCCATCTCAGCCTGAACAGCCCCGGGGACAAAGTCATAATATTTATTAACGCTCTCACGGCCCTGAAAGTAGACATCCGGGTTCATCGCGGTGCCGCGCAAAACAGGTTTGTCGGGGGTCAGCGCGCGGGCGCGATGTTCACGCACCATGTCGTCGTCGATCATTGCGCGCAGGTCATCGTCTTCGAGAAATTCGATTTTTGCGACTTCGTGCGAGGTGCGGAAACCGTCAAAGAAGTGCAGGAAGGGGATGCGGGTGCGCAGGGTCGTCGCGTGCGAGATCAGGGCCATGTCATGGGCTTCCTGAACCGAACCGGAACTGAGCATTGCCCAACCGGTTTGGCGACAAGCCATCACATCCTGGTGGTCGCCAAAGATAGAGAGCGACTGGGCCGCGACCGAACGCGCGGCAATGTGGAAGACCGTGCTTGTCAATTCGCCCGCAATTTTGTACATATTGGGGATCATCAACAGCAAGCCCTGCGAAGCAGTAAAGGTGGTGCTGAGTGCGCCAGTTTGCAGTGCGCCATGTACGGAACCCGCCGCGCCGCCTTCAGATTGCAGTTCAGCTACCAGCGGCACCGTTCCCCAAATGTTCTTCTTGCCCTTGGCTGACCATTCGTCTGCCAGTTCGCCCATATTGGAGGACGGGGTGATGGGGTAAATTGCGATGACCTCGCTGACGCGGTGGGCAATCGAGGCAGCGGCCTCGTTGCCATCTATGGTGATCATTTTGCGTTTTGCCATTGTAAAACTCCTTGTAAGGAAGAGAATAAGATCTATGGATGGGTACTCAACTTATCCGTACAAGTTTAGCCTTTCACTCCAAATCAGGATAGTAATATTGTACACATAAAAAACCTGCGAGTTGTCACATATATTCGGACAATCCCTCGCAGGTTTGTATTGAATCGGGGTTTCTTACAGGTAATGCTGTGCCAGGAGTAGCGCCGCCAGTGATTTGGCGTCTGGAATTTCACCTTTGCGCGCCATCTCAAGGGCCTTGATAAATGGAATGCGCTCAACTTGTAGATATTCATCGGTGTCGGGTGGCAAGGGATTCTCCTGCAAACCGGTCGCCAGGAAGACATGCATGTACTCGGTCGAATAGCCGGGAACCAGGTAGAAACTGCCGATTTCACGCAGGTTTGCGGCGGCCATGCCAATCTCCTCGCGGATTTCACGCCTTGCGCATTCGAGCGGTTCTTCACCCGGCTCCAGCGTCCCGGCAGGCAACTCGAGCAGATCTCCCCCGGTGGCATGGCGATATTGGCGCACAAAGTGGACGTACCCGCTTGCATCGATTGGTACCAGAATGACCGAGCCGTGGTGTTCAACAATGTCATACTTGGCGGTGCGGCCCGATGGGGTTTTTAGGTGATCGCGGCGAATGCCGAAAGCCCTGCCCTGAAAGATGATTTCTGTTTTTAATAATTCAAATTTCATCGTTTGCTCCAAAATAGTAAAGAGGAAAGACAAAAAAGTCTTTCCTCTCCAGGCGTCTTGGTGTAGGTGTATATTTTACGGGATTTGCAGCGAGGTACCGACCGTCAGCGTGTAGGGCGCGCCCAATCCGTTAACTGCTGCGATGTTAACCGGATCCACATCGCCAAACTTGCAGGCGATCGAATAGATTGAGTCGCCAGACTGGACGATGTAAGTGGCCGGGTGCGCGAGCAGAGCGCGTTCCGAGCCGAAAACACCGGTCGTTGGGATTCTCAGCACCAGTCCGGGTTGCAGCGAATCGCTCTGGGCTCTTGTCAGGCCATTCAGGGACAACAAATCAGCCGGATTGACGTTAAACCTGCGCGCGATACAGTAAGGGAATTCCCCTTTTTGCAGGGTATAAGTCGCCGGGCGGACTGTTTCCACGGTTGGCTGAGCCACGATGACAGGATCAGGAGTCGGCGCATCCAGGACGAAAGTTTCCGTCGGCGTTTCCGCTATCGGCGTTTCATTTCCAAGAGGAGGCAGGGTGCCAAATGGGTCGGGCGTTTCTTCAGCAACCACTATACCGCTTTCTGCCTGGGCGGTTTGGGTGCCGAATTGTAGTTCTTGAACCAGTTCCATGCTTGGCGTTGCGGCTTCAGGGAATAGCGGGTCTGCCTGCGGCGAAGTGGACGCTGACCGTTCACAGGCTGTCAAACTGAGTGCCAGGATGACGAGTAAAACTTGGCCAACTAGGGTGTTACGTGATTTCATTTTCTCCTCCATGCGAAAAGGACGGGTGATTTTAGGGGAGTAGGTGGGTTGAAACGATACTAGCACAACCTAACTAAAGCGTCAAGCGGTCTTTTGGTTGCTTCATATAATGTTTATCATTGTGTGTTCTCTTTATAAGCGCCAGTTTTTCTCGCGGCCTTCTTTACCGAAAACATCAGAGAACCTTGCTTTTGATTGTGAAAATTTGTACGGTCTGTGCTAAAATTCATTAATATATTTGGGAGAACTTTTATGAAATCTCATTGGGTTTACTATAATAGTGTGCGAATTTTTCTGGCCGATTTTTCCAATTATGGAGCCAACGGCGCAGGCGTCAAGGTCGAAACCCAATATATCATCCAGCTTCTCAACAATGAGCCAGATAACTCGGTGCTATCTTTGACAAATGTCGATGGGACTTTTGCAAATGAAGATATCCTTCGCGCCCTGTCTGAGTTGCTGCCGATTTCAAACAAGAAAATCAAACGTCGCGCGGTAACAGGCGTGACTGGTTTTCGCCGCCATTTTTTGGATGCTTTTGTGGCTGTCGTTGGCAACGTGAAGTTCTCAGTGTTTGATACTGTTGAAGAAGCCTATGCATGGCTAGCTAAGCCATAATTTTTAAACCGTGGGGGGATTACAGCAATACAGTCGTCATCTATTATTGTTTCTATGCTCCAGGGAATTCTTGCGCCGGTGTTGCTTCTGTTTCAGCACCCAGGCCAAGGTCAACTTGGTCTTCCATGCGGATTTGACCGCGCAGGAAGGCCCCGTCTTCAGTGACGAAGGATGTGGTAATGACATCGCCCCATACCCGTCCCGTGGCGCGGATTTCGAGTTTTTGAGTGGTAATGTTGCCCTTGACCGCCCCGGCAACGATAACCGTAGCCGCGCGGATGTTTTCGCAGGTGATACGCCCGCTCTCGCCGACGACGAGCGTGCCGCGCAGGCCGATCTGACCTTCAAATGTGCCCTCGATGCGTACGCCGCCGGAGCCGCTGATTTTACCTTCCCAGATCAGGCCGGGACCAAGTACAGATGTAATACGCTCCACCGCTTGCACAGCAGATGTGGTGGTTGTGGTCGGTTGGGTTGCGGTTGCAGGGTTTCGTTTGAACATGGGGAAATAGTAATGATCGAATTGGGATGTTTTGAAGTTTGGAAATTTGAAAAGGCGCGGAAAACCCGCGCCTTTATTGTAACACTTGCCAGCACTACTCGCCCTTTTGCTCTTTCAACGAGTTGGGGTCCGGGGCTGCCATGATGTTATAGCCGCTATCTACATAGTGAATTTCACCGGTCACATGCGCCGACATGTTTGAGCATAGGTAGACGGCTGCATTACCGCAGTCCTCAATGGTGATGTTTTCGCGCATTGGGGCCATTTCTACAAAGTTGCGGTGCATATCACGGAAGCCGCTGACGCCCATCGCCGCCAGGGTGCGTACCGGGCCAGCTGAAATGGCGTTAACGCGAATACCCTGCGGGCCAAAATCGCGCGCCAGGTAGCGGGTCGCCGATTCGAGCGCAGCCTTGGCGACGCCCATCATGTTGTAGTTGGGCGCAACCTTGACCGAACCATAATAGGTCAGGGTCAGCAGCGCGCCGCCCCTGCGGATCATTGGCTGGAAGGCCTTTGCCAGCGCCACAAACGAGAACACACTGATATCCATCGCCAGGTGGAACCCGGCCCGGCTGGTGTCGTAGAAATTACCCTGCAACTCGTTTTTATTGGCAAAGCCGATCGAATGAACCAAAACATCAATTTCGCCGAAATGCGCTTTGGCTTTTTCGGCTACCGCCGTAATCTGTTCGTCCGAATCCACATTGCACTGCTCTACAAAATCTGCACCAACCTGGGCCGCCAGCGGACGCACGCGCTTTTCAAGCATTTCGCCCGCGTAACTAATGCCAATATTGGCGCCTTCGCGGTGCAGGGCCTGGGTAATGCCCCAGGCAATCGATTTATCGTTGGCAAGCCCAAAAACGAGCGCATTTTTACCAGTTAGTAAGCCCATAAATCCTCCGAGATTAGATAATTCGAGATTAGCTGTTCGATATTCGAATATCGAATTATCGAGTATCGAACTTTGCCATAAAACGCCACGGCATACTCTTCCATGGTTCTGGCACACTATATAAACCCACGCGCGGGCCGCTAGTCACGCTTAAGTCAGAAATCGCAATTCCCGGTTCGATCCAAAGCCTTGAATCGGTTTGGGTCAGGTCGGTTTTATTTTGTTGGGAATCGATGCCGAACGCTGCCGTCAGCTTTGCCGGACCATTTGTCCAATCGGCCTTTTTGGCTTTGGCGCGGCGGGACTCTACCACCCGCAACCCGTTCACCGTTTCGATGTCTTGACCCTGCTCGACAACCACAGCCCGAATCAACACTGCGGCGGGAAACCCCTCAGCCTCGGTCACCGCGTTTAACATCCAGTGCATTCCATACGTGAAGTAGACATAAGCCCGCCCTGGCGGCCCGTACATCGGTTCGGTGCGCTTTGTGCGTCCGGCCTTGGCGTGGCAGCCCAAATCATCCTCGCCGATGTAGGCTTCGGTTTCAGTGATAACCCCAACCAGGCGCACACCATCCAGAATGCGCACCAAACGGCAGCCGAGCAGGTCTCGGGCAACGGCCAGTGTTGGACGGGCGTAAAAATTAACAGGAAGGGGCTGTTCCAACCAAACACTCCATATGCCAGCGATGGCGGTCGGGATAATAGGTAAAGCGGGAGTAGGATGTGTTGCCAAACCGAAAACGGATTCCGTGCCCGTTGGCCTGCGGCGAAATTCCCATGATCGAGAACAAGACCATGTTGAGCAGACCTCCATGCGAAACGATCAGATATTTACCCGGTTCGCGGCGCAGCAGTGACTGGACAGCCTGTCCGCTGCGCAGGTAGAGCGCCCAGTCACCTTCGCCAGTTTCGCCAAAGGATTGGTATGGGGTGTAGAATTCCGGTTCCGTTGATGTGGACCTGATCTCGGCGTAGGTCAACCCGGCCAGTTTGCCATTGTCGCGTTCCAGCCAGAGTTCATCAAATTCCAGCGGAATATTCAACTTTCTGGTGACGATTTCTGCTGTTTCACGGGCGCGCACAAGCGGACTGGAGATGGCGCGATCAAAATACCGGTTTTCATGCAACCAGCGTTTTGCCAAATTGCGCGCCTGGGCGCGGCCTATATCGGTCAGTGGAAAATCAGCCTGGCCCTGGAAGCGTTCTTCGAAATTGCCCACAGACTGTCCGTGCCGCAGAAAAGTGAAATCGTAAATTGGAGATTTTTCCATATCTTTATTTTAATGGGTTTATCTTTACTTGTGCTCAAAATAGCCAAAATGGCGCACCTAAAAATGTGGGGTCTTGCCACGGAGATTCCCGGGAGTGCTCATTTTTCGGTTTGGCTTTTTTTTGCGATACGTTATAATCAGCCCCAGCGGAAATTTCCGCCTTATGGAGGTTTTTATGTTTTCAATGAAACGCTTTACCCTGATCGGATTCATCATGCTTACCATGATGATGCTTGGAGCCTGCACAATTGGTCAGGCCCCTGAAGCAACCCCCACCGCGCTGGATGTGAATGCCATCTATACCAGCGCCGCCGAAACGGCTCGCGCCCAGATGACCGAACTCGCCTCGCTGGCAACCGCCACGTTTCTGCCATCAGCCACCCTGGCCGCAACGGAGGAAACACCCATCGTGCAGGTTACACTTTCGGTGGACCTAACCCCGCTCTCATCCCCGGACCCGTTGGTGATTGGCACTGCTCCTGCCCTGCCTGGTGCGTTGCCCTCCCTCACTCCCATCCCGACCCTGGGAACGGGCGGCGATACTGGCCCGATTTGTAACAGCGTTGCTTTCGAAGGCGATATAACCATCCCGGACGGTACGCAATTCAAGGCCTGGGAAAAGTTTGAAAAAGTCTGGAAGCTTCGCAATAACGGCGTTTGCGCCTGGGATGATGGCTACTCTTTTCGGCACGTGGCCGGACCAACTTTTGCGGGTGATAATTATTTTATTACCAAAACAAGCCAATTCATTGGGCCTGGCGAAGCAGTAAACATGGCAATCAGAATGTATGCGCCGGGTGACCCTGGGAAATATGAAAGCTTTTGGTCGATGTATGCGGATGATAGCAACGGCAACCAGGCATTTGGTTATTGGGTATCTGTTGTTATCGAAGTTGTGAAATAAAAACATGTTTTCCGTGCACAGAGATGGCACAACCCGGATTTGATGTCCAATCCTTGCCTATAAACAAGTCCCCTCTCAGGAAAACCTGAGGGGGGACTTGTTTTAAAAATAGAGATGGCAGAAGATTCCGCGATGAAGCGAGTGAAGTTATTTACAACAGCACAAAAACCGTCATGATCGCCAGTTGCGCCAGCGGATAGTAGCTGGCGCGGTCGAAGAGTCGGCCGGCCTGGCGGCTTTCGCGTTTCTGGTAGAGCTGGATGCCGGGCAAGATCAGCAGGAACAGGCCGGCCAGCCCTGTCGCGACCAGGTACGGGATACCGAGCGCCTGGGGAGACATGAGCGGCAGGAACAGACTGGTCAGCACGGTCAGCGTCAGGGTGATGACCACCAGCATCCCAGCTTTTTGCGGCCCAAAGGTCAGCGGAATGGTCTTGGCCCCAACGCGCTTATCTTCCTCGACATCGTTCCAGTCGGCGGGGATATTTTGCCCGCCAATTTCCCAGAGCATCAGCCAGGCCAGCATGAGCAGCAGCAGCGGCAGGGATGGTTCGGGGTTGACCACGAAAACGGCGGAAACCGGCCCGCAAGATTTGACCAATCCGCTGACCAGGGTGCGCCAGTAGGTTACTTTCAACAGCCGGCAGTAGATCACTTCCAACACGGCGGCGGCCAGCACAATAAAAACGATGGACGGGTTGAGCAGGTAGGCCCCAAGCAGCGCCAGTCCGTACCAGAAAGCGAACCAGGCCAGTCCGCCCCGAAAGCTGACCAGCTTCTGCGCCAGCGGGTAACGCATATCGGAGGCCTCGACCGAATAGCCCTGGTTAATACCACCCGGGCCGGTAAATTTTTCCTGGTCGGTTTTGACCCCGGCCAGATCGTTCAGGGCGTAGATGGCGGTGTAGCCGGCAAAGGCGGTCAACAGCGAGAGCAGCAGGGTCGGCCATGCGGGGAAGGCTCCCAGCCAGAGCAGGGCTGTGAAGCCTGGCATGGCAACATCCAAAACGCCGTGGGTGGTGCGGGAGAGGGCGAAGAAACGAGAAAGCATGAGATCACTCCGGAAAAAAAGTTCTTAAACACAAAGTAAACGAAGGTTAAGCATATGAAAAGGATTTCCTTGGTGTTCCTTCGTGTTTACTGGTTTTTTGATTTGATGAAATAAGCCATGTAGTTCATATCTTCTTTATCGTGGGCAACTTTGAACTTGCCAGTGAGTGGATTGTACATCAGACTGGACAGGCGCACAAAATCGAGTCCGCTCTGTTTTGACCAGGCTTTAAGCTCGGATGGGCGGATCAGCTTGCTGTAGGTGTGTGTGCCGCGCGGCAGCAGGCGCAAAATATTTTCACCAACCAGGATGACCGCAAAAAGCGACTTGAGCGTGCGGTTGATGGTAGAGAAGAAGGCCCGTCCGCCCGGTTTAAGGGCTTGGGCGCAGGCCGCGATTACTTTGGCGGGTTCGGGAACGTGCTCGAGCATTTCCATGCAGGTGACAGCGTCGAACCCGCCTTCATTTTCCTGTGCGATCTGTTCCACACCCTGGTAAAGATAATCGATCTTCAGCCCCCCGGCGCTGGCGTGCAGGCGGGCAACTTCCAGCGAGGGCAGCGACAGATCGCTGCCCGTCACCCTGGCCCCGGCCTTTGCCAGCGCTTCAGACAGGATCCCGCCGCCGCAGCCGACATCCAGAATGCGCGGGTTGGGCGTGTCGATATTGTCCATGATAAATTTTGTACGCAGCGGGTTGATGGTGTGCAGCGTTCCCATCTCGCCTTTGGTGTCCCACCAGATTTGCGAGACTTTGTCGAATTTGGTAATTTCCTGATCGTCAGCGTTCGAGAATTGGGTCATTTTTTATGCTTATCCAGTCATTAAGGTTTTTTACGGCGGATTCGATTTCTTGGTAGGTAATGTCATTGATAAAAATGCAGTTGCCGAGCGAATCGGGCATGGGTACGCGTTGGTAGCCATTACGGTGTTCGACGCGTTCCAGCAGAGATTGCCACATCAGGCCGGCGTCGAGAACATCTGTGTTCAGAACGATCCCCAGTTGACCGATCAGGTTGAAAATCCGACAGGTTTCCTGCTCCGAGAGCAGATCCCGTCCGCGGGCGATCAGGGTCGAGATGACGATATCGAGCAGAACGGCTTCACCGTGCAGCAGGTGGGCTTCATGGCGGGTTTCGAGCCCGTAGCTGAAGGTATGGCCAAAATCGACCTTGCGCGCCAGGTTTTCCTCGTACAGGTTGGGCTCGAGCTCCTCGAGCATGCCGCTGATGGCGCGGTTGAGAATTTCCCCGCCGCGTTGATCCTGAAAGTTGATCGCAGCACTCTGCGCCCCGTGACCTTCGAGCAGGCTGAACAGCCCGGCGTCTTTGATGACGGCCAGTTTGATGATCTCGCAAACCCCGTTCAGGATGTGACGGCGGGGCAGGGTTTTCAGAAAATCCCGATCGAGGAAGACCCGCAGCGGCGGCTCGAACGAGCCCAGACGATTTTTGTGGCCGTTGAAATTGATGCCGGTTTTGATGCCGACCGAAGCGTCGATGTAGCCCATCAGCGTGGTCGGGACCTTGATGTGCGGCACACTGCGGCGGTAACTGCTGGCGATGAAGCCGACCACGTCGGTCAGCACCCCGCCGCCAATGGCGATGATCGGTTCGTCGCGGCGGTGGATGGGGAAGGAATCCAACTCGTACAGGATGCCGAGATAGGCATCGACCGTTTTGTTTTCCTCGCCGCCGGGGAAGGTGATGATTTTTGCTTCGATCTCGTGGTGGGCGAAATAGCTGTGGATCTTGTCGCCGTAGAAGCGGGCGACGTTGCCATCGACGACGACAAACCTGCGTCCGCCCCGGATCTTGCCTACCGATAAAAGGGCTTCGTTTTGCAGTTCGAACAGGCCCGGAGCGTTGACGATCTCGTATTCTATTGGGCGCTGGTAAGCGACGCGCCAGCGGCTGGTTCCACTGGTCATACCACGTCCAGCCAATCTGGTTTCGCATCCAGCACCCGGCGGGCAACGTTTTGGGCAAGTTCCAGGTTGTGGTTCATGTAATTGCCGCATTGCTCGATGCTGGTATAAGGCACGGCCGTGGCGGTTAACATATCGCTGAAGATGTTCGCCAGCACACTGCAAATTTTTTCTGAGCGGCCTTCGTTGAGCAGGACAATGTAAAAGCCGGTCTGGCAGCCCATGATGCCGATCGACAAAAAGTTTTCGGGCAGGTAGCGCTGCAAACCTTCGAGCAGGAAATGCTCAACGGAATGCAATTCAGTCGACGATAAATATTCGCCGGCATTCGGTTTGTTGACGCGCAGGTCGACGCAATAGGCCACATCGCCGTTTTTGCCCGGGTTGGCCGAGCGCAGTTTGACGCGCGGCGCTTTGAGCAGGCGATGATCCAGTTCACCGACGGTGCGGACGTCCCAGCCGAGTTGTTGGATGTTGATCATGGTGACTCCTGTTGGGGGGTAGGGGCGACCCATTGGGTCGCCCCTACGATTAAACAAATTGTGATAAATGCCGGTAGCTGTCGGCCAAAGCTTTTTGCCAGGATTCGACGTGGTGGTAGAGCTCGACCGAACCATAACCGGAGAATCCATTTTCGGTCAGGGCCTTGAAGCTGGCGGCGAGATCGAGCGTGCCTTCGCCGGGAATCTCGTGGAAGTGGACGATGCCGGTCAGGGTGTTGGCGACCATTTTATCGATCCGTTGCGGGCCGCGCACGCCGCGCAAATAGCCGAGGATGGGTTTGGTGCGCTCGAGCACATCATAGCTCAGGCCGGGGACGGAGATCAAGTAGGTGAAAAATTCATCGTCGAAGGCAGAGGCTCCAGCGTAGAGGCCGGGGTAGTGGACAATTTCGGGGGATTTTTGGATTCCGGCCTGGGACAGGAGCGCGTCCAGCCGTTTGCGTTGGGCGAGGCCGGGGGTCTGGTCGCAGAAATAGCGCGGGAAATGGCGGTCGAGCAGGGCATAATCCGCTGTTTCGGGGAAATAAACGAGATAGGATGCAAAATCGAGGTCGAAGGACAGGTCCGGGGCGTCTTTGACGATCTTCAGGTTGTAGCCCTGGCGGGCGTCGGAGATGTGCAGGTAGCGGGTAAAAGGCGCGGCCTGGGCCAGGGCTTCGATGTAGTTTTTCTCGGAGCAGTAGGCGTGGGTGATATCAACGTGCAGTTGGAAGCGCGGCGAGTTAATCTCGTTGATCAGCGACAGGCCCTGTTCCATCGTTTCGATGAACATGCCGGGTTCGGGTTCGATCAGCAGGGTGATGTCTTCGTCGGGGCGGATCTCGGCGATGCACTGTTGGATGCTGTCGATGAGCAGTTCGCGCGGGTTGACGGAGGGGTTGCTGACGTGCTCGTCGCGGATGAATCCGCTGCCGAAGGTGACCAGGTCCACGCCCAGCTGGCGGGCGACGTGGATTCCGCGCTTGACCAGGGCAATCCGCCGTTTGCGCCCGGCCAGGTCGGGGGCCATCAGGGACGGTTCGTGCGGGCGCTGGGGGGTGAAAAAGTGCGAGGCGGTTGCCACGCAGGCGGCCCTGACGCGGCCCGCGTCGAGGCGCTTTTTGACCGTGGCGAGCGTTTCGTCGGAGATGTCGAAAGCGTTGAACTGGTCGCGGTGAAAGGAAATTTCGATGCCGGGGTAACCGGCCTTGTCGACTTCATCGATCGCGGTCAGGAAATCGAGATTGGTCAGGCCGAAGGTGCTGTAACTGAGTTGTATCTTGCCCATCGTTCCTCCATTTGATTGTCGAAAAAAGCACAAATCAAACTGCCATTCTATTGAGTTATCAGGTTAGGGTCAAGGGTTGTTTTTCTATCTCCCCTGGCAAAACGGACAGACGTCCGCCAATTGGGTCAAAACCTTTTACCACAAAGTAGCACAAAGTAACACAAAGGAAAAGCTAAAAAGGTTTTCCTTTGTGTCCCGTGGTGTCCGCTTGCCCCGTGTTCTTGGCGGGGGCGTGGTTAAAAAAGTTTCACCGAAACGGACAGACACCCGCCGGTTGGTACTGGTGACTTTGCCAGCCATGATAATCGCTGCCGAGCGGAATCAGAATCTCAGGGTGGGCGTCCGCATAGGCGATGGCGGCGGCGCAGGCATCGTACATGAGTCCGCTGGACTGGTAGGCGTTCCAGAAATCGGTTGCTAGCTCAACGTAGGGATGGCCGGGGCTTTCAATTGAGAATTTCTCTTGCAGGGTGGCGTATTTGACCTGGGCCGCGTCCATTTCGCCGAGGAAGGTGTGCAGGATGATCATGCGATAGTAGGCGTAGGCGGCCAGGCGCGGGTATTCCGTGGGATCTTCAACTGGAGATAAGGCAGGGCTATGGTTAGGATCAGCCAAAGA
>JAKLPV010000059.1 GCA_022013685.1 Anaerolineae bacterium
AGCGCGTCGTTGAGCGCAAATTCGGTCGATGCGAAGTTGAAAACTTCAAACATCAGCCAGCCAAAAGCCAGGAGAACAGCGGTTATGGTGATCCGGTTGATCTTCAGATTGCCGAACCTGGATTTGGGTTTCGGTGGGTTGTTGATGTTTTGATTAGTTTTCATGTGGCCTCCTCGTGAATCGTTTTGTTGGCTCTTTGCGCTTGCTTTGCATGCGCCGCAGCCAGGCTTTGAACTCGCGTTTGCCCATCGACACCACATTGAGTTTCATCCCGACCCAGCGCTCGATATTTGCCTGGGTCAAGTAAACATCTCCTTCTGGCGTCATGAGCGATGCGCCTTGAATTTCTTCGATGGCACGAATACGTTCAAAAACCTCGATCTTGTTTTCTTCGCTGATCTCGCCAACTCCAGCGAGCAGGCATAACAGGCAGACAACATAGTGCTTGTTCTGCTCGCCTTCCTGGATCTGTGGCGGAGTGCAATTGCGGATATCCCAGTTAAGTGACATGAAGCCTCCTCGTGGTTAGATGGCGCGCACAGCGATGCCGTCATCCAGGGCTTGCTGGATGTCGATTTCGGCATAGGCCCCGTTCAGGGTCAGGATGACACGATTCGGCAGGTCGCCATTTTGTCCGCATTTCTCAAGCGTTTCCATCAGGTTGAGCGAGAGCGCGATCACCTGGCTCGCGGTCAGCACAACATTCAGACGCTGAAGTTGGATCAATAGCGGCGATGTGCCAAACGCTGTTACTGCGAAGGATGTGGGGTACGGTTGCGGCAGAGGCGACTCGTAGAAGACTTCGCCTTCATCGGGATCGTTGGACGCGGTAACAATCATTCCGCTCTCTGGGCCGTCCAGATACTGCCAGTCCAGGATGTTGCTGCTTTCATCAGCAGTTGCGCCAGTGAGCATTTCGCTCATTTCATCGGCGATCGTGCTGGGATCAGCGTCAGCCGGGACGGCGACCTGAATGGTTAGGATGCGGACTTTTTGACCAGGATAAACTTTGTGCATGTGGCCTCCTTGTGGTTACATCTCCAGCCGTTCGGCCAGGAGTTCGGATTCTTCGCGGGCTTGCTTTGCCATGAGTCCACGCCATTCTTCGGCGCACTCGCTTTCAGTTTCGGGACCGCGTAAGGGGAGTGTGTTTTGCTCGACAACCAGCAGGCGGGTGGCCAGGAGTTTGACCTGGGCTTGTGCAAGGAGCAAGTGGATCAAGGCGGCGATCATTAGACCGCCTTGCCAACCAGTAACTCGCTCAGGAGCTGCTGGCGTTGACGCTCGAGGCCGGCCAGGTATTCAGCCTGGGCTTTCTGCTCGGCCTGATGCTGGACGCCCAGGATCGCGTTCATCCATTGGCCGGGAACGAAGATGAGCGAGTCTTTTTTCTCGCCTTCGTCTTCTTCGATAATCTGGCCTTCGCTGGTGTCAGCCATCAGCCACCCCCAGTGCATGACCCGGTCACCGTTGAACAGCGCCTTTTCGACCGGATTTTGCCAGCGAGGGTCAAGTTCCTTGGGAAGAACGTAGGCGGCAACGACGCGGCGAACGATGTAAGCCCGGTGAGCAGGGCTGTAGGTAGTTGCGCTTTCGTTGCCGATCATGGCGACGCTGCCAGACTGCCAGAGCCAGGCTTCGCGTAGGACACCGAACTTCTCGCGCTGTCCGAGATTGCGGAGAACGTTCCAGCAGGTTGCCGGGTAGTCCAGGTCACGGGCAGCGGCGATCCAGTCGCGCTTGATTTGGCGCAAGTTTGCCAGGGATGTATCGGCTGTGGGTTTTGCCGTGGCCTGCGCAGACTTTGTGGTAGTTGTAGTCAGCATGTGACCTCCTTGTGTTGCAATAGAAGCCTGACTGTCAAAAGTCAGACTTCTATTGATCGGTTCGGGTGTGTTACGCCGCAGCAGCTTCTTCTGAAGCTTTTGCGACTTCGGCGGCTTTGGCTACTTCAACCGGGTCGCTGATCACAACCGGCATGACAACGTAGCGGTATTTGTCTGTGCCGTTGGTGAACAGGATCGGAGTATTGGGCTCATTCAGACGCATACGCACTTGATCGGTTCCAATCGCTTCCAATCCTTGTTTAACGAAAGTAACGTTGCTGCCCACCAAAAACGGCATTTCGGCATCACTGGTCAGGATGGTCTCGCCCTGGCCGGTCTCGGCGGATTCCCCGTAAACCTTCACGCCGTTTTCGGCATGGTTAAACTTCAAGACACTTTGCCCTTCGCGCGCGAAGATTTCGGCGCGGCGAACCGCACCCTGAAAATCTTTGCCATTCAGTGTCAGGCTGTGCTTGAAATCCCTGGGAAAGATGACTTGCCAGTCCGGGAAATTGAAATCCAGAAGCTGTGCCCGGAAGGAAACATTCCCCCAGGCCATCAGGATGGCACGGTCTTCGTCCACGGAGACGGTTACCCGAGAATCATCGCCTGGCAGGATCGCCGCAAGTTTCAGGGCGGCGCTGCGCGGGATGAGCAGGCTGGTTTTGGCGTGGAAAACCAACTCGTGATCGAGATGGTAGCTTGCCAGGCGGAAACCATCCGCGGCGGTCAGGCAAACCTTTTCGTTGACCAGGGCCAGTTGCACAGCACACAGGGCAGGCCGGGACTCATCGGTCGATGCCGCGATTGCAACGCGCTTGAGCGCGGAACGCAGTTCGCTGGCCGGGATCGTCCCCATCAGCTTGGAGTCAGGTGCGGCTGTGTTGGGGAATTCATCGGCGGCAAGGCTCTTGAGCTTGGCCTTCGTTCCCTGCGATGCAAAGCGCAGGGTGGCGCTATCTTCTTCCCAGACCAGGTCAATCTGTGCGCCAGGCGCAGCGGAAGCCAGATCGGTCAGGGTTGTGCCAGGGGCGCAGGCAGCCCAGACTTTCGTCACGATGGCGGGAACTGCAACACTGATGGCCGTTTCCAGATCGGTTGCGGTCAGGGTTAGCGTTTCTCCTTCGGCCCGTAGGTGGATCGTGGTCAGGACCGGCAGAGTGGATTTGCCCAGGGCTTTCGAGACGATCCCCAGGGCGGCCTTGATGGTCTCGGTCAGGATCATGGTGTCGGACGATTCGGCTTTCTTGGTCATTGGGTAACCTCCTTGTGATCGTTTGGAAGAAAGTAAAAAAAGAGCCCGGCTGTCAGGCCAGGCTCTTGTGGTGTTGCTTGTACTGGAAGTTCTTCCAGTGCTTGTACTGGATATTTCTCCAGTGCTTGTCCTGGGAGACTCCCCAGTTACCTAGAAGGGAATATCTTCTTCAGGGGCAGCAGGGGGAGCGCTGGCGGGAATGTTGCTCTCGCCGCCGTTGCCTTTGCTGTCCAGGAAGCGGACGGTTTGGGAAACCAGTTCGAAGCTGGCCTGGGGGTCGCCGGACTGGTTGGTCCAGATGCGTGGGCCGCCAGTAGCAGGATCGTAGACCAGACGGCCTTCGACCAGAACTTTTGAGCCTTTCTTCAGGTACTGGTTGACAACCTCGGCCTGTTTGCCCCAGGATGCGACCCGGAACCAAACAACATCCTTGACGGTCTCGCCTGCTTTATTGGTGTACTGCCGATTAACGGCCACCGAGAAATCGGTGACGGGCTGACCTTCAGGTGTGTAGCGCATTTCAGGGTTGCGCCCAAGATTACCGACGATGATTTGGTTGCTCATGTAAGATGACATCGTGTTACCTCCTTATGAATGGTGAGAGAATGTGATTTTGCGATCCAGGGCGATTGCTCACTCTGGACTACGGGGTAGATTATTTGCTGCCTGCAACGCGATACCAGGCGCGCAAGGCTTCCAGGGAGGCTGGCGAGTTGGTATTCGCTTTGACATAAGCATCGAAGGCCACGCGCTCAGCGGGATCATCCTTGCAGGATGTGCCGTCCTGGTACTTGCGGACAAGTGCACCGCTGGCAGGTTTTGGATCGCCAGGTGTGGCGGGGGTCGATAACGGGGCGCTGACAGGCTTCGCGCTGGTCGCGTCATAGCGCACCAAAATGCGTTTGTGCGGTTCGATGGCTCCGGTGGATTTGCCGCCTTCTGCGCTCCAGGTCTGCCACTTCGGATTGACTTCCCAGACCAGGTTGATCGGTCGCGGCAGTGGGATGATGTATTCATCAGCCTGGCGGCTGTCTTTATCCACGTCGCGTTCGCCGGGCCAGAGTGGGATGGAGTCCAGCTTCAGGCCGGTAGCTGTCTCGAAGGCCAGCACATCATCCTGATTGTTCAGGTAACTGTGCAAGAATTTCTTGACAGTCTTCGGGTGCGCCAGGTAGAAGGCGACAATCGGGGTGGAGTCCTTGCTTTCGCGGCGCGAGACCGAGACGACTTCCTGTTTCTGTTCGCCTTCTTCCAGGCCGGGAGCGCTGACCTGGAAGCCAGCCCCGAGGTAGGCATCCACCTGGCCGAACATGTTACCGGCAGCAGCGTAGACAATCGGCAGAGTGACTTGTGCGCCGGACGGATGGAACAGGCGTGTCCAGCCGGTGATCGGGTTGGGGGCGGGTTCGTTCATTTTGGATTGACCTCCTTGATTTTGCGGAAAGAGAATGTGGATGGCGCAGATGTGCTTGCACATGACGCCGTGTTTTGCGTTGTGCTCAAAGTCTTTGCACTCGCATGTTTGGTGAGTGGCGCGATAGGGCGTGTTGTCGCCGTTGATGATGCTCCAGGCGCCATCGTCAAGCGGAGTAATTTTGTATTCTCCGTTGGCGAGAGCGGCGCGGGCGCGTTCAAAGCGTTCGTTCTGCTTGCCAGTGTCCAT
>JAKLPV010000060.1 GCA_022013685.1 Anaerolineae bacterium
GTCCAAGACATCGAAGAAGCGTACCAGGATTTTTTGGAGTTCCAGGATGATCGTTGAAAAGTTGGGCAAGGAGCGCCGACAATGCAGCGCTCTGGTGTTATGGACAATGGCTTCACCTCGTAAAACGCGTTCGCCTTTGGTATACAACTTGACGGTCAGTTTGCCGAAATGGATTTTGAAGATAATCAAGTCATATGCAGGTTTCTCGACCACGATTTCAAAGCGAGGCTGGGTACGGCTTTCCGCATGCCGAAATGGACGGCGTGCGGCTCCAAAGATGGTTTTTACCTGTTTAACATCCAACCAGGAGCGAGTGCGGTCAATCAGAGTTTGAACAAGTTGTTGCATTTGCCCGCCACTGCGGAATAGCAAGTTACGACTGTATTCAGCCTGATAGATCGAATAGTCATAGTGGAAGTTGGTACGCTCCTGTTCTTCCAGGTCTAATGCGAAGCATAAACAGGTAGAATAAATCCAGCGATCAAACACTTGTTCCAGTTGCCCCACGACATCAGATGAACTCAGGGTATCTGCAATCTGGGCCAGGCGTGTTGGTTCGCCAACTTGAGTGAAACAGTTATCTTCTTTGCGAAATGTCACTCCTTCTTTTTGGGCTCGGCAGGCCACGTACTCATGACCATTCAAAATGATCTGCGCACCGAACGGTGGGTGTCCGCTCATACGAATGATAATGTGCCCCCAATCTGGGTCCTGGATGTGAAAGTGGTAATGATTGACATATTGCGTTTTACGTTCGATGTTCATGATCTTGCCACTTTTGGTTTTTTTGACATTCCACACCGGAGCAGGTGCGCGACCAACCAGAATGGCGAATAGGCCAACAAAACCCGGTCCTTTTGGAAGATACTCGGCTGCAATTGTATCCTTGCGCTCTTTTGTATCACAATCCACCACCGGGATATTATGAGCGCTGGCGTGCGCACGCAGTCGACGAGCCAGGCGACCAGCCATCCGCATCAAATGGTTATTATCCAGGTCATCATCAGAACCTTCCAATTGACGCCACCAAAGCCGAAAACCGGCTGGTGTTTGTCCAAACTGAAAATAGGCATTGAACACAATCCGGTCGACACAATCGTAGCTCCCGTTCAGAATATCAGCAAGTCGAGTGCTCAACTGATCGTTCATCTCTGATGCTCCTTGTATCCCGCCAGTTGGGATGCTTTGAGCATACTTATCCAAACCTTATTTGTCAACTACTGCCCCGTAGGGGCCACTTTTCCCGAGCGCAGTCTCGGAAAAAGCGTAGA
>JAKLPV010000061.1 GCA_022013685.1 Anaerolineae bacterium
CAGCAATTCTCAATATGCCAAAACTGGCGATGCCTTTGGCAAAAAAGCCGTTGGTGTAAAGTCGGTCAGGATTACAGACGAGTTTCTTGACAACTTGCCAGGTCAATGAATATCTACGCTGGTGGCAAGCAAAACAGGCTGCTGAAGGAAAATTCGGTAGCGAAAATGACTGAGTGAAAAGCGCCAGGAGATGTCATCCGATATCCAGTTCAAGACCCTTGAACATAAACGCCAGCACCTGATCCCAGTTTTCAAATTGGAAGTAACGCAACAAGGAGTCCAAGTCCTGGAAAAATCTGCGGCGCGTGCCCAACGCTTGACGAATAGCACGGTATTGCTCATCGACCAAATCTAAAACGGTGTGAAATAAGAAAGCCAGCAGATTGAGCGAGAGCAATAGCGAAGCAAGATACTGGTTTCCGTGTCCAAAGTTGTGTTCGATATGGTAGCCCTTGGTTTTGAGAACGTTGTTGTTCTCGTTTTCGACCTTCCAGCGCGCTCGCCCATCGCGCACAATTGCTTCAACGGTGGTATCTGTGACTTCAAAATCGGTAATGAAAGCGTTTTTGTAAAGTTGTTCACCGGTATCTTCTCGTCTCACGGTCACTTCGCACCAGCCGACCACGAGCGAATCCGGATCGCTGTTCAAATGAAGGTTGTTGGCATAGCGATAAGTGTAGACCTCGGCATAGCGCCCAACCCAGCGCCTGACTACCTTTGAAGCTAAAACCCCGCTGGCTGCGAGAAAATCCACCGTTTCATACAGAAATGTATGCGAATCGGGCTTACAAACCAGGATAAGATGCAGCCCCTTGTCTTTCAGTGCCTGACAAAACGGGTCGCGGCTGAACAGATCGTCTCCCAGAATGGTCACGCCTCGTTTGGCATAGAAGTCGCCCCACTTTTCGACCCATCGTTTGGCTGCCTGTATCTCACAATCCTGCTTTTCATGCCCATCTTGGGGAACAATGAACTCCGGTTCCAGCGAAATCACCGTTTCATTTCCCGGCTGGACGATCACAGGCGTCAATACACTGTGAAAATAGTTCGTTTTGCCGTTGTTCAGTTCACGGTGACTGCAATTTTCGCAATGGATGGCCTTGGATGAGAAGTATTCCGTCCCGTCGATGGCCACTAACAACTGCTTGGCAAACGAGCGCCGCTTTTCTAACACTTTGGCTTGCTCCAATGCCAGGAAGACTTGCCGATAGACTGGCGCTACATATCTTGGGCTAACTGGATCCAATAAGTTCCGGATTTGGTTATCGCTCGGTATCTCGCTCAAATGAAACAGGCTCTCCGCATTGCTGCGCCCTTTGCGCAATTTCATGTCACGCTGATGCGCCAAAAATGATGGGCTCTGTGTAAAAAACACCGAGAAAGCGCTCATTCCTACATCTGACAAATCGTACACACTGTTTTTACCTGTGCGCATGTCTGGAAATTCATCACAGGCTTGTTTCAGACGTTCAATCATTCGGGAAAGTCGTAGATCTTCTAACATAGTGGCTATAGATTATCATCATTTTTGATACAAAGATAGACTCCAGCAATCACCTAATTTCATATTGAGAATTGCTGCTGTTTTATCTCGAGTAGTTATCTTGTGAGTATTGCAAACCTTGTATAATTGGAGCAATGCCATGTCGTAAGGCGAATGAATAAGCCGCATTCAATCCAGATCAGATCCGGCAAGAATGACAAGTAACGTCCCGTCTCAGATGGGAGATGTGGGTGCACCAAGTCCCACTGGCAGAAAGATGGCTGGTTCGCCCAGTAGCACGCCGCCGCAGGATTCATCCCTGCGGCGGTTTTTCATGGAGCGGCCTGTGCGATTTACGTGTGTCCGGCAATGGCACCCCTAGCCTAGAAACTGATCGGCTCGTTACCACGCAGGCGTTTCAGGCAATAGAAAGCATTCATAAACATGCACATCAGGAAAGCGCCCAGGCGCAGATATCTCAGGCTGCGCAGGATGCGCAGAAAGCTGTACTTGAGCGAAAAAGCTTCCCGCCAGAGCTGGCGGTGCGCCAATAAGAGTTCTTGCGGGGACATCTGGTTGGGAATGAAGGTGACGTTGTAGCCGTTGTAGAATTCCCAGCCGCGTTCGGTCAGGATCCGGTTTTCGGCAACCATTTTGTCGTAGGCATCCGAGCCCCGAAATGGAGTCAGGATGCTCAGAAAGGGCACATCCACCCCGGCTTCATACAATCGCTGCGCCATGGCCTTGATCGTGGCGGGAGAGTCACCGTCAAACCCGGCGATAAAGCCGGCCATCACGCACATACCGCGCTGGTGAAGCGCCTGGATGGTTTCCGCATATTGCTCCGCCTTGTTTTGGGATTTGTGCGCATCTTGGAGAGATTCAGCCCCAAAAGACTCCATCCCAAAAAAGACCCCGATGCAGCCGGAGGCTTTCATCAGATCCAAAAGGCTCTCGTCCCTGGCGATATCCATGCTGGCCTGGGTCAGCCACCATTTTTTCAAGGGCAGCATGCCGTTCAGCAGTTCCCGCGCGTAATGGCGGTTGGCGGTCAGGTTATCATCCCAGAACCAGACCAGTTTTCTCTGCCACCAGTGCTTGAAATCATTGTAGCGAATGTCGGCCAGCACCTTCTCCACCGGGCGCATACGGAAACCGGGGTTCAGGGATGGCACCGTGCAAAACGAACAATGGAACGGGCAGCCGCGTGTGGCTTGGACCACCCGTTTGATGAAAAACCGATCAGGCAGCAGGTCATAGCGTGGCGTGGGGAGATTGTCCAACTCTTGGGGTACACCCCGGTAGATCGGTTTGAGTTCTCCGCCTTCGGCATCTTCGAGCAACTGCGACCAAACCGATTCTGCCTCGCCGGTTACAAGGGCATCGAAATAATGGCAGGCTTCATCCTCCGCATAGGTAACGTGCGGCCCGCCTCCCACAACCAGCTTGCCCTGTGATCGATAATGGCGGGCCAGCCGATAAGCTTCTGGGGCAAACCCACTGAAAAAGCTGATCGCCACCAGGTCCGCCTCGGTTTCGGCGGGCGGGGTTTCCAACTGTTGGTGGATCACCCGGATTTGATGATGACCGGGTGTCAGGGCTGCCAAGTGGATCCCTGTAATCGGTGGAACAAAATCTGGTAGTGCTCTAAAATGAGTGACGAAATGCAATTTCCTGCCGACAATATGCCAAAATCACTTATATGTTTAGCACTACCCAAAATCTTTCTCGTGGCCAAAACGATAACGCTGAATATAGGCCAAAATGATATCGATTTTCATCGCGGAATGCTCCTTCCTTTGCATGGTTCGCACAAGGATAACCACTCCCGGCTGGCGAAACCTGCCAGAAGGTATCAGAATTGTGCAGACCCAAGTCTCTAAAGTTGGCGCAACCCTCATTGAGAAAATGGCGATTGGATTTTGTCCCCTCTTATGATAAGATAATCATGATTATCATAATCACAATTGCCTTAGCGGAGGTGCGCCATGTTTGTCAACCGTGTTTCTGAACTGGCCTTACTCGAAAAACACTACCACTCAAACCGGGCGGAGCTTTTTGTCCTTTATGGCCGTCGCCGGGTCGGCAAAACTGAACTCCTGGCCCATTTTTGTGAGGGCAAGCCGCATGTCTTTTTTGTGGCCGACCAGGTTTCGGAACAGGTACTGCGCACTAATCTGTCGATGGCGATCAATGATGCCATCTTTGGTGTCGGACAAGTCAGCGCCATCTACAATACTTGGGATGATCTCTTCAATACCCTGGCAAGACAGGCCCAATCGAAACGTTTGATTGTCGTTATCGATGAATTTCCATATTTGGTGGCAGCTTATCCCCCACTGGCCTCCATCCTGCAGCGCCTTTGGGATCAGACGCTCAAAAACAGCCAGATCATGCTCATTCTGAATGGTTCCTATATCGGGATGATGGAGGAAACCGTTTTAGGTTACCAGGCGCCTCTCTATGGTCGCCGGACAGCCCAATACCTGCTTGAGCCTTTGGATTTTCTGGATGCCCAGTATTTTTTCCAGCCCTATACCCCGGAAGACCGTTTGCGAGCCTATGCAGTTTATGGTGGTACACCGACTTACTTGCAGACCATCCACCCCGAGAATAGCCTCGAAACGAATATCATCGAAACCATTCTGGAGCGGGGTTCCCCGCTCTATGACGAAGTTCGTTTTGTCCTGCAACAAGAGCTGCGTGAACCACGCAACTATTTTGCGGTCTTACAGGCCATCGCCTCCGGAAATACCCGCCAAAACGAGATCAAAATGGCAACCGGGTTGGAAAGTATCACGCCCTACCTGGACACCCTGCAACAACTTCATCTCGTGGAAAGAACCGTCCCGGTCACAGAAACGCAGCCCCACAAGAGCCGGCGCGGCATCTACCGGCTGAAGGATAATTACCTGCGCTTCTGGTTCAGATTTGTGCTCCCAAACTGGTCACAACTTGAACGCGGTGCAAAAGAAATGGTTTTTGAGACAGCCATTCGCCCAGAAATTGACCACTTTTCTGCCATCGTTTTCGAGCAGGCCTGCCGGCAATACTTCTGGCGGGTTGGGTTGCGGGGTCAGCTGCCATTCATGCCCCGGCAGATCGGCGGCTGGTGGCAGGCCAACCAGGAGGTGGACCTGCTGCTGCTCGGTGAGGAACGGATGATGCTGGTGGAATGCAAGTGGAGCAACCGTCCGGTAGGGACGGACATTCTGCAAGCGCTTGAAGCCAAGTCAGTCGACGTTTGCCGGGATGCCGGTCTTCAAAATGTTGATTTCGGGCTGTGTTCACGTTCAGGCTTTACCGAACAGTTGATAGAACTATCCAAAGAACGGAAGAATGTCTTTCTTTACAATTGGAACCAGATGCTCTAACCCGACTAGAAGAAGTAAAGGATAAATGCTCCACCATGAAATCTCGAGGTCGACCGCGAGATTTCATGGTTTACGCCAATCCTTCCAGCGCCTGGAAGATTTCATTTGCCCTAAAAACACGATTACGCGCTTGCCCGGTCACTTCTTGCAGAATGCCGGCGCTGACCAGACTGTCAATGTAACGTTGAGCAATTGGAAAACTGACCCCCAAAAACATTTGAAGCTGGCGAACCGAGAGTATCGGCTGCATAAACAAGAAATCGAGAACCTGTTCCATCCGCTTGACATTGCGCTCGGCATCTACCAGGGGCTCATAGATTGTTCGGATGGCCTGCAAACGCTCCAGTTGCACGAGGCTTTCATTCGCCTGAGTACTGACCGCGCACAGGAAAAAACGCAGCCAGGCTTCCCAGTCTCCCTTTTGAGAAACCGCCAAAAGCAGATCGTGATATTCCTGCCTATAATGTTCAAAATAAACGCTCAGGTTGAGTAGTGGTTGGGGTAGAAGATTCCATTCACCGAGAAGCAAAATCATCAGTGACCGTCCAATCCGGCCGTTTCCATCCAGAAACGGGTGAATGGCTTCAAACTGGTAATGGATCAAGCCGGCGCGCACCAGTGCAGGAATTTCGGTTTCGGAGTGAATGAATTTCTCGAGTTGATCCAGTCTGGTGTTCATTTCATCCACCGGCGGCGGAACATAGATTGCTGTGGATGGTGTACTGCCAACAGCGCCGATCCAGTTTTGCGAGCGCCTAAATTCCCCCGGAGTTAGCCCACTGGAACTACCCTCCAGCAGTCTGGCATGACTTTCCCGAAGCAGGCGCAAGCTGATCGGCAGGGTCTTTACTCGCTCCAGGCCAAACTCCAATGACCGAACGTGGTTGTACACTTCGCGCACGTGATTGCCGGGTTTCATCAATGACAATTGTGCAGATTCATAGGCATATAGGTCAGCCAAACTGGCGTGCAGGCCTTCAATCCGTGATGAAAAGATTGCCTCACGAAGTACGAAAGATCTGGTCACTAACTGTGGAAATGGAAATCTGTCGGCCAGGGTCGCCAATTTGCTCAGATCACGCTCGGCCTTGGCCAGGGCGGACACCAGCGGTAGCGACCAGTTGATCTCTGGAGGCAGGGGGGCGGGCAGGAAAGCCCAATAGCCAGCTTGGGTCAAAACCGATGTGCCGGCAGGGGATAAGAAATCTTTTGGGTTCATTTATTATAGTTTTATGGCGAAACAGTAATAAGACCGATCCATAATAACCTTCGGATCTGCAAAAGTAAATAACATCCTTTTTGTGCATCAGCTTGAATACCGTGCAATGGGACCATGCGAATCTGAGAGATTGGCGCTTTTCGCGGCATCCTGGATGAGTTATCAGCCCGTCTGGAGAAAACCGTCAGGCGTATCGAAGTTCGGATTACATTTTTGACAAAAGAGTGCAAATTGTTAAACAAGTGGTAACCCAAAATAGGTTGCGTTTTCCCGGGTACCGCTTTTATGCTGTTTTCTTTACTGACTGAGCAACCACTCTTCCACTGACCGTATTTCGACGGGAACCCCGTTTATCTCAAAGCTGTTCTCATTCGCATCTGACAAGATCAAAGCACTTTCGACTTTTACACCTGTCAGGGCATCACTCAGCGCACGGACTTCGCGTTCGCGGGTGGCCGCGTTCTCCAAGTTATGAGCAACCTGGATCAATTGGCGTTTTTCGGGTAGATAGAAATCCACTTCATAGCCACCGGGCGTGGCATAGTAATAGATTTCGTGGGTTTGGCGGCGCAACGCCAGGAAAACCAGGTTCTCCATCAATTTACCAGTATTAGGTGAAAAGCCAAATCCCACAGCGTTGGATAAACCCGTGTCGATACAGTAAACCTTCTTGGGGGCAATCTGCTGACGTTTGACCGAAAAGTCATACAGATTCAGGCTGAATACCAGCCAGCTATTCTCCATGTAGTCGATGTAGCTCTTGATGGTGTTCACGCTTCCCAGACGGAACTGGTCCTTCAACTTATTGAAAGAAACCAGACCAGATGGGTTACTCAACAGATAAAAAGCCAGCTCCTTGAGCGCAGTAACTGCCTCCAACCGGTAACGCGTGGCGATATCCCGATAAAGAACGTCATCATAGAGAGTTCGCAACAAGGGCAGTTCAGGGTATTTGAGCGCATCGGGAATACCGCCGGACTGCAAGTAGGTACCCAGTAAAGTTTTTAACCGGGCATTCTCCACGGTCGTCATACGTTGGAAGTTGGGGAGCTTTTCTCCTCGGAATAGCAGGAATTCCTTGAACGAAAATGGGAATAACTCGATTGGCACATAGCGACCGGTGAGACGAGTCCCCAACTCCCGGCTGAGCAAGGAAGCATTGGAACCCGTAATATAGAACTTGAAATCCATGTCCATGAAACGGCGGACAAAATGCTCCCAGCCGGGGATATTCTGGACTTCATCGATCACGAAGGTCCTGCGCTCACCGAAAGTTTCGACCAGCGCCTGGTAGAGATGGTTGGCTTCCTCAGGCTGGAAACCCAGGAAGCGGTCATCCTCGAAATTGACGTAGTAGAACGCATCCTTGCCAAGCTTATGGGCCATTTGTGCCAGCAGGGTGGATTTTCCTACCCGCCGCAGGCCGGAGACGATGACGGCATGGGGCACATTTGCTGCGCGTTCGATTTTATCCAGTTGAGAACGTTCGGTACCGATGTCACGTGTCCAAAAGGAATCGAACTGCTCAATGAGCATGGCTTTGATCTGGTCTTTCGACCAGCGGGAATTCCAAGAGTTTTCATTCATAATGAAATGATACGTCAAATAGTTTTCATTGTCAATGAAAACTATTTGAAAATTGTATAGTAAATACAGGCGGAGCGCACTTCAGTTCGGTAAAAAATTAATAGTCTGGACTATTATTGCCCAGACTATTAATTCGCAATAATCAAATGCAAGTTTTCCAACCAAGGTTTAGAGTTCGCGAAAACTCGCACCAATCTTAGAAATCTTGTTCTAAAAACCTTGCGTACTTTTTGAAACTTTGATAATATTCCCCCACAACTGAATACCTTGGCCAACCGGTCGCAAAACTTACCTTCTGTAATTTAACCTTGGAAGCGACCACTAACGCAAACTCTTTGGGATTCAAAGAGCACCTGCGCTGGTGGTCGCTTTTTGCGTTTAATCTCGCGAAAATTTCAGAGCGTTGGCCAACACATAAACCAACTGGAGGTGTCCATGAAACGCAACAAAGAAATCGTCATCAGTCCCACCCGCATTGTGACCATCCTGATCGTTTCCCTGATGCTCGTGACGGCCAGCTTCATCATTGTGCCCCGTATCCCCAACTTATTTGCCCAGGAACCAATCGGGATGACCGCCGAAGCAGCCGCCCGCGCCGGGGCGGAGGCTTTTTTATCTGTGGATGCCAAAGCAGGTAAGGCTGCCTGGGTCGACAAGATTTGCCAGGTATCCACGCTCACTGGTTGCAAAGCGACCAGTGAAGCCTTTGCCCCAATGCTCTGGCCGTCGGTCGAAAAGAAAAACCTGCGCCTGGAATGCAAGGCAGCTTACGCATCCCAAGTTATGGCGATTCAGGAACCTTCTGAGGTTGAAATCTGGGAGCTGAAAACTGTCTGCTCCAATCCGGATAGCGGGGAAAAGAACAACAGTACTACCCAGGTGATTGTGAGTAAAACCAGCGATGCCGGTTGGAAGTTCGAGCGCATCCGCTTTGATCAGGAGAACAAGCAATGATTTCGTCCAAAAATTTCTTATCTTTGTTGACAACCATCCTGGCTGTTTTCAGTCTGGTTCTCCCGGTTCACGCCCAAAGCGGCGGCCCTGGAACCGGTGACTCTGCCAACTGGGGAGATTTCTTCCAGGCAGATGGCACGCTGCAACCCGGCGTCATCGATGGCGGCGAAATCAGCCAGCCCGCCGACTGGATGCCCGACCTCGGGCCCCTGGCCGACTGGGGCATCAGCATGGAAGCCACTTACCATGTTTATACAGCTCCAGACGGTTCCACCATGATGACCCCCACAGCCTCCACCCTGTTTTTCATGGCCATGAATCCCACGGCATCCGGCCTGATCAATTCCAACGGTGAAGTGGGTATGGGACAGGGTTTAATTATCCAAACTGTTGGTTCTCTGGCTGGGGGAAACATCACTCCCCAACAATTGCTGAGCAGCATAGTTCAGGCACTTGGGGGCAACAGCGGCATAACACAGGTTCAGGCAGATCAGTTTGCTGATGCATTGATCAGCAATCAAGGCGATGCTTGGGCTTTCCTAATCCCTGGAACAGACACCTGGAACATTTTTAACCAGCTTCTGACATCATCCATAGATGATCAGAATGTTTATTTACTAGCTTTGCTGTATGACACCTGTTCAAATTCTCCAACCGGTTGTCCACCTGAGTTGTGCCTTGCCAACCCAGTTGCCTGCGGATTACCCCCGACTGAGATTGTGGCAACCCCTGAAGCAACCCAGACGCCACCCCCGTCCTGCCCCGGGCCGTCCATTTCGCAGGCCCAGCCTTCCCTGTCCATTTCGGCTTCAGCGCCCAGCTACCCGCTAGTTGTTGGCCAAGACCCTGAAGAACGCGGCGCGGATGTGCAGGCCTCCGTTTCCATTCCACCAGTGATTTACACCTGGCATGAACCCATTTTCGAAACCGAAGAAGTTTGCCGTGGCGGCATCAACGACATTCCGCTAACCTGCCGCAACGTACAGGTATTCAAAGGCTGCCGCGCGCACACTGAAACCCTGCCCGAGCAAATCACCAACTCTCGGGCAACCGCAACGCTGTCGGGGGCCAGTCGTGATTGGATTGTCAGTGACCTGGGAGCCACCTGGTACGGCGCCTTCGTGCACCAGGGTTGGTTCGACTTGAAGCGCTACAGTTCTCCAAGCACTGGTTGCGGAGGCGGCACCTGCACCTTCAACCTGTCTGCCCTGCAAGTGCCCTTTGCCGACCCTGGCATATTTGATCTGCTGGTTTCGGTCAATACAGCCGGCACCTTTTTCAACGGCACGATGATCACCCAACCGCGCGTTCTGAGCCAGACCGGAGACATGAAGGTATGGGTCATCCTGCCCACCCTGATCGACGCCTCGACCAGCGGCGGAACCCTGCCGTAATTCGTGAAGAGCAGCGCCTGATCTTCACGATCGGCACATTCCTTCTGACCTCCTTGCTGACAACCGCTTTCATCACTCTGTTATGGCAAAAACCATGATTTTCGACCAGATCAACTCTTTCCTGCTCGACCTACCCATCTACCTGCTGAATGGCCTGTTATGGCTGGTCTATGCCTTGGTCGGATCACTGAGCGCCTTGCTCAGCGCCGGCGCGGCAACCGTGATGGCCCTGGTTGTGGACAGCACAGTTCAGCAGCTCTCCGGCTCGCGCCCACTGCGCCAGGGCCGGGGAGAAAGTCCGCCGATCACCCGCACCGCGCAAATCCTGACTGCCGGGGTGTTTCTCCTGTGGTTCGGGGCGCAATGGGGCATGGGCGCGCCGGTGCCCTGGATCGGCGCAGCTATGTGGCTCACAGGCCTCGCGGCGGTTCTGATCTCCCCGGCCCAACGCTTCAACCTGCTCTGGTTTGTGAAATCCGGGGTGGCTGTTTACGCGCTGGCCGTTATCGGCAGCCGTCTATATCTGAACATGACCAGCGAAGTCTCACCCGAGGCCTGGGCTGGCATGCTTGGCACCGCACAGACCGCCGTGAATATCGTCGCCAACACGCGCGGGAATGTCACCACTGTTATCGTTTGGGCACTCTGGTTGGTGATCCCCCTGGGCTATTTTTCACTCCTGGTCCAGAAATTGTTCCAGAACCCTGTTTCGCTTGTCAACCCGCTCGCATCCTACGCGGACATGCTCGCCATGTTACGTGACCGGGGCGGGCGATAAACCCATATTTTTTAGGAGAAAAACATGTCTGAAGAAACGAATCCCAATCAAGAACTCGACTTTCTCGCAACCTGTGACCTGGTAAGCGAGGCAATGGGCGAGTATTACGAAAAACACGACCAGGTGATCGCCAATCTGGAAGCCCGCGCGCAAGCCCTTTTCGCCCGCATCGCACCCGAACACGTGCCTTTTGCCGAGTGCTATTCCAATGGCGACGAGAGCATTATCTGTGATGTGGAGGATGTGATGGATGGCTTTGGTTTGCTTTCGCTCTCCTTCCACAAAGGAGCAACGCCGGAGGCTGACTATTTCCTGATCGCCAATTACATGGAACTCGCCAGTCCAGTCCGCATTTACAGCCTGTACGATCTGGGGCGCGCCCTGTGCGAAATCACCGAAATGGCCCAGGATGTTTTGAAAGCATTCAAACAAGTCATTCTGGATGGCAATCAGTGTCCGGTGACTTCCAGTCCGGAATAAGCAGGCTGGTAAATCCGTCCTGTTCATCCTTTATGGATGGACAGGATCAATTTATCAACCTACCCTGAAGGGTTGTTGATACTGCATCTCAACGTTGGTTGGTTTTTCGAACGTAGGCTTTTATTTTGAACGTTGGTTCATCTTTCGATGAACGCAGTTTTACAAACGTTGGATTTTTTTCAACGTTGGCTCTTTGCATCTTACCAACTGAATAGCTGTATCACAAGCACCGGAGCATCGCTCCGGTACAAGACACACAGCATCGGAGCATTGCTCCGGCACACGGGAAACACTCAATCCATTTGCGCCTGCCACTGGCAGGTGCAGGCCGGGTATCTCCCCGGCAAATTCATTCATCAGCCGGGACAACAACCCGGCAAGCTACTGTGGCGACAGCCA
This sequence comes from Anaerolineae bacterium, assembly GCA_022013685.1. Taxonomy (GTDB): domain Bacteria; phylum Chloroflexota; class Anaerolineae; order Anaerolineales; family Villigracilaceae; genus UBA8950. Next base: position 11,669 of record JAKLPV010000061.1, read on the forward strand.
CAGCACAAGGAGGCTCAAATGGCTGTAACTGACACACTGTTCCTTAAAATGGGCGGGGATGGCAATATTCTCCTCCCGGTAGTTGACTCGCCGCTCCTGGAAGCGCACTGCCCCGAATGCGGGGAAGCCCTGCGCCTGGGAACGCTGGATCCGCTGACCACCGGAGGCTACTCCATCCCATTCGTCTTCTGCAAAAACAACTGTGACCTGCGCAGTTATGCCTTCTGAGAGGCGACATGCACCCCCTCGATGTCATCCTCCGCGGAGCAATCCAATTCGCAGTCATGGGAGTCTGGGGTCTGTTTGGACTGGCGCTCGTCGTCGGCCTGACCGGCAGAACCATCCGCTGGTTGTGGGTACTGACCCACCCGGTCCGGGCGGTAGTGCATATCCCTACTGAAGATGTGGTTGATGCAGAATGGGTACGCGATCTGTAACCCATCCAGCGCAGCCACCCAGAAACAAAACCCTGCAACGAATCAAACACATCCCGGATTGGCGCAAGCCGTCCACCCACGCAAACAGGGAGATCAAGCGATCCTCCCTGTTTGCGTTTTCACACAAGCTGCCGGTCATCCGGCAAGGAGAACAAGATGCAACAGCTATACACCGTCAAAATCACGCGGGTCATCCTGGCGGAAAATCTGGTCGAGGCGCGCAAGCTGGCACTCTCGATAGACAATCCGCAGGATGTCGAGTGCGTTGAACCCATCCTGGGGTTGTTCGACATCCCGCAGGGTTGGGCAGACGCCATTCCCTATGGCGCTGAGCAGCAAAATACCCGGCAGTGCCTGCTGGCCCAACTGGCAGCAGACAGTCGCTTCGATCACTTCGAAGTCCACCCCTGTCTGGCAGCCGGCCGGGACGAACACGGCCAGATTCTCCTGGAACAATCTGACGAGGATGATCCCGCTGTTTGTGTCTGGTCGGTCTACGGACACCTGATCGCTGGCGGCCTGGAATGCCTGGCCGACTTTGATCAGCGCGAACAGGCCGAAGACTTTCGCGGCCAGATCCTCAAGATCCAGGGGATATGGGCGCAAGCGGATGAACATTTCTGCGTGTCCGGAACACATCCGGCCCTGGCCGAAGATGAACATCTGGAAGCCTATTTCGAAGACCGCATCAGCGGCGGCGATCTGTACGGCGGCCAGCCTTTGACCGAGGATTGGTAGGTGGAGCATGCAAAGCTCTTTTCTGACCCACATCCAGCCATCCTTCAGTTCCGAACACCGTCGTTTCAAGCCGGTGCTTGAAATGGCGCGAAAACTGGACATCGGCAGCAATCCCTCGCCCGAAGCTCTGTTCGAGGCCGGCACGGCCGGCTTCCAGATCTGGTGCACGCCCGCGGATTACCCTGAAGGCTGGGAGCAGGTTGTCACAAAGATGTTCCCGGGAGCCTTCGCCAAGGACTGCGCCTATGTTGCCTTGGTTCACTGGCGCTGGGAAGGCGAGTGCATCGTTGGCTTGAACCTGTCGACAGCCGCTTATGCCCTGGCAGACGCCTTGAATGACCGCTTCACCGACTCCGAAACGCGCCGCAACGTGAATGGCAAACAAACCATCTACAACCGTCCCGAGGATCTGGCCTGGGCCAGGAAGCACATCCAGCGCCTGTTCAAGCTGGCCGGTGTGCCAACTCCGCCGATCCATAACGAAAAGGAGTGACGCTCTCATGAGCGAAATCAAAAGCAACCGCGAACTGTGGGGGGTGGATTTCCCCATTGGATCTGAGTGGGACGCCGGCGTCACAGCCCCGCATGTGCCCCCTGAAAAAGCCGGGCGCTGGACGGTCCGGCGCGAAGCCGAGGGTTTTGCCGTTACCTTTCACCATTTTCAATCCGGCGTAGAGGATCTCCTGACTACCTTCCCGCCCACTGAAACAGGCGAAGTGGCGGCCAAAATCCATGCGCTGGCATGCCGCCTGGCCCCTCTCATTAAATAAAACAGAACTGCGCCACCCGCCCATGAGCACCGGAGCTTCCTTCTCTCAATTAATTAGGGAGCTCCGGTACAGGTCTCCTCGTGGGCGGCTGAGGCAATGCCTGTTTTTCCATTCAGGAGACATGAATGATTCAAAGCATCAAGAATATCATCCCCAAGTGGCTGCGCTTCGAGCACAAAACCGAGCTTGCGCCAAACGATCTTGTGATCCACGACAGCAACATCGTTTTTGACGGTGAGCGTCTGGATTACCTGTGGTTCCACCTGACCGAACGCGAAGCCGGCAAGGAATTCAGCGGCTACCGCGTGGTGCGCCTGCTGCACGTCAAGTTCATCCCGATCGAGGTCAGGTCGGACGCGGGCCTCTTGCAAAAAATGCGCTCGGTGCTGCGCGGCGCGAACGGCGCCAACATCAACCTGGTCTATGTGGCCGCCGGCATTTTCGATGAGCCTGCGATCGGGATTGTGCAGTGCTACGGCGTCTCATCTTTTGCGGAAACTCTGGAAGCAGCCGCCCGGCAATCCCTGCGCGACCTGGCTGTCCTGGAAGCCGGACTCAAAGGCGCTTACCGCCAGATGCGTCTTGATCCTTTGGGTATCCGCGTGGCGCAGTGGCTGTACAGTTCCCTCGAACAATTTCCACACGCGATCGTGGCGGTCGGTCACCCCGACCCGCGCGAGAACGTGCGTGAAAACAACCGCAACCAGCGCAACCCGCTGATCGATGCCGACAACACCGCGCTGAATATGTCCCTGCAGCAGAATGAAATCCTGTACCGGGGCATGTCCAGCTTGGGCGAGGAATTCCTGCTGATGGTACTGGCCTACAGCGTCCCGGTGCGCACGATTGCCTCCATGCTGGCCGGGTTCGCCGAGGAAGTCTCGATCTGGGCCAGCCAGCAAAGCGGGGTGCGCTCGGCTTCCTTTGGCATCTCACTGCCGGCCATGCTTTCCGGGGCATTGGCCGAATCTGCATCCAGCAACTATGGCTACGGCCAGAGCGAGGCCCACACCAGCGGCGAAGCCCATACCGATGGACAGGCCCAATCCGAAGGCCAGGCACAGACGGTTGGCCAGGCCGAATCGCGCGGCTGGTCCCATTCCATCTCAAAAGGCATCACCACCAGCGAAGGAACAACCGTCACGGATGGCACAAGCATCATGGACGGCACTTCGCATGTTGAAAGCCAGTCAGAGAGCAGTGGACAGTCCAGCGGTGTTTCGCATACTGATTCGGTTGGCGGCGCGCACTCTGAAACTGACTCAAAGGGTTGGAATGCCGGCGTCAGCGCAGCCGGCAAGGATATTCCGATCGTCGGCGGGATCGTCAAAGCTTTGGGCTTCGGGGATATCAAGGTCAATGCCGGGTACAACCAGGGTGAGGCGGTATCGGATATGAGCAGTTGGGGAGCCTCCGATACTACATCCTCGATGTCGATGAGTTCAAGCAGCTCCGGGGTTTCCGATGGCGTTTCGCATGCCGAAGGTAAGAGTCATTCCGAAGGCAAAAGCCAGTCCGTCTCCCATTCCGAGAGTGAATCCTGGGGCTCGTCGGGTTCGGTCACCAACTCGGTAGCCGATACCACCAGCCAAAGCAGCACGCTCTCGCAGACGGATACCAAATCGACCTCGGACACGAAATCCAGCGCCGAATCGACCGGGCTGGGCATCGGGCGCTCGGCCAGTTCCGGGTTGATGGTGGGGATCGCGCCCTCCTTCTCTATTGGCGAGTCGGCCCAATGGCAGAACGACCCGGCCATGCTGATCACCCAGATCCTGCGCACCCAGGAGAAATTGCTGAACATCGCCAGCATTGAAGGCGCCTTCCACACCGATGTCTACGCCCTGGCGCGCAGTGAGCGCGGGGTGCAGGCCCTGATGGGGCTGATCCCGGAGAGTTTCCAGGGCACGGAGGATGTGGTCACGGGCGTGCAGTGCCGCGACCTGGCCGGCGAGGAGCAGGTCTATATCCGCAAACACGCCGCGGTCTTTACCCCCTCGACCCGCATGGAGCGCATCCCGGGCGTGCTTTCCGGTTACATGGACTCGACCCTGCTGACCATGCTCCAGACAGCCGCCTATGTCGCTCCGGGGGTCTTTGAACAGGGCGCGGCCCTGACCACCCAGGAGGAAACCCCGGCCTTTGCCTTCTACCCCGATATGCCCGGCGATTTGATCCTGGGCAGGCAGTACTCGGTGGAAACCGGCCGGGTGACGGATGCCCTGTTGAAGCTTTCCCCGGAACGGCACTTCCATACCGCCTTTATCGGGGATTCCGGCTTCGGAAAATCGGTGGCCGCCGAACGCCTGGCTTTCGAGGTTATGACCAAACTGCAGCACCGCGTCATCGTCCTGGATTTCGGCCAGGGCTGGCGGCGGGCACTGCGCTGGCCGGGCAGTCCGGGGCGGGTCGATATCCGCCAGCTGCATCCGGGGGCTGAACGCCCGCTGCGCTGGAATTTCCTGCAAGTCCCCAAACGGATCGAGGCTTCGCGCTACCGCACGATGGTTTGCGAACTGTTCGCGAATGCCGGCCGGATGGGGCCCAGGCAGCTCGGCTTCCTGCGCCGGGCCCTGACCGAAGTCTATGCCCGCCAGGGAGTTCTGTTTGGAAACATCGAGGAGTGTTTTTCACGTCTCATCCAGGAAGCGATGAGCGAGATGAAATCCAAAAAGACGGCCAATGAGTATGAGAGTGAAGGCCTGAAGCGCGCCCGCGAAAGGAAATTTGAATCCCTGACCCTTGAAAAGCAGGAACGCCTGCTGGTGTCTGAAAATGAAGCCAAAACCCTCGGGCTTCAGGCGGGCAGGCCGGTGCTGGCACTGAATGCTGACGAACGTCAGGCCCTGGCCGTTCACCGCAGCAGCCAGGTCAGCGTCCGGGATTGGATCGCGGTCCTGCGCAAGTATTACGAAAGCGTCTCCAAAAAGAACGATCAGGCCAGCCGCACCTCCCTGGAAGGCGTCTTGCTGCGCCTGGAGCAGTTCGACGAGGGCCAGATGTGCCAGCAGTATGGGCCGGGTGCCGACAGCCTGGCCATCGAGGATCTCGGTTTGCTGGGGCCGCAGGCCGACCCGTGGGGTGTGGCGGTCATCGAGGGCGGCGCAGATATGGATGAGTTCTCCAAAGCCGCGCTCTTCAGCCTGTTGGCGAATGTGCTGTATGCGGATGCCATCGCGCGCCGCAGGGAGAGCCTGGCCGGCAAGAAATTTCCGATCATGGATATTTTCTTTGAGGAAGCCAACAAGGTTTTATCGGGAGTGGCCAGCGGCGCAGCTTCCGATGACAGCCACAATGCGACTGGCGGCTCAGTGGCGGCCATCTGGGAAAGCATGTGGCGGGATGGGCGCAAATACGGGGTCTTCCTGCACCTGATGGCGCAGACCGTTTCGGCGCTGCCTAAAGGCATCTTTTCCTCCTGCGCCAACCTGTTCCTGTTCCAAACCAAAGATGCGGCCGACCGCGATATGGTCCTGCCGCACCTGGGGAAATCTGAGAAGGGAATGGTGAACACCGAATACAAACGCTACCTGGCGCGCATCCCGAAAACTTATGCCATCACCAAGCTGGGTTACAGCACGGATGTGTTCGATCTGGAGCCAGTCTTGATCCAGCCGGCTTATATCCAGTGCGCGGAGCCTTCGGACAAAGAGATCGTTCAGGCGCTGCGGGAGTGGTTATAGCTTTCCGGTTCGTACATCCAATGCAACACAAGCATCAAAATCATTCTCCATCTTTCGTGCCTGCATCAGCAGTTTTACGGTAGCTATCTTTGATTTTCCTTCGAATACTGCCACAAAGCCCGGTCAAGGGTGCGCATCGAGACACCAACTTCCTTGGATAACATGCGGCAGAATTTGGTGTATTCCCACCAAAAATTAAATTCATAAACCGGCAACACATCCATTCCTACCGACCAGAGTGCGCGAAAATCGAGAATAGGATATGGATCGGAATGCCCAAAATGGAGTAAGACGGAAGCTGTTGGCCAACTGACCCCTTTCAGCAGCGTGAGCACTTCAATGCGTAAGCGCTCATCTGGCGTGGAAAGTGCAGTTTGGGTGACGGCATGGATAAATCCTTCCGGATTGCTCGCCACCCTCGGCTTGCTGCGCGGGGTCTTCCAAGCGCAGGTTGCCAAAAATTCCGGCCTGGTGAAATATCGCCGAGCGTGAACTGCCGGAGCGATGGCGCTTTCAATCTGATGGTCTGTATCTGCGGGATAGCGTTCCGCCCAGGCCGATATTTCAGATGGTGAAAATTTCAGGTTGAACATAACTTCAATGCCTTTTTGATACACAGTCTGGCTTCAGCAATGTGTTGAAGCTATCTCAGGAAATATTTATCGACTAAGTTTCTTTCAAAACAGCCCAGGCCGCCAGTTTTTTCTCGAAGGCCATCGCCGCAGCGGGACTGGTGGAGGTCAAGACCAGCTTGCGCAGCCGGGATGTATCAACCCTCACCCAGCGCTCAAACCACTCTGCGGACTTTTTGCCGTTGAAGGCAATCGCTTTCAGATTAGGCATGGACGCCAGCAGAGCGCCAAAATCATTGGGAACAGCGTTCTTGATGGCACTGTCGAGGCTGCCGACGCGCTCACAGGAATGCAGCACATCCCAGAGTGCAATCCGGTTTTCTTGCAAGCGGGCAACCCGTTCAGCATAAGACGCGGAGAGCGGAATGCCGAAAAGCGATTGCATCATGCGCCAAAACTGGTTACGCGGATTGGCGTAATATTCCCTGCGCGCCAGCGATTCTTCACCAGGCATGGTGCCCAAGATCAGGACGTGGGCGGTTGGGGTAGCGATGGGCGGGAAGGATTGTTTCATTTACTCAGCGCACCCTTCAGACACCCAACTGGCAAACAAGCGCACGGTCGGGACGCCAGGTAGTTCAACCAGTAGGCCGGGCCCGGTGGAAACGCCAAACACTTCGAGAAAAGCTGCGTAATCGGCGAACCAGGCTTTCTCCGGGCTGAACGAGTGAACAATCATCATCGCGTAGCGGGCATTGAAGCGTTGAGCTTCGAGAATGGCCGATACCGCGCGATGCAGCAACTGATAGCGGATATGGCCCGGCGGTTCCTGAGTCAGCCCCAGGGCCTCACATAGGAATTTTAAACGGGCACGCTTGCCATCCGAGGCGTTCATCAGCCAGGTTTCGAGCGTGCTGCCGAAGGGTTCAGCAACCTTGCCTTCAACCATTATGCTGACCAGTTCACCATCGGCGGCCTTGCCCAGCACAAACAGATCGTTCTGCGAGGAGTGCCCACCGCCAGGCAGGTCAACCTTATGTTCCGGGATGGCCAGGATCAGATCGAGTTTACGCAAGGCTGGGAATGCTGAACCAGCCAACATGGTTTGGATGGAGGCCGGAAATCCATTTGCAGCTTCCCAACATTCGGCCAGTTCGCGGGCCGAATATCCGCTGCGCCACTGTTTTTCGGGATCAGCCAGGAACTGCCGCCAGTCTTCGGGGGATGTAGTAGGAACGTAAATGCGTTTCATCGCTTCACCCTCGGAGGATGTCAACAACTTCATCCAGCTTACCGTTCATGGAATGAGCAGTGAAATGATCGGTCAGAACAACCGTCAGGCCATCTGATTTACCAACCTCGAACTGGCCCAGCCGAGCAAAGTGCATTTCTGAGAAGAGCGCTTTATATTCTCCCCAATAGCTTTTGCCATACCCAATCACCATCTGCGGATTGTTTTCACGCAGGAAGGTTTGGAGATAAGCCAGCCTGCGTGGTTTGACTTGTCGATAATAATCTTCGCGTGATTTGAACTGGGGGATGAGTTCTTCGTATCCCCATGCACCAATATCATGCTTGGGAATGGGCATCAGTTCGACCAGCAAGGTCTGCCCGCCATAACGGCCCAGGGATTCAGCCTGGTACTGGCGGATGCTTTCAGTGTCGACAGGTTTATTCTCCAGTCGGAGCATGATGTAGCACATCCCACGCCAGGTACGCTGGATGACGCGTTTTCCCCAGTGGCGGTGGGTAATGCCCAGGGTACGATGGGCTTCCGCACAATCTTCGACAGTACGGAATTTCAACCGCGCGCGGATATTTTCTTCCCCACCACCCGCTTCTTCCATTCCCAGGAACCAGACTGGCGCGGATAGTTCGCCATAGCCAACAAAGTTTAAAAGCTGTTCAAGTTCGTTCGTTTGAAATGGCATGTCCCTCCTATAGATAATGAGTGAAATGAAAAGTGCTCGCGTATCGGCTTATGCGGCGCCTTTCGGGTTTCGAAACGCTCTCGGCCTGGCAAAGAACGCCGGAACACGGTGGGCATTTTTTGTTTGAAAGCTGGACAGGGAAAGTATACCCCAGCTGGTTGTGTAGACTGTCTTAATGCCCTCGCCCTGGCAAAGAACGCCAGGATAAACGGGCATTTTTCGATTTTTACGCAATCAGCCGGCACAACACAGCACAGCACAAGTCTTAATGCCCGCAAGGGCATTTTCTGATTCGCACACTACGATTTACAAAAAGCAGAAGCTCGATCGTGATGAGTCTTAATGCCCTCGCGGGCATTTTCTGATTTTTACATAACTCCGCAAAGATAGCGCCTGGGTAGCCAATACAGACGAAGAGTCTTAATGCCCTCGCCCCGGCCAACTGCGCCGGGATAAACGGGCATTTTCTGATTTTTACCATGACAGAGCTCATGGCCTACGCGCGGGAGGCCTTGTCTTAATGCCCTCGCGGGCATTTTTTTGATTTTTACTACATTCAAACGATTGCGTGCGCGTTCGCGTGATGCGTCTTAATGCCCTCGTCCAGACCAACTACGCCGAGAAAATCCCGGCTCACCATAATAAACGGGCATTTTTTGATTCTAACCCAGTTCGTCCTATGTTTACCTTCAAGAACCCAGACAGGTTTCAATGCCCTCGCGGGCATTTTCTGATTTTCACGAAAGACGCCTGGCGCACCGTCGAAGTCAAGCACCGCCGCAACATGTCTTAATGCCCTCGCGGGCATTTTTCGATTTTTACACACACGAGGTCTTCTCATTTGCTCGCCAGAAGGGTGTTGAGTCTTAATGCCCTCGCGGGCATTTTCTGATTTTTACAACCCGAATGGGCGCAAAATTACCCCCAATTTGAAAGGTCTTAATACCCTCGCGGGCATTTTCTGATTTTTACAAACCGCCAAGCCCAAGGCTGCATCACGCCACATTCAGTCTTAATGCCCTCGCGGGCATTTTTCGATTTTTACTTCAATCGTACCTTTGATCTGGCAACACAACTACGACAATATGTCTTAATGCCCTCGCGGGCATTTTCTGATTTTTACTCATGACGCCGACCGAGAACACCGCCGCTACGGTGGGTCTTAATGCCCTCGCGGGCATTTTTCGATTTTTACACCGTTCCGTTGCCGCGCCCTTATGCCCCATTCAAGGTCTTAATGCCCTCGCGGACATTTTTCGATTTTTACGCACTTTCGGGATTATGCCTAATCATAACGTCCTTGCTGTCTTAATGCCCTCGCGGGCATTTTTCGATTTTTACTCCTCGCACCGTTGCGAAAGTTCAAGAAGAGATTGGGATGTCTTAATGCCCTCGCGGGCATTTTTCGATTTTTACCTACTGTCGATCTTTTACATTATTTCATCGAAGTACACTTTCGTCTTAATGCCCTCGCGGGCATTTTTCGATTTTTACCAAGCAAAACGCTTTGTTCAGTGGGCTTGTATACTCATTAAGGTTGAATAGTGGCATTTTTGAAGGACTGAAAATTAGCCACCAACAAGGTGTCCAAGTCTTGTTTGTAGGTGTTGCCTGTTTGCTTC
>JAKLPV010000062.1 GCA_022013685.1 Anaerolineae bacterium
ACAAACTGCAATCTCTGGCCAAGACAGCAATACGCTTTCCATCCGGACTCCAAATAAATTCTTGAATCTGAGCAGGGGAAGTTGATTTTTGGAAAACAGAACCTGTTTGGGCTTCGAAAATCAAGATAGGCTCACCATAATTGGATGAACAACTGGCTTCCGGCACCGCCTTGTCACATTCCTTGGCCCTGGTCTGCGCTGCCTGGTTATCGATTGCAACACAGAATAGTTTATTTTCGGTTGGATGCCACTTGCAAGAGTAGTTGGAGAAATTATCATCTGAGATTGGTTTCAACTCTTTTTTTTCTACAGAAAGGATATATTCCAAGCGGTCATCGACTGCAAATTTCCCATCGGATGACCACTGATCAGGTGACCACCAGGACTGGGTAAACTCAACAGAATCAGGATAAGTCTGAACATTAAATGTGCCAACATCGATCGAGTAACTACCACTATCACAACTCATCCACACGTGTCGTTTGTCAGGAAACGCGACCCAACTGCAAATATCGTTTTCAGTTTGATTAAGGTTTCTAATTGTCCTGTTTGCCGGATTGAACAAACCGGCAAAAGTACCACCCCCAGCCCCGTATTCTGGTAGAAAATAGGCGTCATTTAGCATCCATGCGCCGAATGAAAAACTCGCGTCCGAGGCAAAAGGCAAATCAGATGTTTCAAAACGAAAACTTTCGCCAGTCCTGGCATTTCCATAGAAATAACAACACTTAAACACACGCATCTCATCAGTTGACCATATCGTACCAACGTTATCCATACCTTCCAGAGGGCGCATTTGCCATCTAAAGGAAACGGCTTTACCAGTAATTAGATCGAGCCAGGTGTTGAAACCAATCATGATTTTTGTTTTGCTGGGTGAAATGCTGGTTAATTCGCCTTCGTAGGATTTTTTAAGATTGCCATCCTGGTCATAAATCTCGATAATCATATTCTGATTTGGAAGCAAGTTTGTTGAAATCAGGCTGTTAAGCCTGGCCGACCAGTATGACTGGTAACGAATTGAATTTATTGTTTCAACTGTTAGTTTTGGCATCCAAATTTTCACTGTATCCAGGTTGATCATTGCCGGGTAATAAATATTTCCAATATAAGGATCTTTCTGGCTTATAGCTGTTCTCGCCAATATGTGGTTCTCATCCACCCATTCAAAATTGGAGAAACCATAACCCCACCCGGTAATTTTTCTTTTGGTGTGACCGCCAAAAGAGTCAACCGGTTGAATCGCAAGCGACGATTGGATTGCATTGGCTATCGTGGCTGGGTCAACAGTGGGTGTTTGAGTTGGCGGATCTTGGGGTAACGTAGGTGTGGCAACTTGAAGCGTGGCAAGAGCAAGGCTTTCGGTTGTGGCGGATGGAGTGGCAATTGTTGTGGCAGTGTAGGTGGCCGCTGCGGTGGAAGTGGATTGAATTACAGGTTCATTTGCCACCCCACAGGCAGCCAAAAACAAAGCGCAAAGGATGAAAACAAGGTGTCGGTGCATGTTGGGATTCCCTTCTGCTGCCATTATACATAAAAGGTGACAGTCATCTGTCAGATGACTGTCACCTTTTTACTATTTACCAATTACCATTTACCAATTACTCGTTATCGTAGCCTTCCGGCAGCCAGCAGCTTCGGCAGCACCATCTCTCGCTCTGCTTCGGGCGCTATCCACTGGCACGAACTGATCGGGCTTTGTTGCCGCGAAGCAACCGAAATTTGCTTAACCTGTGGCTGGCTTTTATCAAAATGTCGAAAGAACGGCGTTGCAAAGCGGCTTGTCTTTTCACCTGAAAAACGGTAAGATAAAAACATGCCAGCACAAATTGAACACTTGCTCAAGAAATTCAAGCAAGGACTCTTGCAACTATACGGACTCCGTCTCGAGGGACTCTATCTTTACGGTTCCTATGCGCGCGGCGATTTTCAAGCAGGGTCAGACCTGGATGTGCTGGTGGTACTCAGCGATTTTGAACGCGCTCCGCTGGAAATCAGACGCACCAGCCAACTTGTCGGAGACTTGTCGTTGGAATACCTGATTACCATCAGTCCGGTTTTCATCCGCGGGCAAGACTGGCGGCTGGCAGATAAACCCCTCCTGCGCAACGTCCGCAACGAAGGCATGGCCGTATGAAGGAATCAACGCATCAATTATTAGCAAATGCTCATGAAACGCTCAATGCTGCTGAATTACTTGTAAATGAAGGTTATTTACGTGACGCTGCTAGCCGGGCATACTATGGTGCATTTTATGCCGCAGAAGCGTTGCTCAACGAAAGAGAACTGAGCTTCAAAAAGCATGGCGCTGTTCACAGCATGTTTGCGCAGGACTTTGTCAAAACCGGGTTGTTCGATGCGAAATATCATCGCTGGTTGTTGAATGCTTTCAACCAGCGACAATTGGGCGATTACGATGAGACAGTGCAATTTAAAGATGATGATGTGAGAGAAACCATTCAACAGGCCAGGGAATTTTTGCAAGCAGTGAAAACTCACTTGCAAATGTGATTTTTCTGGATCGCTGTAAAAAAGGAGACAGTCACCTCCCAGGCGACTGTCTCCTTTTTACTATTCACCAATTACCAATTACCAATTACCAATTACTCGTTGTCGTAACCTTCCGGCAGCCAGCAGCATAGAACCAGCTCTCTCGCCGCTTTGACCTCGTCCATGCGCCCGAAGGGAGTGGTGTGCGGGGCGGTCTTGACCAGTTCGGGGTTGTCGCGCGCTTCTTCGGCGATCTTGATCAGGGCCTCGGCGAAACTGTCGAGGGTGTCTTTGTTCTCGGTCTCGGTCGGCTCGATCATCAGGGCTTCGTGCACGATGAGCGGGAAGTAGTTGGTCGGCGGGTGGAAGTTGTAATCCATCAGACGCTTGGCCACGTCCAGGGCGCGCACGCCGCTCGAGTTGGGCGGGTTGCCCTCCATGACGAATTCGTGCATACAGATCCGGTCGAAGGGAATCTTGTATGTACCGCGCAGGCGGGCCGCCAGGTAGTTGGCGTTCAGCACAGCATACTGCGAGATGTCCTTCAACCCGTCCGGGCCGTGCATGGCGATGTAGGTGTACGAGCGGACCAGTCCGCCGCCAAAGTGGCCGTGGAAGGCTTTCATCCGTCCGATGGTTTGTTTGGGGGTCACGAAACCGTACAGCGCGGGCACATCCTGCTCGGCTTCTTCCAGGATTCCAACCAGCGGGGCGGGCAGGAAATCTATCAGGCGTTCGCTGACGCCGACCGGGCCGGAGCCGGGTCCGCCGCCGCCGTGCGGGACGGCGAAGGTCTTGTGCAGGTTGAAGTGCATCACGTCGAAGCCCAGGTCGCCGGGGCGGACGATGCCGAGCAGGGCATTCAGGTTCGCGCCGTCGCCGTACATCAGGCCGCCGCAGTCGCGGACGAGTTTGACAACCTGCTCGATGTGCTCGTCGAACAGGCCGAGCGTGTTCGGGTTGGTCAGCATCATGCCGACCACGGTATCGTCGCACTGGGCCTTGAGCGCTTCCAGGTCAACGTTGCCGCGCGCATCGGAGGGGATGACCACCACACTCATGCCGAGCATCCCGGCCGAGGCCGGGTTTGTGCCGTGGGCCGCATCCGGGATGAGCATCTTGATCCGTTTTTCATCGCCGCGCGCTTTGTGATAGGCGCGCATCATCAGCACACCGCAAAATTCACCGTGCGCCCCGGCCGCCGGCTGGAGCGTGACCGCCGAAAAACCGCTGATCTCCTTCAGCCATTCCTGCATCTGGTACATCAGGAGCAGGTTGCCCTGCACGGTTTCAATCGGCTGCAGCGGGTGGCTGAACACAAAACCCGGCAGGCGGCAGGTGTCTTCGTTGATCTTGGGGTTGTATTTCATCGTGCATGAACCGAGCGGATAGAAACCGCCGTCCACGCTGTAGTTGTATTTCGAGAGCGCCATGTAATGCCGGACAACATCCACCTCGGCCAGTTCGGGCAGGAGCAGCTCGTCGCGCAGCAGGGACTCATCTGGCAGCTCAAAGGCCGGAACGTCCGATTTGGGGAAGGTCACGCCGGTGCGGCCAGGGGAGGACAGTTCAAAGATCGTTTTCTCTGTCTTGAGCGTAGTCGAAAGGTCTGTCATGAGAGCACCTCCTTGACCACTTCAACCAGCGCGTCGATTTCATCTTTGCTGTTCATCTCGGTCACGGCTACCAACAGGTGGTCTTTCAGCCCGGGATAGTCCCGGCCCAGGTCGTAGCCGCCCAAAATGCCGTGTTCGAGCAGGTGTTCGTTGATCGCGGCCACCGGTTCGGGGAAGCAAACTGCAAATTCGTGGAAGAAGGGCTGGCTGAAGCACAGTCCGACACCCTTGATTTTGCTCAGCTCGGCAGCAGCGTAGTGCGCCTTCTGGTAGCACAGGTTCGCGACCTGTTTCAGGCCGGTTTTGCCGATCGTCGAGAGATATACCGCCGATGCCAGCGCCAGCAAGCCCTGGTTCGAGCAGATGTTGGAGGTCGCTTTTTCGCGCTTGATGTGCTGCTCGCGCGCGGTCAGGGTCAGCACGTAGGCTTTTTGCCCGCGCGAATCGACCGTCTCACCGACCAGCCTGCCCGCCATTTTATGGACAAATTGCTTTCTGGTGGTGAAGAATCCCAACGACGGCCCGCCGAACCACATGGGCAGTCCGAGCGGCTGGCCTTCACCGACAACGATATCCGCGCCCATGCTGCCGGGGGTCTTGAACATCGCCAGCGCGGTCGGGTTGGCGACCACACACACCAGCGCGCCCTGGGCGTGGGCGGTTTCGATCAGTTTGGTATAGTCGAAGACCCGTCCGAAGAAATCGGGGTATTGGACGATGACCAGGGCCGTATCCGCATCGATCAACGGGGTCAGGGCCTCGGGCGAGGCTTGCAGGTCGGCGGCCGGATCGTCACCGGAAACGCTCAGTTCCATCCCCTGGGTATAGGTGCGGATGACCTCGCGGTATTGCGGGTGGACGGCGGGCGAGACCACCACTTTGCGGCGTTTGCCGCGGAAGTTGGCGAAAGCCAGGTTGACGGCTTCGGCCGCGGCGGTTGCGCCGTCATAATGTGAAGCGTTCGAAACATCCATGCCGGTCAGGGTCGTCATCAGGGATTGGTATTCGAAAATCCCTTGCAGCGTGCCCTGCGAGATTTCGGGCTGGTAAGGGGTGTAGGCCGTGTAGAATTCGCCGCGCCGCAGGATGTGATCGACAACGGCCGGGGTATAGTGGTTATACATGCCCGCGCCGAGGAAGGAAACCAGATCGCCGCGCACGTTTTCGTTCGATTTGGCAATCTCATCCAGCAGGCTGGCGGCTTCCATTTCGGTCAGCGCCGCGGGCAGGTCGAGTTTGGGGAAGCGATGTTTGGCCGGGACCGCTTCAAAGAGCGCATCCAGGCTCTTGACGCCGATCGTCTCCAGCATCGCATCCCGTTCTTTGGGGGAGATGGGGATATAGGTCATGTTTTCCTTCGGAAAGTGTCAGGTGTGAGGGTGTCAGGTATCAGGTGGTAACGCGCCAGGTTTTCCTGACACCTGACACTTGGTACCTGATACTTTTTTAGTGCGCCCTTCCCTCGCAGTGCTTCTCGTAAGCGGCAGAGTCCATCAGTCCGGCTGCGTCGCCGCCTTCGATCTGGATGAACCAGGCCGCGCCGTAGGGGTCGGTGTTGATGCCTTCGGGGCCGCTGGGCAGCTCTTCGTTGACCGCCACCACTTTGCCGGATACCGGGGCGAGCACATCGGAGGCCGCCTTGACCGATTCGACCGAGGCGATGGCGCTGCCAGCCTCGACCGTATCGCCGACGCTGACGGTGATCTCCATGAAGACGATGTCTGAGAGTTGGCCCTGGGCGTAGTCGCTAATGCCGACTTTACCGGTCGCCGGGTCGAACCATTCATCAGATTTGGCATATTTCAGGTTGGAGGGGGTGTTAGACATGGGATTACTCCTTTTTTGGGAATGGGTAGGTTGTTTGTCATTTCGAGCGATAGCGAGAAATCCTAACCCTTCAAAAGATTTCTCACCGCTACGCGGTTCGAAATGACAAGCGTGAACCGTAAATTAAAAAGTCAAGGGCGCACGAATTCTATCGTGCGCCCTCTGTAATCAGACCTGAGAGATTATCCTTTGCAGGATTTGCCCCGTCGGTGTCCATTGCTGGAACTTTCCAGAGAAAAACGAAACAGGGTCCTTTTGCCTGAGAGTTTCACCTGCGCGTGCCCGCAACAGATTTGCACCTTCGGCGCTCGCGCGGGGAATTTTCCGCGTTTGTCTCTTCCCTGTTCTGCTTGAATTGTACTTTTATTCTATGGCTTCGGATAGGGCAAGTCAAGGGAAGAATGTCAGGTTAATCAAACGCTAAGGTCAGTTCTTCTATATCACCGGCGCGCCAGGCGCGCGTTTCAAGAACTGCCCATCGCCTGCTTTGCCGTGCCACTCTTCGTTCTCGACGATCAGCTTGCCGCGCAGGAAGACTTTTTCGGGGTAACCGGTCAATTCCCAGCCTTCGTACAGGTTGTAATCGGTGCGCTGCTGGCTGTGCGCCACGCCGTAGGTTACTTTTTTGGCCGGGTCCCAGATCACAATGTCGGCATCTGCACCGGGGACGAGTGCGCCCTTGCGCGGATACAGCCCGAAGATCTTGGCGGCGTTGGTCGAAGTCAGCGCTACGAACTGGTTGGGTGTGATCTTTCCGCTGTTGACGCCGCTTGTCCATAAGATCGGCAGCCTGTCCTGCACGCCCGGCAAGCCATTCGGGATTTTGGTAAAATCGCCCGCGCCCAATTCCTTGCCGGGGATGGCGATGTTTTGACCTTCGTACACGATCGGCTGGCTGCCGTCGAAGAAGAACGGGCAGTGGTCCGTGCCCACGGTCTGGATGGTGCCGTCCGCAAGCGCGGTCCACAGCCGGGCGTTATCGGCCTCGCTGCGCATGGGCGGGGAGCAGATCCACTTTGCGCCGTCGGGCCGTTTAAGATGCTCGACCGTAAAGAACAGATACTGCGGACAGGTTTCTCCCATGACTTTGACGCCGCGCTCACGGGCGTACTGGAGCATATCCGCTTCGCCGCCGGCATTCATGTGGACGATGTAGATGGGAGAATCGGCCATTTCGGCCAGGGC
The DNA here is from genome assembly GCA_022013685.1 of Anaerolineae bacterium. Taxonomy (GTDB): domain Bacteria; phylum Chloroflexota; class Anaerolineae; order Anaerolineales; family Villigracilaceae; genus UBA8950. Next base: position 7,119 of record JAKLPV010000062.1, read on the forward strand.
AGCGGCGCGCAGGCTGGCTTCGACCGCGCTCCAGGCCGGGCGGGTGTGGGCGTGCCATTCGGGGCTGGTCTGGCCTGCCCGGAGGGCTTCCTCGATCAGGGTTTCGATCACATCGCCGTTTTCGGCGTGGATCATGACCAGCATACCGTTTTCGCGTGCGATGCGCAGGGCCTTGTAGATCGCGCCGTCGTCGATGCGCAGGCGGCCGTTGTACGCGCTGAAAACTTTCAGGGTGGTGATCCCCATCTCGACCAGGGACGGGATTTCGGCGGCGATGGCCTCGTCGAAGCGGGTCAGGTTCATGTGGAAGGAGTAATCGATGGCGGCTTTGGCTGATTTTTCGCGCCATTCGTTGACCCCGGCGAGCAGGCCCCCCCCCTGCCCCCCCCCATTTCCTGCGGAAATAGGGGGGGAGATAGGCACGAAATCCATCACGGTGGTTGTCCCGCCGAAAGCGGCGGCTTTGTGGCCGGTGTAGTGGTTATCAGACGAGACCGTGCCGAACATCGGCAGGTCAAAGTGGCAGTGCGGGTCCACCCCGCCGGGGAGCAGGAATTTGCCGCTCGCATCGACGACAAAGGCATCGGGTGGCGCGCTCAGGTTTTCGCCAATTAAACGGATATGCTCTCCTTCGATGAGAACATCCGCTTTAAAGGTATCGGCTGCGGTGATTAATGTCCCGTTTTTGATCAGTGTGGTTTTCATTATTTATTCCTGTCCTGAAATTTTGCGGCGCATTTCACTGGCTTTGGCCTGTAAAAACCTGAAATAGTCGGTTTCGGTGATTTCGGCGACCTGGCGGGCGCGGCGGGTTTCATCGATTTCGATGCGCAGTTTGGCGATTTCTTGATGCAGGCGTTGTTCGCGGATGTAGCCGTCCAGCGCGGCGCAGGCCAGCATGACCAGGCTTTCGAGTACCTCGTCGGGTTGGAAGGGGATGATTTGGCCGCTTTCAGGGTTTTTTGCGTTGATCAGCTGTAATACGCCAATCACTTTGCCAGATTGGTTTTCGAGCGGGAAAGCGAAGAAGGATTTGGAGCGGTAGTCTGTGCGCTGGTCGAATAGTTTTGTGCCGGAGAAGTCGAAGCCTTCGGCCTGATAGGCGTCGGCGATGTTGACCCGCTCACCGGTCAGGGCCACATACGAGGCGACATTGGCGCGATTTTCTTCGCCGTCCGGCTTGTAAAGGGGGATGGGCTGGAAGGTGACCGGGTTGCCGCTGGTGCCGCCCGCAGCCAGCCCGAGGGAAACATTGCGCACGAGCATAAAGCGCAACCGCTGGTCTTCCTCCACCAGGTAGAGCGTGCCCGCGTCGGCGTTGGTGATTTCCTGGCATTGCAGGACGATGGTTTCGAGCAGACGGTTGAAGTCTTTTTCGGCTGAAAGGGATACCCCGATCGGGATGACGGTCCGCAGCAGTTTGCGCTGTCTTTCTTTGAATTGGACTTCGCGCGCCATCGAATCCAGCATGCGCGCCAGTTCTCCAACTTCATCTTGCCGGGCGAGGACATCTGCCAGCATTTCAGGCCGGTATGCGCCTTTTTCGATGGTGCGCAGGGCTTCCATGATTTGCTTAAGATGGATGGAGGCCATCTGTCCCGGCTGGCTCATTGGCTTTCGTCCAGTGGGCTGAACCCGCCCCCGTAGACGGATTGGGCCGGTGAGACGATCACAAAGGCTTTGGAGTCGGTTCGCGCAACCAGGGCTTTTAACTGCGAAATTTCGGTAACGGTCAGGGCAACCATCAAGACTCCGTGGGCCTGGCCCGTATAGGCTCCTTTGCCCGCCACAATCGTTACTCCGCGCCGCATGTCGGACAGGATCACGGCTGAGACGGCGTCGGGATGGTTGGTGATGATGAAGGTCAGCAGTTGCTGGCGGCGGGCGGCGGGGCGGAACCAGACTTTCAGGCCGCCCATGCTTACTTCGGGCAGGTTGAAACGCGGCAAGACTTCACCGGAGGCCTGGCGCAGGTTGAGCGTAAAGATGGCAAGAATGCTCAGCAGGGATAAGTAGACAGCCACCAGCACCAGCACGATCTGTCCGCTCAGTCCGCCAATGCCGGCGCGTTCGATGAAATGCGCCATGTCGTTAACCGGGGTCGGCATCAGCCACAGGTTGGCCAGCCACGAAAGGCCGACGATGGTGTAGATCCACAGGTAGTTGCGGCGCAGGCGGCGGCCGGTCGCTTCCCAGATTGAGATCGGGAAATGGGGCGTCAGCAGGCTTTCGGCCAGGGTTTCGGCCCAGTCGGGCGAAGGATGAAAGGGCGGGACGAGCATCGCGGCGTAAAAGTCGGTTTCCATCAGGCGCACGCGCGAGGCCCAAAGTTCGTAGTAACGATAGCGGCGCGCTTCCATGATCAGGAAGATGGTCACGAGCAGGATATTGAGCAGGATAACGATGTGGCTGCCCTGTTCCTGGGTGAAGGCAAACGAGATGGCTGCGCCGGTGGTGACGACGGCCCAGTTAGTGGTGGTATCGAGTCGCTGACGCCAGACATTGGCGCGTTGTACTTCAGCGCGAAAGAAGTGAACCATGGCCGTGGTAAATTCGCTCGATCTGAGCTTGTAGCCGCGATAGGTCCAGACGGGTTCGGGAGGGGGTTGCTGTTGGGGATTATCCATTTTGCCAGGAAACTTGCTGCGCTTGCGCGTGGAGGATTCTGGTAAGCAGGCCAATCATCCGCTGCTGGTGACCCTTCTGATTATGTCTCAGGAACAGCAACAGGGCCACATTGATGATCAGCCCGACCAGTACAGACAGGCAGGTATAAAAGCCGAAATTGGTTAAAGCAGCTGAAAGTTCTTGCGGCTGGACTTGAAGGGAATCGCCCGCATATGCAAGCGCGGCAACTGATGCGGCGGCAAGCAGGAGCGGCAAAACGCATAGATTCAGAAACCAGATAAAAAACCAGCCGCCGAGTATTACCTTGACACCGCTGGGTGTCTTGAACTCGCCGCGCAGGATAACGCCTTGCCCGGCATTCACAAAAATCCCCTGAAGGTTGGGGGAATAAAAATCCTTCCAATCACGCGCCAGGCGCAGGGAGAAACCCTGTGAGTCTACCCTGCCGGTCAGGGTTTTGTAAAAGAACAGGGCTGGTTCAGGCTGGCTGGCAATCGCTTCTTGGAGTTTGTTGACACATTCATCCAGGCCAAGTTGCGTGTGAAATTCAAATTTCATCGATTTAGGTCTCCTTGTTTTTATAATCCCCAGCCAAATCCCTGATGCCCAAGAGCGCCATCAGCACTTCGGGCGGGAGCTCGGCTTCGGGCAGGTCGGCGGCGGTGCGATATTGGGAGGCCTGCGCGCGCTCACGCAGCGATTTCCAGAGCAGGGCGCGTTCGTCATCGCGGACGATCAGATCAGCCAGGGTGCGGGCATTGAGGATGTATTCGCCAGTCGAATAGAAGAAGGTGATTCGCCGCCACTTCTCAGCCGTGATCGGGCTTTTGAGCTTTTCGAGCGCGCCGATTTGCAGCTTGTAGTATTCCTCGCGGGCGCGGGGGTGGTCGGCCTCGTCGCGCAGCAGCTCGGCGCGGGTGGTCAGTTCGTGTCCGCGCAGCGGGGCGATGTACTCGATTTGCGCGCCGCGCTCTCCGAAGCTAGCGGGCTGGTAAAAAGCCAGATAATCCACGCTGACGACTTTGGGCGCAGATTTGAGCGGGATGCGGTACCAGCCCAACAGCCGGGCAATTTCCATATCGCGCGGCTGGGGCAGGAAGCAGACCAGGACGAGGGAGGTGGGAGAGATCATGGGAAAGGCAGGATTTTGAATGCAGAATGCAGAATGCAGAATGCAGAATGGAGAATGCGGAATGCAGAATGTTTCCTGCTTAATCTTACCACCGGGCAAATTGTTTTCTGTGATGGTTTTGTGTTAAGATAAAAACTAACTATTCAGCAGTCAGTTGTCATTTCGAACCGCGTAGCGGTGAGAAATCTTCACGATTGTGCGAAAGATTTCTCAGTCGCCGCTATGCGGCTTCTTCGAAATGACAAATTGATAGCAAAATAAGGTCAAAACATGGGTCCGAATAGTTAAGATAAAAACATCATTTCAACAGGAGGCTGCTATGGAATTCACGCAATTGGGCCGCACCGGCCTGAAAGTATCCCGTTTGTGCCTGGGGACGATGAACTTTGGCCCGCATACCGAGGAGAAAGACTCCTTTGCCATTATGGACAAGGCGCTCGACCTGGGAATCAACTTCTTCGACACGGCCAATGTCTACGGTTGGAAGACCGGCGAGGGCATTACCGAAAAAATCGTCGGGAACTGGTTCGCGCAGGGCGGCGGAAGGCGCGAAAAAACCATCATCGCCACCAAAGCCTTCGGGCGCATGGGCGACTGGCCCAACCAGAGCCGCCTGTCGGCCCGCCACATCCGCGAGGCGGTCGAAGGTTCGCTCAAACGGATGCAGACCGATTACATCGATATGTACCAGTTCCACCACATCGACCGGCTGACCCCCTGGGAGGAAATCTGGCAGGCCATGGAAGTGCTTGTTCAGCAGGGCAAGGTCATCTATGTCGGCTCGTCCAACTTCGCCGGGTGGCATATCACCCAGGCCCAGGAAAAAGCCAAAGCCCGCAACTTTATGGGCCTGGTCAGTGAGCAGTCGCTCTACAACCTGAACGCGCGCATGGTCGAGTTGGAAGTTATCCCGGCCTGCAAGGAATACGGCCTGGGGCTGATTCCGTGGAGTCCGCTGGCGGGTGGCTTGTTGGGCGGCGTGCTGGCCAAGATCGAAAAGGGCCGCCGCGCATCTGAAAACGTGCAAAAGGAAATTGACAAGCACCGCCCCAAACTCGAAGCCTGGGAGCAGTTCTGCAAGGAAATGGGCGAAAACCCCGCCGATGTGGCCCTGGCCTGGCTGTTGAAGAATCCGGTCGTGACCGCGCCCATTATCGGGCCGCGCACCGACGAGCAGTTGACCGGCGCCTTGCGCGCGCTCGAAATCGAATTCAGCGAAGACGCGCTCAAGAAACTGGACGAAATCTTCCCCGGCCCCGGCGGCGAAGCCCCCGAAGCCTACGCCTGGTAAACCGCCTCGGCCTGCTTGAGCAGGAATCCCTGCAATTCGGGTATCCCCTCAGCCAGGCGCGCTGCCGCGATAATCGGCAGGAAAGCCCGGTAAACGGCTTGGTCGCCGCCATCCGCAAAATAGGCCCGCAGGTAGTGCTTGTGGAACCAGTTCACCAGCCAGCGCACGGGCGGGACGGGAATCGTCGCCGCCATGCCTTTCAGCAGGATGGTCGTGCGGGCCACATCCCCCAGCGGGTGGCCGACCGAAACGTCAATCCAGTCAATCGCCAGGTCGCCCCTGGCGTTCGACAAAATATTTCCCGGATGAAAATCGCCGTGACACAGGCGGTTTTCATCCGGGATTTTTGCGTAAACCTCCAGCAGGCGCGTTTTCAGCGCGGCAGGCAGGATGTCAGAGTTTTCGATGCGCCGGGTGTATTTCTCGCGCTGGCCGGGCAGGTCGGCCACGATTTTTGGCTGGTGCATTTGCCGGTGCAGGGACGCCATGCGCCGCGCCAGGGACGGGCTGCGCCACGGGCCTTTGAGAACCAGTTCGGACATCGGGATGCCCTCGATGCGCTCATAAACCAGGCCGGGACGCCCCTCGAATTCGACCTGCTCATAAAAACGAGGGCAGGCCACACCCGATTGCTGCACCGCCGCTGCAACCTTCGCCTCGTATTGGGCATCTTCGGCGCTGAAGCCGGGAAAATAGACTTTGACGACTTTTCCCGTTTCCCAGGCATAGACTTCGGCGGTGCGTCCGCGCGCGATCAGTTCTTTTGGCATGTCCGATCTCCCGTTTATCCTGAACGAAGCCGGTTATACCCCTTCGATCACGACCGTTTTGCTTTTGGCGTATTGATGGCGCATGGCGAGGGCCGGGGCGTATTCGGGCGAGTTGAGCCAGGCTTTGGCCCGCTCAACGGACGGGAACTCGAGGATGACCAGGCGAGTGGGCGCCCAGTCGCCTTCGAGGGTCTCAGCCTGTGCGCCGCGCGCCGCGTAACGGCCTCCGTACAGGGCAACGGCCGCCGGGGCTAGTTTTTTATATTCTTCGTAGCCGACCGGGTCGGTCACTTCGACATCAACGATAACATATGCAGTCATAAGGGATTCCTTTTCACGCCCTTCGACTACGCCTTCGCGAAAAGCGCGAAGCCTCCGCTCACCTGTGCTTGCGCACGGCGCAGGCAGGGCTTGTTGATGATGATTCTAAAGAGTTTCCAGATAATCAATGAACAATCTTACGCCGAAGCCCATGCCGCCCTTGGGGCAGTACGGCATATCCTTTTCCGCGCCCATCATCCCGGCGATGTCGATGTGCGCCCAGGGGGTGGCCTCGGTCACGAACTGCTGCAGGAAGGTGCCGCCAATGATCGTCCCGGCTTTGCGTCCGCCGGAGTTTTTGATGTCGCTGTCGTCGCCTTTGATCTGTTCGAAATACTCTTCGTCGAGCGGCAGCCGCCACAGGCGTTCGAAAGTCCGCTCCCCCGCCGTGGATAGGGCCTGGGCCAGCTCGTCGCTGGTGCTCAAGACCCCGGCCCGCACCGAACCCAGGGCAATGATCACGGCCCCGGTCAGGGTGGCGATGTCGATCATTGCGCGCGGCTGGAAGGTGCGCTCGGTATAGGTCAGGGCGTCGGCCAGCACCAGCCGGCCTTCGGCATCGGTGCTGATGATCTCGACGGTCTTGCCGTTCAGGGCTTTCAGGATGTCATCCGGACGGTAGCCTGCGCCTGAGATCATGTTCTCGGCCGCGGCGATCACACCCACGACCGGAGTCTTGAGTCCGAGCCGGGCGGCGGCGATCAGGGTTGCAATGACGACCATCCCGCCGCTTTTGTCGTATTTCATGCCGACGATGCCATCGACCGGTTTGAGCGAGTAGCCGCCGGTGTCGAAGGTGATCGCCTTGCCGACCAGCGCGACCGGTTTTTCGTCGCTCGTCCCGGCGTGTTCAAGGATGATCAGGCGGCTGGGGGTGGCGGAGGCTTTGCCGACCGCCACGATCAGTCCCGCGCCCAGGGCTTCGAGCTGCTGGTCATCGAGAATGGTGCATTTCAGTCCGACTTCGGCGGCCAGTTTTTGGACGCGCTCTGCCAGGCTGACCGGGTTGATGACGTTGGCCGGTTCGTGCGACAATTCGCGCGCCAGGTTGGCGGCTTCGCTGAGAATGGCCGCTTTCTCGAGCGCTTTTTGCAGTGCGGACGTCTCGCCGTCGGTCAGCAGGCTCAGGCTGGTTTCGACGGATTTTTTATCTGATTTGTAGGCGCTGAATTTGAAATCGCCCAGCAAAAGCCCCTCGACCAGGGCCTGCAGGGCGGCTTCGGGAGCCATGCCAAAGCCGAAGAGCGGAGCCAGCTCCAGCCCGGCGCTGCTTACTTCGTGCTTGGACAGCCATTTGGCGAGCATCCCGCCCGCGCGCCGCAGCATTTCGGCATTGATCTTGGCCTGCGGGCCGAGCGAAAGCACGGCCTTGCCATTTAATAGGCGGATGTCGCCGGTTTCTTTGCCGGCGGTTTCAAGGGTCACACTTTCAGGAGCGGCGGTCGGGAGGATGGTCAGGCCGGCGAAGCCGGTTTGCGGGGCAAGGGTCAGGTGCAGGGGCATGTGGAGTCCTTTTTGGGAGAACAGATGTTTATTACGATTGTCATTTCGAACCGCGTAGCGGTGAGAAATCTTTTGCAAGGGTTAAGATTTCTCGCTGTCGCTCGAAATGACAAATTTTCTCGAGAAATCTCAGACACACTTTTTTATCTGGCGTAGATTCTAAAACAAAAACGGAATAAACAACTTCGACTTGCGCTTGTATTCGGCAAAACCCGGGTAGCGCGCCAGGGATTTGTCCTTTTTGAGCATGTTGGGGAACCAGACGATGACCAGGTAGAGCGCAATCACCGCCAACGGAATCCAGTGCATGGCCAACAGGCCGAAGCCAAGGTAGATCAGCAGTTCGCCGAAGTAGTTGGTATTGCGGACGCGCGCCATCAGCCCATCTTCGATCAACTGGCCGGGGTTGTACTTGAGTTGAACGTGCTTTTGCATATCGGCGGCATAGTGCAGGAAGATCCCAAACGTGTATAGGCTGACTGAAAGCCCGAGCAGCCAGGCCGGGGCCTGCACATTTTGGGAGGTGATAATGAAGGGCGCGATCCAGTACAGGCTCAGGCCGGCCCAGATATACAGGCCGTAAAACAAGCCTTTGTCTTCTTCCCATTGCTTGTCGGGGAAGACCCGGCTTTTGAGCACCCATAAAATGCCGTACGTGCCGTGCAGGGCCAGGTAAACCCAGGCGGTCGGGTTATCCCACTGCTTGAACCAGGCCATCAGGCCCAGAACGACGAGAAAGGTCACGGCTTTGTGGCTATCGATAAAGTATTTTTGTTTCATGCTGGATTCCTTACCACCAATTGTACCCTCACCCAGCCGCGAACGGCGTTAACCAGCCAGAGTTGGGTGCAGCGCGGCAGGTCTTCGATGCGGATGACCTTTTCGCGGACCTGTCCGCTTTCGAGTAGTTCGGCGCGCATTGTGCCGGGTAAAAGTCCGCAGTCGAGGGGCGGGGTGACGAGCTGATTGTCCAGTTCGGCGATCAGGTTGCCGATCGTGAATTCGGTCAGCTCGCCGCGCTGGTTGTAGAGCAGGCTCTCGTCCATGCCGGGGGCGGGGGATGGATACATTTCGCGGCGGGTGGTTTTGTGGAACAGGAAAACCTCGTCGCTGTTGATCGGCGCGGGGGCGAGCGAGACTCTCAGGCCGGTAGCGGGGGTTTCGGGCAGGGGCATGGCCTGATGCGAGAGAGTCCCGTGGCGGGTCAGGGTGATCCGCACGCGCATCGGCTCGGTGAAGGATGCCGCCAGTTTATCGAGATAGGCTTCGAGGGCAGAAATGCCCAGATTTTCCCAGTCGCCTTCAGGCGGCTTCCCAGGAATAGCCTGGACGGCCTGCCCTGAGCTTGTCGAAGGGTCCGGGCGGGCCGATGGCGCGGGTACCGGTTGGGGCAACGCAGGCAGCGCAAACCCAAAATAATGCGCCGAATCCACCAGCCGCCGGATGTGCCGCTCGCGCAGGAAGCAGCCCTCGGACGGTGTCCAGCGCAGGGTTGTGAACAGGTCGAAGGAGGGGGCGGGGCGGGTCAGGATTTGGGCTTTGAGCAGGGCCTCCTCGTATTCGCCGCTGGCGGTCGAATCCCAGACGATGCCGCCGCCCAGTCCGTATTCGGCGCTGGCCTGGGCGCGATCGACGAGCAATGTGCGGATGGCGACGTTGAAATGGGCCTGGCGGCCGGGGGCGAGGAAGCCAATGCTGCCAGTGTAGATGCGGCGCGGGGTGGTTTCGAGGGCGCGGATGATGCCCATGGTGCTGACCTTGGGCGCTCCGGTGATCGAGGCGCACGGGAAGAGAGCCGTGAAAATTTCGCTGAGCGGGGCGCGGGTTCGGGCGCGGACGGTGCTGGTCATCTGCCACAGGGTCGGGTAGCGCTCGGCGCTGAACAGTTCCGGGACGTGAACGGAGCCGGTTTCGGCGATGCGGCCCAGATCGTTGCGGATCATGTCGACGATCATCACGTTTTCGGCGCGGTTTTTGGGGTCGGCTTGCAGCCAGGCGGCCCGCGCGGCGTCTTCGGTGTTGGTGCGCCCGCGTTTGAGCGTGCCTTTCATCGGGCGGCCGGTGATGGTCTGGCCGTCGAGGCTGAAAAACAGTTCGGGTGAGGCCGAGCACAGCGCGAAGCGGCCCGTGTCCAGATAAGCGGCGTGCGCGTTTTGGCCCTGGGCCAGGTTAAGGAAGAAATCCCACGGGTCATGGGCAAAACCGGCCCGCAAGCGCATGGTGTAGTTGACCTGGTAGGTCTGGCCCTGTGCGATGTGCTTTTTGATCTGGGCGATGGCGGCGTTGTAAGCGCGCTGCGCGATGGTGGCCTTCCAGCGGACCTGCGGCGGCGGCGCGGTGGGCGGCGGCAGTTCCACAACCTGCGGCGGCGGATACAGCCCGAACCACAGGAGCGGGAATCCGCTGGGATCGGGGTGGACGCTCAGGGCCGGGTCGAAGGCCGGGGCGGATTCATAAGACAGGAATCCGGCGGCGTGCCAGCCGTTGCCCTCGACCAGGGTCTCGATCTCGCGCAGGGCAGGCAGAATCTCTTCAAGGCTGGTTGTTTGGATGATGCGCTGCGGGTTTTGGTAGTACAGCCAGGCCTGGCCGTGGCGAATCAGGGCTTCGTTCATCTGTGGGCGCATGAGGTGGTTTTACCACAAAACATCGAACGCGAATTGCGCGAATTTCACGAAAAAGTTCGTGCCAATTCGTGAAATTCGTGTCAAAGGTTTTTCATTACTTGTTGGGGAAGATGCCTGGGGTAAAATGGCTCGTATGCAAAAATTCCTGACAAAACTTCCGCGTTGGATTCCGGCTGTTCTGATGATGGCGGCCATTTTTGGTTTTTCTTCCATTCCTTCCAGCGAAATGCCGCGCTTTGGCCTGCTCGACCTGCTGGTCAAGAAGGGCGGCCATGCTCTGGGCTATGCCTTGTTGGCGCTTGCTTTTCTGCACTGGCGCAGGCCGCTTTGGGATGCTGGTGTTCCATCGTTGAAAATTCTGGCCTTGGCCTGGGTTTTGGCCGTTGCCTACTCGGCGACTGACGAATTTCACCAATCCTTTGTGCCGGGACGCACGCCCAGCCCGGTCGATGTGCTGATCGACGCGAGCGGGGCTTTTCTGGGCCTGCTGATCTACACGGCGCAGCGGCATTTTGCGCGATAAGGTTCTCTTGCACTATAATGGAGCAAACCCGTTGAAAAGGAAAGCCCATGTCTTTTAATACCGGAGAAACCATCGGTCCTTATCGCATGATGGAGCAGCTTGGCCAGGGTGGTATGGCCACGGTTTACAAAGCCTATCATGCCTCGCTGGATCGTTACGTTGCGATCAAGGTTCTGCACCAGGCTTTCCTGGAAGACCCGAATTTCCTGGCGCGTTTCCAGCGTGAGGCGCGCCTCGTGGCCCGCCTGGAGCACCCGAACATTGTCCCGATCTATGATTATGCCGAGCATGGCGGCCGGCCGTACCTGGTGATGAAATACATCGAAGGCGATACGCTCAAAGCCCGTCTACATGCCGGGTCGATCAGCCGCGAAGATGTAAGCTTCATCATTCAGCAGGTTGGGGCCGGGTTGGCCTATGCCCACAAGCAGGGCATCCTGCATCGCGACATCAAGCCCAGTAATGTCATCCTGGCCAAGGATGGGGGTGTTTACCTGGCCGATTTCGGCCTGGCGCGGATTGCCCAGTCCGGTGATTCGACCCTGACCTCCGATATGATTTTGGGCACGCCCCAATACATTTCGCCGGAGCAGGCTCTTGGTAAATCGGATTTGGACCAGGGCACCGATATTTACTCCTTTGGCGTCATGGTTTATGAGATGACCACCGGGCGTGTGCCGTTTAGCGCCGATACGCCATTTTCGGTCATTCACGATCACATTTATTCCCCTTTGCCCTTGCCCACCAGCGTTAACCCGGGACTTTCGATGGATGTCGAGCGCGTGCTGCTCAAGGCTTTGGCCAAGGACCGCGAAGACCGCTATGCGGATGTCCCCGTTTTTGTAAGTGATTTTCTATCTGCCTGGCAGGAAACCTGGTCGGGTGCGCTGCCCTCAACTGCGGTCGCCAACCCTGTCGAAGCTCTCCCGGCAGCAAGTACTGCTATCGCTTCTCCTGCGCCTGAAACGGGCGGGATCGTGATTGAGACAACCTTCCGACAGGAAGCGGATTCATCGCCTGCCGAGCCGGGCCAGCCTGCGAAGCGCCGCATCTCTCGCAAGTGGTTGTGGGTGGGATTGCCCATCTTCCTGTGCCTGTGCTGCCTGGGCATCGGCATGTTAAACGATTCCGAAATTTGGGGGGCGCCTCCCGTCTCGGAAGCCGGAGTGGTTGACACGCCCGCGCTTCCGCAAAACCCACTGGTGGAAGATGTGGACTCCATTCCCCTCGAGATTCTTCCGTTGGAACAGGCTGCCCGGGCCGTTGAAGCTGAACCCGAGTCGGCGATCCTGCATGTTCAGTTGGGGCTGGCGCTGATCGAAGCCGGCCAGGAAGTGGATGGCTATGCCGAAATTCAACTGGCTTCCGAACTCGCCAAGTCTGATGTGCCTTTGTTGTTGGGCATGGCAAAAACCCTTGAACGACAGGAGCGCTGGCCTGGCGCGCTGAGCATGTACCTGCGGGTATTTGAAGCCCGGCCGCGCCTGTCCATGCTCTCAGATAATTTGCGCCGCGCGGCGTATTTCACGGCTGGTCATCCGCTTGCGCCCGACCTGATAGACCCTGATGCTGTCCAAAAAGCGGACAAGCCGACGCTTTTGATGGCCCAGGCGCGTCATCTGGTTGTCCACCAAGGCAAATTTACTGAAGCGCGTGAGCTTTTAGGTCAGATACGAAAAGATCTTGCTGCCTTCCCAGAGGCTGGCCTTGTCGAAGCTGAAGCATTATTTCTCGAAGGAAAGTCCGAGGAGGCTCGAGCCTTGTTGAATTCGATCCTGGAGCGTGGCGCGCTACCCGCCTGGGTGCACCGACAAGCTGAGACGCTTCTCAACCAATACAGATAAGCAACAAAAAACTGCCGCTCAACGGCAGTTTTTGTTATATCTTCATTATTCAGCTTTTCGCAAATCCTGGTATTCCGGTTTTTTTTGGATATAGGAGGCGACGAACGAACACAGCGGGACGACGCTTAAGCCTTGCGCGCGGGCATAGTCCAACCCGGCTCTGACGAGTTTGCTGCCCAATCCGCGCCCTTCCAACGCTGACGGGACGCCGGTGTGGGTAAAGATGATGGTCGAGCCATCCAGTTTGTATTCGAGTACGGCCAGGTGTGATTCGATTTCGACCTGAAAACGGTTCTCTGCGGAGTTGTGCTTTACTTCATTGGTTTCGGGGGATGTGGTCATGAGAGTCTCCTTTTTATGATAGATTTTATCCTGATTTGATGCTCTTTAGAAATTCCCGTGATAAGCCACCGCATTTTGGGGCTATTTTTCGGGGTGCGAACTTGCTTACACGCGTTTATAATGAAGAAGTCTTGGAGAAAATTATGACGACACCCATGCAAAACAAAACCGTCCTGGTTACTGGCGCAACTGCCGGGATAGGTTTGGTGACTGCCCGCGAACTGGCACGCAAGGGAGCGCATGTCACAATTGTCAGCCGCTCGCCTGAAAAATGCGCCCTGGTTGTGGATGAGATAAAAAGCCTGACAGGCAATGGCAATATCGAATATATTGCCGCAGATTTGTCTGTAAAGGAAGAAATTCATCGCGCGGCCTATGAGTTCAAGAAACGCCATACCCGGCTGGATGTGCTCGTCAACAATGCGGGTGGTGTTTTCATGTCGCGCCAGCTTTCCAAAGATGGCATCGAGATGACCTTTGCCCTCAACCATCTTAACTATTTCCTGCTAACCCACCTGCTCCTGGATGTGCTTAAAGCCAGCGCTCCGGCGCGTATCATCAATGTCTCATCCGATGCCCATCGCGGGGCCAAAATCAAGTTTGAAGATATTCAGTACGAAAAAAATTATTCCGGTTTTGCGGTTTATAGCCAGTCGAAACTCTGCAATATCCTGTTCACTTACGAATTGGCCCGGCGGCTGGAAGGCAGCGGGGTCACGGTCAACGCCCTGCATCCGGGGTTTGTTGCCAGCGGGTTTGGCAAAAATAACGGCTTCCTGATGCGGCTGGTCTTGCGCTTGCTTTCCCCTGTCGCCAGGAACACCAACGACGGCGCCTCGACCAGCATTTACCTGGCATCCTCGCGCGAGGTGGAAGGCGTCACGGGAAAATACTTTGTGGATGCTCGCGAAGTCGCCTCTGATCCGCTCAGTTATGACAAGGCTGTCGCAGAGAAAATATGGAATCTTAGCCTGGAAATGATTTTGTAAACGCGCCGTGAGCGAGGAAAGAGTCTTTAACTTGCCTTTTCCTCAAGAGTATGCTATTTTTAGCCTGATTTGGAGAGATGTGCTGCATGAATGAACCGCAAAAAACCGTTGTCGTTATCGAAGACGAACCCGATGCCGCTGAAATGTTCGGTGAAATGATGCGCGTCAATGGCTTTCGCGTTGTTAAAAGCTATACCAGCGGCCCGGCCATCTCCATTATCGAACAGGAAAAACCAGATATCGTCATCCTGGATGTGATGATGCCTGAAATCTCGGGCATTGAAATACTCCAGATCATGCGCGGCAAACCCGAATTATCGCGCATACCGGTTGTTGTTGTCTCGGCAAAAAGTATGCCAGCCGATATCAAAACCGGGCTCGAAGCCGGAGCCTCGGTCTACCTGACCAAACCGGTCGGCTTCCTCGACCTGAAACAGGCCGTTGAAGGTATTTTGCAGGGACGCTGACTCCCAACCCATGAGCATGATCCGCGCTTTCATTGCGCTTGAAATCCCGCCAGCACTGCAAAACATCATCGCCGAACACAGCGCCGCCTTGCAAAGGGACATTCCTCATGCAATTCGCTGGGTGGCTGCTGCAAATATCCACCTGACGCTCAAGTTCCTGGGCGATACTTCGCCTGCCAGTCTGCAAGGTTTGATCCATTCCCTGTCTGCGGTCATCAACCAGCAGGAGCCTTTTCAAATTTCGATCGGCGAATTTGGCCTCTTTCCCAACCCCAAACGTCCCAGGGTTTTGTGGATTGGGATCCAGGCTCCACCCGACCTTGACCGTTTGTACCACGCCATCGAAACCGCCTGCGCCCGGCTTGGTTACCCTGCCGAAGAAAAGCCCTTCAACCCGCACCTGACGCTGGGCCGCGTCCGCGAAGAAGCCGACCAGACCCGGTTGCGTCCGGCGCTGCAAAACTACCAGATCGGACAACTCGGCGCAATCGACGTGGAAAGTGTTACACTCTTTCGCTCAGATCTGCGCCCGCAAGGCCCCAGCTATACCGCACTTGCGCATATCCCGCTTGCTCAACTTGATTCATAACCAAAGAGGTGAACCCTGAACCCGCTCGAATTAGCACACACAATCGTCAATGCCATTGAAGACAAAAAAGGCGAAAACATCGTCTTGATGGATTTACAAGGCGTCGTATCTTTTACCGATTATTTCGTCATCTGTACCGGCAGCAGCGACCGCATGTTGAACGCCCTGGCCGATGGCGCCATTGACCTGGCCCGCGAAAAACACCAGGTCAAAGCCCGCCCCCAGGGAGAAGCCTCAGCCGGCTGGGTGATTGTCGATTTTAGCAACGTCATCCTGCACGTTTTTGCCCCCGAACAACGCGCTTATTACAATCTCGAAGAACTGTGGCGCGAAGGCAAAACCCTGCTGAAACTGCAATAGATCTCTTACATAAGTCCTGAGCGGAGCGCCCTTCGACTACGGGCTGCGCAAAATACGCTCCGCCCTCCGCTCAGGGCGTGAACCTTTATGTAAAAAGCGCAGTCGAAGGACATTTACAAGCCAACCCTTGATGGTTTTTGCAAGAGGCCTAATAAATAAAAAGCAAGAGCGAGAGAAATTCTCGCTCCTGCTTTTTTAAGGGGATGGAACCAAAACTACTTTTCGAAGATCCACGGATCGACCGCGCGCGACCAGTTCACCAGCTCTTCGGCCTTGAACCACAGCGCCGCTTCAGCTTCGCCGTTTTCGACCGAATCAGAAGCGTGTGTCAGGTTGCGGCCAACCTCGAGCGCGAAATCGTGCCGCACTGTGCCGGGAGCCGCTTCCCAGGGGCGGGTGGCGCCCATCGTCTGGCGGATGGCTGCGATCGCGTTCGGGCCTTCCCAAACCATTGCCATGACCGGCGAAGCGGTGATATAAGAAATCAAGCCGGCGTAAAACGGCTTGCCTTTGTGAATGGCATAGTGCGTTTCGGCCAACTCGGCCGGCACCTGCAAGAATTTTGCCGCCACCAGGCGCAGTCCGCGCCGTTCAAGACGTGAGATGACCTCACCCACCAGCCCACGCTGGACGCCATCGGGTTTTACGAGCACGAGAGAACGTTCCACTTTAACCTCCATCAAATTTTGAAAAATAACCGGCGAGATTGTACCATAAGGCAGGTTCAGGCAGGACAGGAGAACACAATGGGCAAATTAACTGGTAAAACGGCGATCATTACCGGCGCGACGAGCGGCATCGGCAGGGCAACCGCCCTTCTTTTCGCCGATGAAGGCGCCAGCCTGGTCTTGACGGGGCGCCGCGTGGATTTGGGTAAAGCCGTTGAAGCGGAATGCCGGCAAAGGGGAGTCCGGGCCCTGTTCGTTGAAGCGGACCAGACCCAGGCCGGGGACTGCGCGCGAGTAGTGGAATCCGCACTCGAGGCATTCGGGCAGATCGACATCCTGTTCAACAACGCCGGGATCGTCACCAAAGGCACTGCCGAGAGCACCAGCGAAGAAGATTGGACCCAGACCCTGGCGCTAAATGTGACCGCGGTCTGGCGCATGTGCCGGCTGGTCATCCCTGAAATGCGCAGGGCGGGCGGCGGGGTGATCGTCAACAACGCCTCCGATTGGGCGGTGGTCGGCGGCAAGGGCGCACTGCCTTATGCGACCAGCAAAGGCGCGGTGGCCCTGATGACAAAGAGCATGGCGCTCGACCATGCTCATGAGAAGATCCGTGTCAATGCGGTTTGTCCTGGCGATACGTTCGTCGAACGCTGGCTCGAAAAGGGTTATTTTGAAGGCAGCGACCCGGTCACGCTCGAAGAGGCCATGCGCGAGTCGGCGGCGTATATCCCGATGCAGCGCTTCGGCCAGCCGGATGAAATTGCCCGCGCCGCGCTCTTCCTGGCTTCGGACGATTCATCCTTCGTGACCGGGCATTTGTTGCTGGTCGATGGGGGCAACACGGCGCAATGACCTCCTTCCCATCCTTCCCCCATTTTCAAGATCGAAAATGGGGGAAGGGGCTTTTTTTTTATAACTCATCCCCCAAATTCCCGCTCTTGGCATTTGGGGCTGTTTCGCCTGCCGTGATTTCCGGCAGGAGGCCGGGAGGGGGTCACACCCCGACATTCCAGTGCGCGTACTTCTCGACCCGGCCATGCACGACATCATCGAACAGTTTGCGCAGTTTGAGGGTCACCTCGCCGGGCTGGCCGTTGCCAACCTGGCGGTAATCAACCTTGGTGACGACTGTCACCTGGGCGGCGGTGCCGGTCAGGAACAGTTCTTCGCAGACATAGGTCTCGGTGCGATCGATCGAACGTTCGACCACCGGGATCTTGAGTTCATCGCGCGCCAGCTCGAGCACTGTGCGGCGGGTGATGCCCTCCAGGATATTGTCCGTGACCGGCGGGGTAATCAGCACGCCATCGCGCACCATGAAAACGTTCATCGCCGTGCCTTCCGAGATATGCCCGTTCTGGTCGAGCACCAGCGCTTCGTCGAACCCGGCCCGGATGGCGTCGGTCTTGATCAGGGCCGAGTTGGCATAGGCCCCGCTGATCTTGCCGCGTGCCGGGATGACGTTGTCGTCGATCCGCCGCCAGGATGAGATGGTGACATGCGCCCCATCCTCGTTCTTGCCATAGGCCCCAAAGGGCGTGGCGAAAATGCTGACCTCGTCGCGCAGATCGTGCAGGCGCACACCGATGCCGGCGTCGGCTTTGTAGCACAAGGGGCGGACGTAAACATCCTGCTGCCAATTGTCGGCGCGCAGCAGGTCGAGCGTCACCTGGGTCAGGCTTTCGGGGGTATGCGGCAGTTCCATGCACAACATCTTCGAGGAATGCAGGAAGCGTTTGAAGTGGTCGAGCGGACGAAAAACGAACAGCTTTTTCTGGCTCTCGTTCCAATATCCGCGCAGGCCGCCAAACGCGGCAGTGCCATAGTTCAGGCCGTGGGTGGCAATGCTGACTTTGGCATCGCCAAACGGAACAATCTTCCCCTCAAAATATGCATGGGCTGTGTTCATGGTTCACCTCGTAGTTGGAATCTTTGAAACATTATAACTATTCAGCGGTCAGTTGTCATTTCGAACCGCTGGTGGTCGAGCTTGTCGAGACCCAGCGGTGAGAAATCTTCCCCAATGTGTACAAGATTTCTCAGTCGCCGCTACGCGGCTTCTTCGAAATGACAAATTGATAGCAAAATAAGGCCAAAACATACGGCTGAATAGTTTCGAAACATTATACCTATAATTCCTGGCTGCCTGTTATTTTGTGCGCCGCGCAGCCAAAATCAAATATTCGTTTTCCCTTGACAAAATCGACGGATCGCATAAAATCAATTCGATAAACATCGAATTAGTTAGACGAAAGTAGGTACTATAACCATGGAACAAGATAAAATGCTCGACTTTGTAAAAGCCCTCGGTCACGCCGACCGTTTGCGTGTGATCGGGGTTCTAACCAAGGCCCCCGCCAGCATCAAACAGGTGGCCGAGGCCCTCAACATCCCCTTCCGCGATGCGATGAACCATCTGGCCTATCTCAAACACATCGGCGCGGTGCGCGTGCAGGAAAGCGGCCACGATCACGACGATATCTTTGCGCTGGACACGGCTGGATTGGAAAAAATCCAACAAGCGCAGAGACAGGAAACGCACAGCTTCGAACCCGACCCCGGCCTGGATGAAAAAAGCCGCAAAGTGTTGAAATCCTATCTCAACGCCGACGGCTCCATCCGCCAATTGCCGATGCAAGGGAGCAAATTGCAGGTGATCCTGGCTTATCTGCTGCAAGCCTTCAGCGTGGGCGTCATCTATACCGAGAAGGAAGTCAACCAGATCATCCGCCGCTACCACGAAGATGTTGCGGGCTTGCGTCGCGACCTGATCGACCAGGGGTTGCTGCAACGCAAAAGCGACGGTTCGCAGTACTGGAGGCCCGCAGAGCCAACCGATCCGGCCGACCAGGAGAAGGGAGTTCAGCATGTACCCTGAACTTGAACTAAGTAAAGCCAACCGGCTGAAACTGGCCGAAGTGTTTCGAGCGCTCAAGCAGGTGGATATGTCCATCCCTTGCATGATCGAAGGCCAGCACGGCAAGGTGCTGGTCGATTCCCAGAACAGTCCGAGCGCTTATGCGCTGGTGATTGGTCCATTCTGGTACTTCGCCGGGGAAGCCAGCGGAGCTTCAGCCCGAGAGCTGGCCGCAGAATTCCCGCCCTATGCCCTGCTGATGCCGTCCGCGCCAGGCTGGTTGGAAACCGTCCAGGCCGTTTTCAGCGAGCGCCTGACCGCCTTCACCCGTTACAGCTTCTCCAGCGCGGACCTGTCTGAAGAACATCTGCGCGGGTTGTTGGCGCAATCGAAGCACCGCGATGCGATTCTGCCAATTGATGAAAAGCTGGCCTCGCATCTGGCCAGCCTGTCGGATAGTCCCTTTGACCTGTCCGACTTCGATTCGGCTGCAGATTTTGCCGCGCGCGCGCCGGGCTTCGCCCTGCTGGACGGCGAAAAGCTGATCGGGCTGGCGTATGCTTCGCTGGTATGCAGCCAGGGGATCGAAGTCAGCCTCTTCGTCGACGAGCCCTACCGCCGCCAGGGAGCGGCAACCGCGCTGGCAGCCCGTTTGCTGCTCGCCAGCCTGCAGCGCGGACTGCGGCCCAACTGGGACGCCGCCAACCGCGAATCCTGCAACCTGGCGGAAAAACTGGGCTATCGCCCCGTTGAAAGCTACACATCCTGGTATTATCGGCCGGCATGAGCGGAGGCAAAAATGGCAGAAAACCCTGAACTGGTTTCCGTATTCAAGGCCCTGGCCGACGCCAACCGCCTGAAAATTGTCGGACTGCTGGCCCAAAAGCCCTACAGCGTGGAGGAGTTGGCCGCCCTGCTGGAGTTGAAAGCCTCGACAGTCTCGCACCACCTTTCGAAACTGTACCGGGTCGGGCTGGTCTCGGCGCGCGCCGAGGGATATTACAGCGTCTATTCCCTGAACGAAGCGGCGCTGGAAGCCACCACCAAGCGCATCTTCACTTCTGCACACGCCAGCACCGTCCTGAAAGATGTGGACATGGACGCCTACGAACGCAAGGTGGTGACCGATTACACCAACGACCGCGGGCGTTTACGCATCATCCCCGCCCAGCGCAAGAAGCTGGAGGCAATCCTGCGCTATGTGGTCAAGGCCTTCGAGCCGGGCACGCGCTACAGCGAAAAGCAGGTTAACGAAATCTTATCGGGCTTTCACGAGGATACCGCCACCCTGCGTCGCGAGCTGGTCGGCAGTAAACTGATGGAGCGCGAAGGCGGCGGAGGCGAATACTGGCGGATTTAAGCAAAAAGATGGAGAGTAGGCAACCCTACTCTCCATCTTTTTGCTGTAAATTATGTTTGGATTATCCCCGCGCCTTTAGGTTGAAACGTTCATCCGACGCGAAGAACCCGCTCAGGCCTTCGCTTTCGAGGGCCATCACCCGGCTCGGGGCAAAGTAGTCGAAATCGAAGTTGACCTCGTCTCCGGCCTTTTTACCGGGGATCGGCATCAGGCGCGCGGTCAGCGGCTTGTTCAGGCGCAGCGAGATCGCCGCAATATCCAGCAGCAGGGCCGAGATCTGGTCGGCGGTCACATCGCCGGGCAGCGGAATGGTGTCCAGCCCGGTGCCGCAGACGGTGGAGTACATCAGCAGGTCTTTGACGGTCAAAACGCCTTCAGCGGCGCGTTTGGCAAAGGTCGAATCTTCGAGAGCCGGCATCATCAGGCCATTGAAACCGACCCGCAGGTAATCGGCGCGATCCATGGCTTCGGTGATGAAGGCTGCCGCCGCCAGCGAACCGTGCAACCCGACCCGCGGAACGCCCAGGCGTTCGAAAGCCGTCCCCAGCGAACGCCCTTCTTCGGGGAAAGGCGCCAGCGAGAAGTCCATCCCGCCGAATTTGATCGAAAATTGATACTTGAGCACATTGGCGACATTCACCAGCCGCACGGCGTTCTGGGTCATCGCGGAGGCCAGCCCCTTGCGGGCTTCTTCGAGATTTTTGGCGTTCTCAAAGGCTTCCACGGCCAGGTCCGCCGATTCGAGCGCCAGCGCAAAGGAGGTGCCGTCGCCTTCGTGGTAGGCGGCCGGGAAGAATGGCCCGCCCGGCCCGACATTGGCCAGCACCGTAAAGCGCAGGTTGGCAAAGCCATCCGGCTTGAGATCGCGGTTGCGTAAAATGATCTCGGAGCAGGCCCGAATGGCCGGCAGGGAGATCCCCTTTTGGGCGGTGGCAATTTCACCGGAGAAAAAGATGTTATCCGAAAGCATCAACGAATCGGGGATCAGCTCATAACTTTCAAAGACTTCCGGCAGGGCCGGGCCGAGCGAGGCGTAGGTAATGCCCTGGGCTTTGATGGCCGCCGAGAGTTTCTGGGTCATGCGCATCGTCAGGCCGATCAGCGGCTCATCCAGGATGACCGGGAAGGGCACGCTGGCAACCCGCGTGGTCTGGACTTCAAAGCCCTCGGCCTCGTAGGCGCTTTTGGCCTCGGTTAGAAAGCGCCCGGCCTCCTGCATTTTTTCGTCATTGATGGGCCAACCGGGGTTGAAGAAGTAAGTGATCGAACGAATTTTCATAAGAGTGCTCCGGGATAACAAAAATTAACTTCTCTGCCGTACCACTTCGAACATCAGCACCGAGCCGGCCACCGCCGCATTCAACGATTCCATTTTGCCGGGCATGGGGACGATCACGTTCTGGCTTGCCAGGGCGCGGGCTTCGGGGCTGGCCCCATCGGCTTCGTTGCCTACGATCAGCACGAGCGCGGATTTAAAATCGGCCTGCCAGCACGGAATTGCATTTTCGGTCTCTGCCAAGTATACAGGAGTTTTGCCCAATCGGGCGCGGATCTCTTCCCAACTGGCGCGTTCGACCGGCAAGCGGAAGTGGGCGCCCATGCCGGCCCGCACCACTTTGGGCGCAAACGGGTCGGTCGTCTCAGGCGGGATCAGCACCGAATCGACCCCGGCGGCCTGGGCGCTGCGCAGCAAGGTCCCCAGGTTGCCGGGGTCGCGGATCTGGTCGAGGATCAAAGTGAAAGTCGGCTGGGGCGGCGCAGGCAGCACGGACAGTTCCATCACCGCCAGAATGCCCTGGCTGCTTTCGGTCTCGCTGACCGAGTCGAACAAGGCGGCTTCAACCGATTCAGTCTCGACCCCGGCCCGCGCCAGCGCTTCGAGGGCCTGCGCCGAGCGGCCGCTCAGGCCCTGGGCATACAGCACAAAGCGGATCGGCCAGCCGGAGGCCAGGGCTTCCTCGACCAGGCGCGCGCCTTCAGCCAGGAATGCGCCCGCTTCGCGGCGTTCCTTGGGACGTCCGGCCAGGGCGCGGACAAGTTTGAGTTTGGGGTTTTGGGCGGAGGTGATCATGGTTTTTAAACCTGACAGGTTTTATAAGGTTCTTGCTTGGCAAAATAGCCTGCGTCGCGTTGAGAATTGGCTGTCAAAAGCACCGGAAAACCTGTCAGGTTTCCCAGGCAGCCAGAAAAACATCGAGGGTCGGCTGGTCGAAGAGCACCAGGCGAACCTGTTTGAGCGGGGAATCGGCCTGGGATGCGAAAAAGGCTTCCATCGTGGAAAAAATGATCCGCGCGGCGAGTTCCTTGGGGAAGCCGAAAATGCCGGTCGAAATGGCGGGCAGGCTCAGGCTGGAAAGCTCGAGGCGCGTGGCGAGGGCCAGAACCCCCAGCACGGCATCCGCCAGCTTGGCTTCTTCGTCCCCCTCGCCCCAGACCGGTCCAACCGCGTGGATGACGATTTGGCAGGGCAGGTCGCCCGCGCCGGTCACGGCCGGTTCGTTGTAGCTGACCGGGCCATTCTTTTTTACCCAGGCGTCGCTTTCGCGCTGGATGCTTTCGCCGCCACGCTCTGAGATCGCCCGGGCCACCCCGCCGCCGTGGCGCAGGGACGAGTTGGCGGCGTTGACGATGGCGTCCACCGTTTCAGTGGTGATGTCACCCTGCACCAGTTGAAAGAGATGCCCCGAAAAATCGCGTTCGCGTAAGATGGTATTCATAAGACTATTTTACGCCATAATGAGCCGCGAGAATCAAAAGCTTTTTGAAGGGCAGTCGCATCCGTTGGAAATCATCAACTTTTGCCGGTTTCCGCGCGGCTAAAGCCGCTACTCATGGCATGAAAGTCCTTCGGACTAGTGCTTTTAGCCCCGTAGGGGCTTCCATGAAATGAGCCAGGGCTTTTGCGAAGCACCCTGTGGGTAGCCCGTTGGCGAGTCTGCAAAATCATAGCAAATCTGGATTTAGATGCAAT
This sequence comes from Anaerolineae bacterium, assembly GCA_022013685.1. Taxonomy (GTDB): domain Bacteria; phylum Chloroflexota; class Anaerolineae; order Anaerolineales; family Villigracilaceae; genus UBA8950. Next base: position 30,364 of record JAKLPV010000062.1, read on the forward strand.
CGCCCTGTTTCATTCGTTCCTGCAATCGCAGACAGGCCAGGAACATGGTATATTCACTCAAATTTTTGATCCCCCGGAGCCAGACATGCCAAAACGTGAAATTTACCTGCTTTCGCCAAAAGCTCTTTCGCCCGAAACCATCGCGGTCGCTTTTGCCAAAACCTCGCGCTCGCCTGAGTCGTTTCGAGAGATCGCCGCCGAACTGAATGACGAAAAAAGTGCCAAATTTCACGAAAAATGGGTGGTCGGCTACGGCCACGCCTCGGTCGCCGAGCACGCTGTTTTGCACCTGGCCCTCGAAAACGTCTCACGGGTCGCGATCGAAGCCATCGAATCGAACCGGCTGGCCTCCTACACCGAGAAATCGACCCGCTACCAGAAATGGGGCGCCGGCGATTTCACCGTCCCGCCCGAGCTGGACGGCCATCCGCTCAAGGATGAATTCGTGGGCACGGTGCAGTCGCTCTTTGATGCCTACGCCCGCTCGCTCGAACCGGTCAAGGCCCTGGCCACCCAACAAGCGCCGCGCCGCGAAAACGAGAGCGACGAAGCCTACGACCGCCGTATTCGCTCACAGTATGTCGACGCCTGCCGCTTCCTGCTGCCCGCCGCCGCCAACGCCAACGTCGGCATGACCGCCAATGGGCGCGTGATCGAGAACACCCTCCGCAAACTGCTTTCGCACCCGCTGGCCGAAGTGCGCCAGATCGGCGAAGAGATCAAGCGCGAAGCCAAAGGCGAGATCCCGACCCTGGTCAAATATGCCGAGGCCGTGCCCTACCTGCTCGAGAGCGTCAGGGAACTGTCCGCGCTGGCCCTGCCGCCTGCCAAACAGACCTCCCGGTTCTGTGAACTGATCGATTATGACGAATATGGCGAGGAGAAGATCCTGGCGGCGGCCCTTTACCGCTTCAGCGGCATTCCCTACACCCAGGCCCTGAGCGCGGTGCGCGCCGCAGCCGAGCCTGTCCGCCGGCAGTGGGCCGAATCTTTGCTCGGGCGTTTAACCCGCTACGACATCCCCCTGCGCGAGCTGGAATACGGGACGTTTACCTTTGATCTGCTGATGGACCAGGGCGCCTATGCCGAATTTAAACGCCACCGCATGATGACCCAGACCCCGCAGCGCCTGACCTGCGACCTGGGCTACGCCACCCCGCGCCGCATCGTTGAGGCCGGTTTCGAAGCCGACTACCGCGCCGCCATGGACTCGGCTGGCGAGGCCTACCGCAAACTGGCCGCCTTCAACCCGGATGTGGCCCAGTACGTTGTGCCGAACGGCTACCACCGGCGCGTGCTGGCTTCCTTCAACCTGCGCACAGCCTACCATTTTTGCCAGTTGCGCTCGGCGGCCAACGCCCATTTCTCGATCCGAAAAATTGCCCAGCGCATGGCCGAGGAGATCCGGCGTGTACACCCGCTGCTGGGCGAGTTCATGTTCGTCCGCGACGATGAGTCCTGGCAGGATGTCGACGAGCAGTATTTTGTTTAAGGCTGCATGATACTGAAAGACCCCGCGCTCAATTTTAGCGCGGGGTCTTTTTTATTCAATTTTTTGTCAGAGCTTGACGCCCGCGTGACCTGTCCCGATGGTTTTCGAAGTCCTGTGATTGCAGCGTTGGCTTACTGTTATTGTTCCTGATCAAGTTTTGTTGTGGTGGTTGTCGAAGTATCTGCGCTGTTACGCAAACCCCATAAACCCCTACCTAGATGTGCAAACAAATCATCGCCGCCAGCGTAGGTCTCTGTATCTGATGAAAAAGTTTGTAGCGTTCGTCGAATTGTAGCCGTCCAAGTTTTGGGAAGTTCTCGTGGTGTTGTGTGTTCAATATAACTATAAATATCTACTAGAGGTGCTACGCCACCAAGATCTTTTAAAGCATCAATTACTATATCTTTCCATGCTAATCGGTCATCAGATACTTCTTTGACTTCATCTACAATATTTTGATCCACAACAGTTTTTAAGTATTCTCGGGAAAAATTAATAAATTTCTCTATTGTGTACATGTAAAAAGAATGACCTGTAGATGCTTTAAATTCGGTAATAAGTTCTGGTCTTGGTCCAATTGTCCGACTTCCTGATATCCACCACCAATCTTCTTTTTGGTCATCGCTTATAAAAATAACCGGCTTTTTCTCTTTAATCGCGTGATCGATGATTTGTTTCCACACTATGAAATCTCCATATTCGCTCTTGATAACCAAGTTCCCATATCTTTTCACTTTACCTTGTTTATCTTTTAAATCTTTATAGCCCGGAGGAATTTGATTTTTGTATCTTTCTTCACCATCTTTATAAATCTTGGTTAACTCGTCTTGAGAATAAGGTAATCCTGTTTTTTTGGCGAAAAGTTTCGAGATTCTTTCTCTAATATAATCGTCAGCAAAGAGATCAGGATGTAACTCCTTATGGCTTTGCAAATCTTGGGTAATCGAATTGAAAGATGTTTCAATTTTTGTGTTTAATTCATTTACATCTATTGATAGATGCTCTGTGTATAAGGCATCTTGGATTTTCCTTTTCGTTTCATCCAGGATTTTGGGGATTTCTCTGTAAGGCCGTTCTTGTCCTTGAATAATATTCAGACGATTATCTTGATATTCAAGAGCGACTTGATGGGGCATCCAGGCTCTATCGGATAATGTCTCAAAAAGATTTAATATTCCATCCAGTGTATTTTTTGAATACCGATATAGATTTAAAAAAACATTTGTATCAAAAATGAAAATACTTTGATCCCATAATCCTTTAAATTCATCAGGGGTTGGATGATAATATGCTGCGAAAATTTCTTTCATAAAAACACATCCTTTGTAAAGAAACTTCAAGACGGCAAACGTTAGGCGGCTTGCCTGTGAGTGCTGGCAAGGGCGTAACGTGGCGGGAAAAGCCGCAAGACGTCGAATCCACGTCTACCCGGTACTCGCCTGATTTAAGGTTGCGAAGAAACGATGTTTTCAAGAGAAACTTGCAGCGCTTTGGCAATGGCCGATAAAACATTAAGTGAGCCTTTGCGCTTATTGGTTTCCAGTTGCGACAAATACGGAACACTGATCCCCGCTTTTTCAGCGGTTGCCGGCTGCGACATTCCGCGATACTCACGCCAGACTTTTATCGGGTTTTCGCCATCCAAAATGGCATAAACGACTTCACTTGGAACCAATTCATCGTCGCCGCGCTCCAAGGCCGCCTTCGCGCTGTCATAGTCTTGAACATCTTGCAGCATTTCAGCTTTTTCGACCAGTTCCAGATAGATTTTATAAGGAACGACTGCCCATTCCGGCTTATCGCCTTGTTTGATCACTTGTACGCTCATTTGTATACCTCGCCCCTCGGGGCAATTTTCATAACAATAATTATCACTTCGTCTTTATTGATTTCATAAATCACGCGCCAATCGCCAACCCGTAACCGATACCCTGACCGACCTTGCAGTTTTTTAGCATTTGAAATGGTTGCAAATGGGTCAACAGCGACTTGCTCCATTTTTTCCCGAATTAAATTAGCCGTATTTCGGGGCATTTTGAGCAGGGCCTTAACGGCCTGGGTGGTGTAGGTGATTTTGTACACGTCTCTATGTTAGCATAATGCTAATATTATTTCAATAGCCATTTGCTTATTGCGTCAAAGTCGGGCCAAAAGCTGATTTCACCGGCAAGTGCAAGCTTACCGTAAAACCTTCGGGACAGCGTGGCGGGCAAAGCCGCCAAACGCCAAATCCGCCACTTGGGGAGTCTGGGATGCGTGATGTTGGGCGCATTTTATTTGAAGATATTCACTTCTGGTATACAACTTGTATTTGGCCGAGGTTCTGTTCCTGTATATCGGCCCAATTCCAAAACCCAATGGTTTGCATTTCTCCAGATTTATCAACAATGTTAAATATTATTCTATCTGGTTCTGGAAATAAACACTTAATTTCCATAGCCACGTTCATAATAGACGCGGGAAGGTTTAACTGTAGAAACTCTGGCTGACTATCCCATTGCGCCCAAACATTAACGCCTGCGTCATCTAGCACATAGTAAAAGGCAACATTTTCGCGTTCAGATGAAAAGTGATTTTGGATATTCTTTTTTGCATCTGTCCACGCACAACTATTAGAAGGAGCGGAGCTTACTTTGGCAGTAACTTTGTCTCTTAAATATCCTATTTGATACAGTTTAGCAATTTCATCAAGTTTTTTCTCGTCAGCATCAACGGTTGATGGTAAATCGGTTGGGCTGATTTGGCCAGAAACCCAGCCATTATAGTTTTTGTCTACCACAACTGCATTTATCTTATCAAACAACCTGCTGATACAAGTATCTGATGTGTTCAATTCTTGACTCAAGATAAGAGCATTCCGAATAGCAAGTTCGGCATTTGGGGCTATTTCACTTTCTTTTGGGGTCGGATTAATTTCTGGGTCTACAAACCAAATCACTAAAAATGATGTGCCTTGAAATTTATTGTAAAAGACTACCGATTCACGATAAGAAATTTTTGATTTCAGATTTTTTATCGTCTGGTCAGCATCACAAGATGGCAGTTTTGTACTTGTTAGGAGTGGAGTGTTTGTTGGGGATAATGTAGGCGTAAAAGTAACAGTGGGGGTAAAAGTTGAAGTTGGGATTGCCGTTGGCGTGGGTTGAATTATGGTTGCACAACCCGAAAAAATAAGTGTGCAAATGATGGCGAGGAGAGACACTTGCTTCAACGATGGTGACATAGATTTTCCTTCTCGATGATAGTGAATAGCGGGCTAACTATTATTTCAAACCCGCCGTTAACCCGCCTTTGGGCGGAGGGGCTTGCGAAAAAACCGCAGCGGTCTACTTGCTGACCGCTGGTCTGGCAGGGAAATTCGGCTGCAAAAACTGGCTTTTGGGGTCAAATGCCCCCAACTATGCAAAAATTGTAGCATAAAAGGGGGCACAAAGGCTCGATACTGCCGCTGCTGTGATTGACAAATCCATTCAGAGAGATGGTCATTCCTGCAACCACTTTTGACAAGCTGTTTTCATCCTTTTCCCTATTTGCGGCCAACCCAGCGCTGGACTGTCGCGGTGTAGGCCCGGTATTGCTCACCGAACCTGGCAGCCAGATAAGCTTCCTCCGGCGCGATAAGGATGTAATGACAGGCAACCATGGAGGGGATGAGCAGGATCAAACCCCAGGGAAGGTCAAATAGGAGAGAAACCCCCGCCAGAGCGAAAACGCCGCCCAGGTAGAGCGGATTCCTTGAGATGGAGAAAACACCCGTAAAAATAACCTTGCTCGTCGGCAGGCCAGGGTCCGTGGGTTGAGCATGGCGCGCAAATTCACGGCGCGCAAGGATTACAAAGCTGATACCGGCAACAACGAGAATCGCGCCTGCCGGTATGCGGGCCGGCGTGATGAATCCGCGTGAGAGTGAGATGGGTACAAACCATTGCAAAGCGATCGCAAGAAGAAAAGGAAGGCCAAAAACCACCTCAAAAATTTGCCACCAGCTTTTATGCGCGACATCATTCGACATTCTGTTTGCAATCTTTCATCAACCCGGAATTTTTTACTGCGCTGAGTGTACTTTGCGCTTGATCTCGGCCAGTCCGCGCCAGACGATGATGCCAATTGAGATGACAAAATAGCCCGACATCAGCGCGGCCTGGGCGTTCATGCCGTAGCGCGGAACGAGTACGAAACTGAGAGCGATTTTTGCGGCCCCGACCACTACCATGACCACCAGCGGAAAAGTGGCATGTCCGAGGGCCAGGATGAGCGGACGGTTCCAGAAGAGTGTGTTGGCCGTGCCATAGCCCACCAGCAAAATCAGCGCCGGGACAACCGCAGGTAGGAACTGCGGCTCGTAGATGTAGCGAAAAATGATCGGCTCTGCCAGCAAAACCAGCGCCAGGCCAAACCCAAGCGAAACCGTGCCGGAGATAAATGTCAGCCGCCGCAGCAGGTTTTTGAGCCGTCCCCAGGCTTTTTCGGCAATCGCGCGGGTGATTTCGGGGAAACTGGTTTTGATGAAGGGGTCAATCGGCATCATCATGTAACCAATCAGGGCCAGGGCCAGTTTGTAGTAGCCGCCCTGCTCAGGGTTGAGAAAGTAATTAATCCACAAAATGTCGCTGTCGCGCACGAACAGGTTTACCGAGCCAGAGAAATTGCTCGAGAAGGCAAATCCCCAGAACTCGCGGCGGGGCGGCAGGTGTGCGAACGAGATCTTCCACCAGCCGGGGCCGAACAACTGTCGGGCGCGGCGCAGGGCAAAGATGGCGTATCCAAAGCCGAGGATGGTTTTCCCAACCAGGTAGGCGGCCAGCACAACCAGCAATCCGCTTTCGCTTAGGAAGGCATAGACGACGATGGCGGCTGTGACTACGCTCTGTGAAAGGTTGAGCGCGGCCTGTGAGCGGAAATTCCCGCCGATTTGCAGCAAGGCGCTGCCAGATTCGAAAATGAATCCGGCAGGGACAATTAACCCATAAAAAATGAAATAGGGGGCCAAGCTGGCGTCTTTTGCAAAATAGAGGGCCGCCAGCGGCGCGAAAAGTATAATCAGCAGGTAAGAAAGCAGCGAAACGCCCAATTCGGTCAGCGCGGCGGTTTTGAAGACGGCTGCTGCCCGGCGCTTGTCGCCTTCAGCCAGGGCTGCGCCGCTGTACTTGATGACCAATTCCCCGATGCGGAAGGATAGAATCTTGTCTGCGACTGCGGCAAACGCGGTGATTGCGCCCAGTATGCCGAATCCGACCACGCCCAGGGCGCGGCTGGCGTAAGCGCTGGCTACCAGACTGAATAAAATCCCCAACGAACTGCCGGAAAACAAAACACCGCTGCTTTTGACCACCCGGCGTAAAAGCGGGTCGGTTTGCCAGATGTCTTTCAATTTTGAGAAAATGGACATGGGAAAAATGGTAATTGGTGACTGGTAAATGGTAATTGATGTATTCCGATTAAAAAATTACCAATCACCAATTACAAATTACGGGGTAAGCACGTCTTTGGCCCAACTGCGTTCGGCCAGATACCACTCGACCAGTTTTTCAGTGCCGCGGCGCATATCATATTCCGGCGACCAGCCGAGCATTTCGCGCGCTTTGGAAACATCGGCCCAGTTGGTGAACATATCGGCCGGGTTGGGCGGGCCGTGCTCGACGGTCGCCTTTTTGGCGGTGATGTCTTCGATCAAGGTCACCAGGTCGTTGATCGTGATGACTTCGTGCCCGCCCAGGTTGATGACTTCATAGCCAACCGGTTTCAGGGCGGCAATGATGCCGCGGGCGATGTCGTCGATGTAGGTGAATCCACGGGACTGGTTGCCGTCGCCGTTGATGCGCACCGGGCGGCCCTCGAGGATCCACTGCACGAAGCGGAAGATGGCCAGGTCGGGGCGTCCGGCCGGCCCGTAGACGGTGAAAAAGCGCAGGATGGTAGTGTCGATCCCGTACAGGTGGTGATAGCTGTGCGCCAGCACCTCCGCGCCCTTTTTGCTGGCGGCGTAGGGCTGCAGCACTTCGCTGCTCGAAGCGGATTCAGGCGTCGGGTAGGGCGGATTCGATCCGTAAATGCTGGAGGTCGAGGCCAGGATGAATTTACAGTTTCCGCTCTGGCGGCAGACTTCGAGCATGTTCAAGGTCCCGGTCAGGTTCGAGTCGATGAAGATCCAGGGATCCTCCACGCTGTAACGGACCCCGGCGCGGGCGGCCAGGTTGATGACGCCGTCGAAATTACGAATTACGAATTGCGAATTGCGAATTATCGCGCGGTCAGAAATATCACCGCGGACGAAGGTAAAGCCGGGAATGGCTTCGAGTTTTCGCAGGCGGTATTCTTTCATGCGCGGGTCGTAGGCGTTGTTCATGTTGTCAATGCCGGTGACGGTGTGTCCCTGCCCGAGCAGCATTTCGGATGTTCGCGCGCCGATAAACCCGGCGGCTCCAGTAACAAGATAGTTTGACATAAGACTCCTGTATCAGGGGTCAGGCTAAAAAACATCAGGTGCCAGGCGAGGTTTGACCTGACACCTGACACCTAAAAAACCTGACACGCTATAAACGCACGACTTTTGGATTCTCTTTGCCGAGCTTGCCAAGCGCATTGCGGCTGTCGAAGATGAACTGTGCCGCTTCAAGAATGGCTTTGTAATCGTAAGCTTTGTGGTTGGTGATGATGATGACCACATCGGCCGCGCGGACGGCGGGCATCAATTCGGCTTCGCTGATGCTGTTCATCACGCCGCCATCATGGGTGCGGAAGCTGGGAATGAACGGGTCGTGATACTGAACGTGCGCGCCCTTCTTTTCGAGCAGGGCGATCACATCCAGGGACGGCGATTCGCGCACATCGTCGATATCGGGCTTGTAGGCGACGCCCAACACGAGGACTTTGCTGCCGTTAAGCGGCTTGGCGCGGTCGTTGAGCGCATCCAGCACGCGGCTGACAACATAGCGCGGCATATTGGTGTTGATCTCGGAGGCCAGTTCGATGAATTTGGCGGTGTAATTCAGTTCGCGCATCTTCCACGAAAGATAGAGCGGATCGATCGGGATGCAGTGCCCGCCCAGGCCGGGGCCGGGGGTGAACTTCATAAAGCCAAAGGGTTTGGAAGCGGCGGCGTCGATCACTTCCCAGACATCCACGCCCAGGCGCTCGCACATCATGGCCAATTCGTTAACCAGCCCGATGTTGATCATGCGGAATGTGTTTTCGAGTAATTTCGCCATTTCAGCGGCTTCGGCGGAGGAAACCTGCACGACCGTTTCGAGCGCGCCGCTGTACCAGGCGGTCGCCACTTCGACGCAGGCCGGGGTCATGCCGCCCATCACCTTGGGGGTGTTGTAGGTAGTCCAGTCTTTGCGGCCGGGGTCGACCCGTTCGGGCGAGAAACAGACGAAAATGTCCTCGCCGACCACAAGGCCCGATTTCTCGGTCAGCATGGGAACCATCAGCTCGCGGGTCGTGCCGGGATAAGTGGTCGATTCGAGCACGATGACCATGCCCTTGTGAACGTGTTTGGCCAGTTCCTCGGTCGCCGAAACGATGAAGGACATATCCGGGTCGCCGGTTTTGCGCAGAGGGGTCGGCACGCAAATGCTGACCGCATCCACCTCTGCCAGGGCGGCAAAGTCGGCGCTCATATCGAGTTTCCCGGCTTTGTGCAGCCGCACCATGGTTTCAGAAGGCACATCCTGGATGTAGGAAATGCCTTTTTTGAAAGTATCAACCTTGCGGTTGTCAGGGTCGATGCCCAAAACATTGAAGCCCTTTTCGGCAAAAACCACTGCCAGGGGCATGCCCACATAGCCCATGCCCAGGATACCGATTTTTGCGGTTTTGTCTTGCAGTTTCTTAATTAAAGCGTCTTTGGTATTCATTTTTCTCCGTTTTTTGTTTTCCCGCCCCGTTGGGTTGTGCAGTAATCACAAAGATTTAAGGGTTATTCGCCTGAATTTTCACCAAAAATGATAATCATAAAATGCTGGTTCAAGAATTGGGGGGACTCATCTGCGTGGCGGGCAGGGGCAATTTGCCCGAGGGTGTAGCCGCCGGCAATGGGTACTTCCTGGCCCAAGATATCTCGTATTGTTTTAATTTCTGCGCCCGGTTTGGACTGGAGCAGCATTTGCCAGGAAATATCTGCCAGCACCAGAGCAAATGCCGGTTTGGCGCCTTCCAGGCCAAGCAGTGCATGTTTTACGGCGTTCTTAATCGATTCGAGACAGGCAGATGCATTACCAACCATTAAATAAGCATCCGAGCCATCCCGCAATGGGGCGTTCATGCGAAAACTACCGTCGGCTTCGACGCGCAACGGGGCGCGGATTTGCATTTCTTCAGAGTTGGCCTGTTCAAACCCAAGTGGATAGATGCGGGTGGTGTAATTCAGGGGTGGGAAAGCCCACTCGCGGGCGGTATGTCCAAACAAACTGGCGTAGGCTTCAGATGCAGGACGGCCGTCCAGGGTGCGCAGCCAAAATCCGCGTGAACGAGTCACTCGGAAGTGGTTGCCGATCGGACTCCAGCCGTGCCCATAACCAACGCCAAACTTGTAATCGCCGCGCAGAAAAGCGCTTGCCATACCACCGTTGCCGCTTTGTACCCCGGCAAATTGGTAGCTGATATTGCTCTGAAAATCACCGGCAGCCAGGCCGCCAAAAATTGGAATCGTTGGCGCCAGCGACTGGCAGAATTCTTCCGTGTTGCCATTCAGGCCATCGGCAAAGGTGAGAATCCCTTTAACCGGGCGCTGTTCATAACCGATCAATTGTTGCAGGCGGGTGGCTGTGTCGGCGCTTGCCTGTGAGTAGTTTGGGAACCAGTGGGTTTCTGCCTGAATATCCTCGCCGCCTAACAGGGCGACGATGACGGTATTTGTATGGTAACCAAAGTGAGTCAGGGCTGCAGGGCTGCTAAATCCCAGAATTGGAATGTTGGAAAGCAGGCTGGTTGCGCCGCTCAACACCATTTGGGCATCGAAGCGATAGGGGCTGATGATGATCGCCAGGGATGGCGAGGTATTGCCCATTTGGTTGAGGGCATGATGGGCGGCTTGCAGGCTGGCTTCGCGCGCATCCAGGGATTGGGCATGTCCGACAGCAGCGACTAAAGTCATGGATCTATCTCCTAGTTCTCAGCCAGCGGGATGGATATGTGGAAGGTTGTTCCGTTTCCAACCTCGCTATCAAACCAGATTTTGCCGCCTTGCATTTCGACCAGGTTTTTGGTGATGTTCAGGCCCAGGCCGGTGCCCGTAGCCTGGCTTTTCGATATTTCGGTGCGGAAATACTGCTGGAAAATCTTTGCCTGGTCTTCGGGCCCAATACCAATGCCGGTATCTTTGACCCAAAAGTGGACAACCTGGGTTTCTTCGCCTGTGTCGGATTGTTGCGAAGAATTTTCGGCTCCGATAATGATGTTGCCGCCATTGGGGGTGTATTTGGTGGCGTTGCTGACAAGGTTAACCGCAATCTGGATCATGCGGTTGCGGTCGGCCCAGACCAGCGGCAATTTATCTGGGACGTTGATATCGACCTTCTGTTCTTTATCTTCGATCTGCCGCCTGGTCGAACGGACAGCTTCTTCGACAACTTCTGGCACGGATGTGGGCTTGAACTCGATCTTCAACATGCCGGCTTCGATTTTGTTCAAGTCGCTTAAGTCTGAAACAATGGTGTTCATGCGGTCGACATTGCTGCGCACCGTAGCCAGGAACTTGGATTGCATATCCGTGATTGGCCCGGCCATACCGCCGGTCACCAATTCGGGATAGCCTTTGATGGAGGCCATCGGGTTTTTGAGTTCGTGGGCCACAAAGGAAACAAACTGGCTCTTGGCTTTGTTGGCGGCGTCGATTTGCGCGTACAGTTGGGCGTTGGCAATTGCGATTGCGGCGTGGTCGGCCAGACGGCTGAGAAAGTCCAACTCGTCTTGCTGGAAACGCTCGGCAGAATTGCTTTCAAGCAGGAATAGGCCAATGACGCGAACCTCGCGTCGAATGGGGATGACCATCTGGCTGCGCGCGCCCTTCAGGAAGGTGCCCATCCCGCTGATATTTTCCATCACAATACGCCGGGGTTGGCCGCTGGAAATCGCTTCGTTGATGGCCGGGTGTTCAAGCGGGATCATGGATTCGCTGTAATTGCTTATTTCTTTTTGGTAGCCATTGTGGGCCATAATTTCGACCCCGCGGTCTTGCACAAAGCCGATAAAACCGGCGTCCGCTTTCGACTGGCGCATGGCCCAATCCAGGGTGATGCGCATGGCGCGATCCAGTTCAAGGCTGGCGTTCAGTTCCCGGTCGATGCGCTGCATTACCGAGAGTTCTTCCACGCGGGCGGTCAATTCCTGGTCGGTCAGGGTGTACAAGCGGGCATTTTCGATGGCTACGGCTGCCTGTCCGGCAAAAGCGGAGAGCAGGTTCTGGTCGTCGATGCCAAAGGGAAGGCCATCGCGCTTGTTGATGATTTCGATCACACCGATGATGCGGTCTTTGACTTCCATTGGAACGATCAGGATGGCCCTGGTAATGAACCCGGTCTGCTTGTCTGTCTCAGAATTCCAGGTCTGGGTGGATTGGACATCGTTGACAATGACCGGCAGGCGCGTGTCAACGGCTTTGCCGACAAAGCCGGTTCCGGGCGGCAAGCGTTGCCCAACCAGGTTGGAAGCAACGGGGCCGACCGTTACCTGGAAAATAAGTTCATCGGTTTGCTCGTCAACCAGGAACAGACTCCCGGCCTCCGTGTTGAGAATATTGACCGCGCTTTCGAGGATATTTTTCAAAAGCGGTTGCAGCTCAAGCGTGGAGGTCAACTGGCGGGTAATAACGTTCAATGTTGATAATTGCTGGGCGCGGCGTTCAGTCTCCTGAATTAGCCGCGATTTGACAATTGCGCCTGCGGCCTGGTCGGCGATTGCCTGCAACAGGTCCATTTGCGCGTTGGTATAAATAACATCCGGGTCGCGCGTGGCGATACATAATGCGCCCAGTGTTTCAGAGCCGGTATTAAGCGGTACGCCCAGCCAGGCATGTAAACCTTTGCTGTGCGGTGTTACCCCCAGTATCTGGCACTGGCTGAAAAAATCCTGGGTTAGCATGGCCCGCCGCGAAGCGATGACTTCCTGGCCGAGCGTGCTTTTGGGGAGCAGCGGAACATTCTCACGAGAAGGTACGCGCTCGTCGTTTTCCAGGTAAAAGGCATAATAGGTGTTTTGGGTGGCTTCGCTGAACAGAATCAAGTTCAGGTCTGAAACAGGGATAATTTGGCTGGTCTGGGCATAAATTAATTCGAGAATATCGTCGAAGTTCAGGGTAATGTTAATGCCCTGCGAAATACGAGCAAGGACATTCATTTCGTGCACACGCCGTTCCATGTTGCTGAGCGCCTGGGCGCGCTCCAGGGCGACAGCGGCCTGACCGGCCAGGGCTTCCAGGAATGCGATATCGGCGCTGTCGTAGGCTTCCCCCGACAAACGTTCTCCAACGGCCAGCCAGCCAACCAGACGTTCGCGTCCAGGCATCGGAACAAGGAATTGCGCGCCGAGCAATATCAGGCGCGCCCGCTCTGACTGAATGTTTGCCGGAATGCGTTCCGGCTCGAAAAACAGGGGCAGTTTTTCTTTGCGTAAAACCTGAACCAGGGGACTGTTGGCCGAAAAGCGAATATCGCTTGTGGCCCGGCCCATTTCATCGGGCGAAGAAATATACTGGTCGTTTGCCAGATCGTAAGTGTATATATGCAGTTGGGTCGGCAGCAGGCTAACCGTGATCTGTTCCCGCAGAATAGACAGAACCTGTTGAAGGTCAACGGCGGCTGTCAGGTTGCGGGTATAGGCCTTGATACGTTCCTGGTGGGCGCGCTCGCCTCGGAAAAAGATCGAGTCAATGATCTCTTGCAGGCGCGTCCGAATTGGGTTTAGCAACAACGCTGAAAGGAAAACGGCCAGGGCGATCACCAGCGGGTTGCTGACTACACTGCCAAACAGGACGGAGGTTCCAATCGCCAGGGCAAGGTAGCCCAAAAGAGCCATCAATGAGAGCAAAGCATACAATAAAGAGCGCCCAATGATGTAATCGGTACGAACCAGCCGGTAGCGCAGGACTGTATAACCGGTAACAATGGGGAAAATGACAATCGGGAGGAAGAGCAGGTTGCTAAAATCTGTAACCACGAAAGCTGCGATCAGCAGGTAGATAATGATCGGGCCAAAAGAAAACAGCGAGCCGATCAAAACTGTGCGGGCTTGCTGGCGAACCACCGGCGAGGAACCGGGGGACAGGCGATAGAACATGATCCCCAGATAGGTCAGCATGCCAACGGCTGTGAGCAGGTATGAATATTGCCATATCGTGATATAGGCGTATGGCGATTGCATATTTCCGATTGCCGTCAGCGAGTAAAGCCCCAGTCCGAAGGCAATGACATAACCTGCCCAACGCAAGAAGGGACGGCGCGTTACGATGCGCGCCTCTTGTGGAAATACCAGCCCCAGGTGGATCATCGCTGCCCCGGCAATGGGCACAGAAAACGACCATAAGATGCTCAGGTAGTGGGTTGTATGCAGTTCAAATAAGCTGCCGATAACCACCGCTACAGAAGTTCCCAGCATGGCAAAGGCGCGCCCTGAAGTCTCAGTGCGGCGCAGGCTGTAAATCCACAGGGCAACACCCACAAAGACCAGGGCAACAAACAAGGGGATGAAAAAGAACCAGAGCAAATCCTGGGGTTCGAAGCGGGTCAGGACCACCTCGAAATCGCGAACAACCCCATCCTGGGAGCGCAAAGTGAAAGTGTGGGTTTCGCCGGGAAAGTAACCCTTCAAAATTTGCCGTACTTCGGCGGCGGTTTGAACCGGCTGTTCGTTGATGGCGATCAATTGATCGCCAAATTTTGCGCCCTGCTTGTATAGTTCCCAGCGTTGTTCACCCGGCGGCTTGATGTTGTTAACCACCAGGGTGTGTTCGAAGAAAGCTCCCGGAAAAGGCGTATTGTAGAAATTGTATGCCAGGAAGGGCATAGCTATAAATGCGACCAGTACGAGACCCTGGTATAGAAATACCAGCACCCCCAGGTAGGCTTCCAGGCGCTCGGAGAATGGCCGCATTTTTTTATTCATAACTACCTCACCGTAACTGATAAAAAACTAAATATCCAGGTTGCGCACCCGTTTGGCGTGAGTTTGGATAAACTTTCTGCGTGGGTCCACTGCGTCGCCCATGAGCATATCAAAGGTGCGGTCGGCTTCTGCCGCATCTTCAATATTGACCAGTAACAGGGTGCGGTTGGCCGGGTTCATGGTTGTCTCCCATAACTGCACGGGATTCATTTCGCCCAGACCTTTGTAGCGCTGGATGGTTATCTTTTCGGCATCCTTGCCCAGTTCATTGATATAAGCCTCTTTATCTGCATCAGCGTAGAGGTAACGCGCTTGTTTTTTGTGCTCGATGCGATAGAGCGGCGGCTGGGCAATGTACATGTGGCCTTCTTCGATAAGTTTGGGCATATAGCGGAAGAAGAAGGTCAGTAACAGGGTACGGATGTGGCTGCCGTCCACATCGGCATCGGTCATGATGATGATGCGGTTGTAGCGCAGACCGGTCAGGTCGAAACCGTCACCGATGCCGGTGCCGAGAGCGGAGATCAGGGCCTTGACTTCGTTGTTGCCCAGGATCTTATCCAGCCGGGCGCGTTCGGTGTTCAAAATCTTACCACGCAGGGGCAGGATGGCCTGGAAGTGCCGGTCGCGGCCCTGTTTGGCCGAACCGCCTGCCGAGTCACCTTCGACGATGTACAACTCTGTTTTGGATGTATCCCGTTCCGAGCAGTCGGCCAGTTTGCCGGGCAGGGTCAGGCTCTCCAGGGCAGATTTGCGAATGACAAGATCGCGCGCTTTGCGGGCGGCGTCACGCGCGCGTGACGAGGTAAGACACTTCTGGACGATGGCCCTGGCCGCCTGCGGGCTTTCTTCGAGGAAGGTGTTGAATGCCTCGACCACCGCCTGGGCGACGTAGGTTTGCACTTCCGGGTTCATCAACTTTACTTTTGTTTGCGATTCAAATTGCGGGTCAGGATGCTTGATCGAAACAATCGCCGTCAACCCCTCGCGGGTGTCGTCCCCGGTAAAGTTCGGGTCAGATTCTTTTAATAATCCGCTTTTGCGGGCATAGTCGTTGACCACGCGTGTCAGGGCTGTGCGCAGACCGGTCATGTGTGTGCCGCCATCGACTGTGTTGATGGTGTTGGCAAACGAATAGACCGATTCGGTGAAGGCATCGGTATATTGCACCGCAGCCTCGACGCCCACTCCTTCAACCTGTTTTTCGGCATACATGACCGGGTGCAGGGTCTGGCGGTTGCGGTTCAGGTAACGCACGAAAGATGTAATTCCGCCTTCGAAATAGAAGGTCATTTCGCGGTTTGAGCGCTCATCCATGAGATGAATGGTCACGCCGCGGGTGACAAAGGCCATTTCGCGGAAGCGCTGCACAAGGGTGTCGAAACGATAATCGATCTCGTCCTTGAAAATGGTTGTATCAAATTTGAAGGTCGTGCGCGTACCGCTAATCCCATCTTTGACCTTGCCGATCTCTTTGACCGGTTCTTGGGGGAATCCGCGCTCGAAACGCTGGAAGTGGACTTTTCCGGCCCGGCGCACCTCGACCTCGCACCACTCGGAAAGGGCATTGACCGCGCTGACGCCGACGCCGTGCAAACCGCCCGAAACCTTGTAGCCGCCCCCGCCAAATTTGCCGCCCGCGTGCAGGACGGTCATGACCACCGTCAGGGCTGAGATTTTCTTTTCGGGGTGAATATCGACCGGGATACCGCGCCCGTTATCTTCGACGGTTACGCTTGAATCGTCATGGATGGTAATGCTGATGCGATCACAAGACCCGGCCAGGGCTTCGTCGATCGAGTTATCGACCACTTCGTAAACGAGGTGGTGCAGGGCTTTGATGTCTGTGCCGCCGACATACATGCCTGGGCGGCGGCGGACAGCTTCCAAACCTTCGAGTACCTGAATGCTGGTTGCATCGTAATTGGCTGGTTGTACCACTGAATCCTCCAAAAATTATGCCCGAACCGATCCGGCGCGCGCCTTCATCCAAGCCAGGGCGGCGTCGACCCAATCGTTCAGGTCACGATAATAAATAAAACTGGCGGCCAAAAGAGCCGTCGAGATGAAAGCATGTCCAAAAATGCCAAACAGGGTCATCCACGAGTCAGCGGGCGCGATACGCCACAGGAAGTTAAGCCCCTGCGAGAGCACCATTGCCACAATCACAAACCAGCCCAGCGAGGGCATGGCGTAGCGCATCATCCGAAAACTCTTGGCAATCGAACGAAAGAGATGGTCGGTGTGCAGAAAAACCCCGTGCAGCGAAAAGAAAACCGGCACCGCCAGCCAGATAATGCTCAGGGCAATCAGCAAATAGACCAGCGAAACAAGGGTGGGGCTGATAAGAAGCAAAACGCCCATAAAGATCAGAACAGGCAGGCTGATGAAAAGCCAGAGCAGCGACCAAAAACCGGAGAGCAGCACTCCCTGGGTGAGTGAGTGGACGGTTGAGGCCTGTTCATCTTCTGCACCCGTCACAACCCGCGCGACGCTGTAAAAATACAATCCGCCAAGCAGCCAGCCGGCCAGCGTCATCAGCAATATCCAGAGCAGGAACCCCAAAAGACCGGATGCTTCCATCACCATGCGTTCGCCGAACGGGGAATTACCTTCGATGTTGGCGCTCATCAGGCTGAAAACACCCAGGGGAAACGTGCGCAGGGCCGTAAAAGCGTTAAAGCCCTGAAAGAACTCGTAAAACAAGTTCATGTTTTCCAAGATGCCCTGGTTTTGGCCGGGCATTCGTTCCATTTCATCCAGGGCAGGCGCGATCAGGTTATAAACGCTGAAGCGCGGGCCGAGCCAGAGAAACAGGTCGAAAACAATCGGGATTAAGATGACAACAGCCCGGTTTGCAACTGCGTTAAAGCCGCGGATAAGGGCTGGGATGACCCCGGGAGGGGTAGGTGGAAGGTCTTTGCTGCGTGTTTCCATAACCAATTGATTCTACCACAGCCATGCCGGGCGGTAGAATTTCCATCCCATAACACTTGTCCGGCAGCCGTTGGCGGGCTTCATTAAACTTCTTGTATAAGTCTTCCCGAAGGACGCCGGGACGGTGTGAGCGGAGCGTCCTTCGACTACATGCTGCGCCAACTACGCTCCGCCCTCCGCTCAGGACGTGACACTTTATGTAAAAAGAGCGCAGTCGAAGGACATTTACAGGCCAATTATTGATGACTTTTGCAAGATGCTTCATTTATAGCGGGCTGGGTTATAATCTTCAAAGGCCTATGAAAATACTAACCGTCCTCACTTATTACCGCCCACACACATCCGGGTTGACGATTTATGCCGAGCGATTGGCTGAAGCCTTTGCGCGGCGCGGTCACCAGGTCACGATTCTGACCTCCCACTTCGACAAATCGACGCCAGCGGAGGAAACGCGCAACGGGGTGCGGATCGTGCGCGCGCCGGTCGCCTTTCGCGTCAGCAAGGGCGTCATCATGCCGACCTTCGGCCTTTTGGCCTGGAAGTACGTGGCCGAAAACAATGTCGTCCAACTGCACCTGCCGCAGTTCGACGCGCCCGGTTTTGCCACTCGCGCCCGGCTGATGGGCAAACTGGCCATCCTGACCTATCACTGCGACCTGCTGCTGCCTTCGGGCCTGTTTAACAGGCTTGTCAACACGGTCGTCAACTTCCAGAACCACTCGGCGGCCCTGCTGGCGAACCACATCGTGACCTACACCCAGGATTACGCGGACCATTCGCCTTTCCTGTCTAACTACAAGCACAAACTGACCCCGATCCTGCCGCCCGTGCAACTGCCGCCGGCCCCGCTGGGAGCGGTCGAGGCCTTTGCGCAGAAACATGCCATCGCCGAACGCCAGCCGGTGATCGGCATGGCGACCCGCTTCGCCAGCGAAAAAGGCGTTGAGATTCTGCTGGCGGCCATGCCCGCCATTTTGGAGAAACACCCCAAAGCGCAGGTCTTGTTCGCCGGCCAGCATCTGAACGTGATGGGCGAGCAGGCCTATTTTGAGCGCCTTGCGCCGACGATCAAAAAATATGAAGAGAACGGCCACTGGACCTTCCTCGGCAACCTGAACCCGGAGCAAATGGCGGCCTACTACCCCAATCTGGATGTGCTGGTCGTGCCCAGCCTGAACTCGACCGAGGCTTTTGGCCTGGTGCAGATCGAGGCCATGATGAACGGCACGCCCTCGATCGCCTCGGCCCTGCCGGGTGTGCGCCGCCCGGCCCAGATGACCGGCATGGGCAAGGTCGTCCCGATCGGCGATTCGGCAGCCCTGGCCGAAGCCGTGCTGGATGTGCTGGCCGAGCCGAAAAAATATCAGCGCGACCCGGCAGAAATTGCGCGTTCGTATGACCCCGAACACGTCGCAGAAGAATATGAGCGCCTGTTTGCGAAACTGCGCGAGTGAATTCCGATTTAGGGAAAATGTCAGATGACGCGCCAGGCGAGTTTGATATAGTGACAAGGTATGTTTCGAAAGATCAAAAGCGATACGTAAATGAACCGGCTAAACGCCCAAATCGGGTGTTTAGCCGGTCAAGATACCACCCATAAGCCATTATCCGGCAAAGTGGCGGGTAACGCAAACCGTTGAAACTGTCGAAAAAGTCACTTTTTAAAAATTTTTCTTAAAAAGTGGGGCAGAAACATTGAAAAGTACTTTATTTTCCGTGTTCTGAACAACATTTTGGCGGTTTTTGAGCCTGCCGTGGGAGATTTTTGTGAGGATTTTTCAAACAAAGGGTTTTTCGACAGTCTTGTTAGGCGCTTAATCATCAACTCAGGTTAAAAATGCGTTTTACGTTCATCACAATAATTTTGGCTATTATTCTATCGGCTTGTAACCCTAGTCATTCTACTGGCATACCTGCTGAAGACTCGGCTTCTTTAATCACTCCATCAAGTACGACCGTGCCTGAAATAACGGCAACCCACATTGTTCCAAGTATTACTAACACAAATACTGTCTTGACAAGAAGCACATCAACGCATCAACCAACAAAAACGCGAACTCCTGTTCCTACTTTTACCCCGGCAACACCTCCAGCCAAACAAAATGAATCCTATACTTTGCAAGAGTGGACACCTTACCAAGCAGATTTATTGGTTGACCAAATTACAAGTTACCTCATAGCAATAGAGAATGAGCCAGAATATGCGGGAGTCTATGGCTATTCATATTACATGGAGCAGTATAAATACCTTGCCTTTATAGAATCAGAAGCGTTATTGAGATTTCCTGATGAACAACAAGCGGAAATAGGGCAATGGGATTTATGTTACAACTTAGCACTTTCATATACACCCCCAGAGTCCACAAATGCCCCTGAATTACCTTGTTATTCAAAGTTAATTGAAAATGGACTAAACACAGGAAAAACCGATATAACCAATGTGTCAGATTGGTTTCATACTCACGAATCCCGGTTTTCATTTGAAATTACGTCTACCACCCCACCACCAGGATATACCAATAGTCATATCATTCTATTAGAAAACAATGCTCTGGTATGGTTACTGGGAAAAAACGGGATATTTAATGCTACCGGATTAATGAGCAGTATGTTTTTCTATCGAGAGTCGGATGTTGAATTCCAGTTTATTGACCTGACTGGTGATAATTATTCCGAACTGGTGTTAAATTTTGGTAGGTCGCATTGCTGTGGAGCAATCACGGTGCAATTTATATATGACTTATCATCAGGAACCCCAAGACGATTAACCTTTCTCGATTTAGATGGTATTTCATCCAATACGATTAGCGATTACGACAGTTATATAACAGCATTAAAGGACGATGTTAAGCCGGGCTTATTGTTTAAAAGCCACCTTGGAGACCCAATTGACCAACCTTGTAACCTCAGAAAATATGAAAAGTATCTCTGGAATGGCAATCAATTTGAATTGGTTGAAAATTGGTTTGGAATTGACCCGCCGGGCAAATATGATGATAAAGAACTTTGCCAGTTTGCCATCAATCTCGCATCTAACTCCGATGAATTGAGTGTGATTGTTAATTCTATTCAGCAAATTCACACTCCAAATTTTTTAGCCTATCGAGAAGTTATATTTTTCCACCTTGGCAAATATTATGCTCAGTTAGGTAATTGGAATAAGGCTAACGAATACTTTTCTCTTGTTGGTGCTGAACCGGGCGATAGTAAATCGGAATGGAAAGAGTCCGCACAGTTATTTTTGGAAAACTCCAAGGTGGAAAATAACTTTTACAGACTATGTTCCAAGATTTCGCAATGTGATATGCAAAACGTCTTAAAGCAATTTATCGAAAATGCTAAGACAGATTCATTCCCTTTGGCAAATGAGTATCTGAAAGAACTTGGCGTATCAATAAAAGCCAGCGGGATTTTTGATTTTGACGGAGATGAAACTTTTGAACAATGGCTGGTGATACAACATCCCGGAAAACAAAACCGTGAGTTTTGGATTCTGGTCAAAGGAAGCGCCAAAATTTATGCACTTTTTGTAACTGAAACCACAGTTAACGTAACGTTTGTGCAACCGGAAGGCAAATTGCTTTAAAACGCAAAACTTGAACTTTTACAATTGAGTGGTAAGCCAGTATGCTCGATGTAACACTGCGGAGGCTTACCATGATCATAGATCAGCCGGATACACTTA
>JAKLPV010000063.1 GCA_022013685.1 Anaerolineae bacterium
CATATTCCGCGCCAAGCCTGGCCTTGACCTTGTGCAACGCTGCATCGTATTGGGTATGCAGTTCTTCCGGTGGGTTGAACATGGTTGCATAGGTCAGTTTGAATTCCGTCATACAAATGCCTCCTGATTGTATAGTTCGAAAAATGACACGCTTGAGACGATACAATTATAACATTTCGGGTTTTCGATACGCTGAAAAGAAACCTACATTCTGTCATTTTAAATGGATACATTCATCATGATTTTGAATTATCAGGTTTCTATCCTTGAAAAAATACTCAAATTAAAAACACTGGCACCAAGACCCACGCGAACCATGCCCAACCACACTAACAAACTTTCTCTCTTGGCGAAAAACTTTTAACTTGATATACTCATTCGATGAGTAGTCAACAAGTAACAATCCAAAATACGAAAACCGGGAAATCTCATCATGTCGGTACTCTTTCACCCGAAATGGCCTTACTGGGTTTGCTGTATGGCCAACCAGGATACGGATACGATCTGCATCGCAAGGTGATCAATGATCTGGGTCAAGTCTGGCATCTTAGCCAGAGTCAAGCTTATTTGATTTTGAAGCGGCTCGAGGTGCAAGGAGACATTTCGATGGAGGAAATTTCTCAAGAAAAATTGCCAGCCCGTCAATTGCTACAGATAACCGAACAGGGACGTAAGCGGTTTTTGGGTTGGCTTGCCACAACCAGCGGCGGCAGCACACGCGCCATACGCATGGAATTTGTCACCAGGTTATATTTTATTAGCCAATATTTTCCCGAAAGGCTCACGCAAATATTCGAAGATCAAAAAGCGGAGGCCCGAACTCACATCCAGCGATTGACAACAGTGCACGCTGAGTTACCTGTCAATCAAATCCACAATCGGATGAGCCTGGATTTGCGCCTGAGACAATTGCATTGTGTGATGGAATGGCTGGAAGAGAACCAGAAAACCGTTCAAGAAGGCTGAGTTGCTAATTAAAAATTGTCTTAGGTTGGTTTGAAATAATGACAAGGCTCTCCTGGAAACTACTAACCCTGCCGCTCTTATTGTTTATCACCCTTCCGATCCTGGCCCTGTTCCTGCGTACTTCGTTAACTGACTTCCTTGGGACTCTGAACCGGCCTCAGGTGATTCAAGCGCTCAACTTGAGTCTGGTCACATCATTGATTACCACAATAGTTACCTGGATTATAGGGACGCCGGTGGCGTATTTATTGGCCCAGCGCAATTTTCGTTTTCACCGGCTGGTGGATACATTAATTGATTTACCCACGGTGCTGCCGCCTGCCGTGGCCGGGGTCGCCTTGTTGATGGCTTTTGGCCGCAGGGGCTTGTTCGGGCAGTGGCTGGAAATTGCTGGCATCACCATCCCATTTACCGTTATCGCCGTTGTGATGGCCCAGACTTTCCTCTCTGCGCCATTTTTTGTCAAGGCCGCAGCGATTGGTTTTGCCGCCATCGACCCGGAATTGAAACAAGCCGCCGCTTTGGATGGCGCCAATCGCTGGCAGATTTTTCGTGACATTACCCTGCCTTTATCCTGGGTGGCGTTATTGAGTGGCAGTGTCATGACTTGGGCCCGCGCGTTGGGCGAATTTGGGGCCACCATCATTTTTGCCGGTAATTACCCAGGCAGAACCCAGACCATGCCTTTGGCAATTTACATTGGTTTCGAGGTTGACCTGAACGTTGCCCTGACCCTGGCAATCATTCTGATCTGCCTTTCATTTGTGACCCTGATCGTTGTCAAAGGAATTTTGCATTACCGCCTGGAGACCAGCACAGAGACCAACTTACTCTAGGGTTCAGGGCATCTCTGCCGCTCGTCTTATTCAAAACGGAGAAGTTACCATGCGTTCCAAATTTATTTCCCTATTGTTGTTTGTTATCCTGCTAACCAGCGCCTGTGCGCTGCCTGCCGAGAAGCCTGAGCCAAAAACCCTGACCGTTTTGGCGGCTGCATCCCTGACCGAATCATTCACTGAACTTGGGAAAGTCTTTGAAGCCCAGAATCCGGGTGTGACTGTTTCCTTTAACTTCGCGGGTTCACAACAACTGGCCCAGCAACTTGATCAAGGCGCGCCAGCGGACGTTTTTGCCAGCGCCAGCCAAAAATACATGGAGGCTGCTGTCACATCCAAACGGGTGGATCAAGATGATGCCAAGGTTTTTGTTAAAAATCGTCTGGTGGTCATTTTCCCCCAAAATAATCCGGCTGGTTTGCAAGAACTCAAAAACCTGATGAACCCAGGTCTCAAGCTGGTTTTGGCCGATAAAGCTGTTCCGGTTGGGCAATATTCTTTGGATTTTTTAGACAAAGCCATTTCCGACCCAGACTTTGGCCCGCAGTTCAAAGACAATCTGCTCAAGAACGTGGTTTCTTACGAAAATAATGTTAAATCTGTTTTTACGAAGGTCGCTTTGGGTGAAGCGGATGCCGGTATCGTTTATGTCACCGATATTACGCCAGGCGCTGCCGATAAAGTAGGCAAATTGGATATTCCCGATGCGCTGAATACCATAGCAAGCTATCCGATTGCCCCCATCGCCGACAGTGAAAAAGCCGACCTTGCCAAAGCCTTCGTCGCTTTAATTCTCTCATCGGAAGGTCAGCAGATCATGGAAAAATATGGCTTTATCTCGGCGGTAAGCGACTAAGGCATTACAACCCAAAAGAAGCTGAAAATTTGCTCAAGAGAGTTATTCAACGACCAGGGAATTAGCTGACCCAATTAACTGTGCCGGTTTGACCGGTCTCGTAGCCACCCAGATTATTAATCGCGGCTTTGGCCTGTGGTGTGCCAAGCCAACCCTTAAGGGCTTGCACCGATGGCATTTCCCATTTTTCGGAAGGGATGACGAGGTCGTAACGTTCAGTGGCCAGTAGTAAAAAATCGAGACCGAATGAAAGCGCAGCAGTCTCCACCCCCAACCCGATATCTGCCTGGCCCTTACTGATGGCGCGCGCTACATCAGAATGGGTCATTTTTTCATCCTTGTAGCCGGTAATGCCGCATGGGTCGATCCCGACCCGGTGGAGCTGCGCGTCCAGCCAGACACGCGTCCCGGAGCCTTGCTGCCGATTAACAAAGCGGATTCCTGCCTTGGCCAAATCTGCCAGGCTGCTTACCTCAAACGGGTTCCCGACTTGGAGGATCAATCCCACGCGGCGATGCGCCAGGGTGAGCAGCGCCACTTTTTGTCCTGGCAACAACTTGCGCACAAAGGGTTCGTTATAGGTATCCGTATGCTCATCCCACAGGTGAGAGCCTGCCAGGTCGGCTTTTTTCTCAGCGAGAGCAATGAGTCCGCCCAGGCTGCCAGTAAAGGATAATTGCAGGGTAAACCCCTCGGTCACTTGATGATAATGGGCAGAGATCAGCGCCATCGCCGGGTCATGACTGCCGACAAAATGCAAAACATCAGGTGTGGGCTGTTCAGGCGCATCGGAGAAGGTTCGCCAACGGTCAAGCGCAATCCGCAAAGATTGTTCGACCTCGTCGGGGCTGTACCCGGCGGTTATGATTTCCAGCAAAAAGGATTCTGTGCGGTTAAACAACGTTGCCCGTCTTAACGGGGTTTGATTCTGTTCGGGCAGTTGTTCTACAACCTTCGTCCCCTGCCCTACGTGGCTGATCACAAAGCCCAACCGCGCCAGTTCCTGGTAGGCGCGCAAAATAGTCCCTGTATTGCACTGCCATTGCTCTGTCATGTTACGAATAGCCGGCAGACGCGAACCGGGCTTCAGCCTGCCAGAGAGAATATCCTGGCGAATTGCTTCAACGATTTGCTGGTAGATGTGGGATGAATCCATGTTTTTAGTATAGTGCGGCAACGGGTAATTGGCAAGAAGATGCGCTTCTTTTTAAATGGATGGTGTTGCGAACCGCCTAGCAGTTTTTCGGAGAAAGCATAGAAATAATCGCTCCAGTAAAGAGATTGGGCTCAAAAACCATCCGCTTCTTGCTTGTCGTTCGCATGAATTAGTTACTGTCTTGGGTAACAGTCACTTGAGTGTTGTAATGTTGATTGCACCCATTATTGGTGCTGTTCTTCATCATGCGAGAGTCAGGATCGGTAAAATTATACTGATCTTTATCTCGTAATCCTTCTTCCGCACGGTTTCTCCTGGCACCGCCCGCCAAGGCAGGTGTGGTGTCACTTACCGGCTTTTGCTTCCACTCTGATAGCCTGCCAGAACGCGGGATTTATTTTACAATTGCCAGTTGGGCCATTGCCCCGCTTAATTGCCCCATTAGGACCTGGTTGATTTCGCGCATCAAACTATAACCCAGCTTGGGGTCTGCCTCGCAAATTGTCAGCATGGGCTTGGCATCGATTTTGATTGCCTTGACTGCGCCATTCGCCTGTACACCCATTGTGGAAATGTAAGGTTCGATCACTGCCGAAATCCCAAATAATTCTCCAGGGCTGATATCACCTGCATAAAGTTCCTTGTAGCCATCGCGTTCATCGACAATGAAATAGTTTGAGCAGTTCCCTGCCATTAGAAAGTAGAGAAAATCGGCGGGTTGTCCTGGCCTGATGATTTGCTCTCTGTCCTCATGCTCGACTTCCTGAGCTATCATGGCTATTGCCTTGAGTTCACCATCAGATAAGAACCCGAAAAACGGATAACGACGCAGCAGTTCAGGAGAAATCATGTCTTGTTCCTTCCATAATTTTTAATAGAGACATTACTTTTTGCACGGCAATCGGTACGGCGGCGATGATTTCGGGGGTCAGTTCTTCGGTGAAATCGTAGACATGCGCGGCTTCAATCGCCACAATCTGGATGTCTTCATCTTTGGGCAGATCGGCCCCCATGCTTCTTCCCAGTTTAAGGGCCCCTTTCAACGAAAGATCGTGTGCAGATGCGCTGTGGCCGTGTAACAGATCTTCGAGCGAATCCAGGCTGAAAGTAACCACCTCGCCCTGATCATGCTGGCCGGTATTGAGCGAATCGATCAGGATAACGCGCTGGTAGCCGACCATCTGCTCCATCAGCGAGATTCCGGCCAGGGCCAGGCATTCAATTTTTAGACTCCCATCCTTTTCCCCCCATTTTCCGCGTAATTCAGCAGATAATGGGGGGAGAGCCAGAGATGATGGCTCGATCAGGATTTTCTCCACTTCCTGCGCCACCACCCAGCCGACTCCATCGTCGCCGAGGATTGGATTACCCAGTCCGATGATGAGTGTTTTGTTCATGGTTCTCATTATTCGATATTCGTTACTCGAAGATTCGATGTTCGAATATCGAATAACGAATATCTATTCTCTAATCTCGAAACCCTAATCCACAAACTGCTTGATGACATCCAGCACCTGGCCGTCTTTGTCATGAATTTTGACTTCCAGCGGCATTTGGCCGGGCAGTGAGTGGGTGGCGCAGCCGAAGCACGGGTCGTAGGCGCGGAAGGCCATCTCGACCATGTTCAGCAATCCCTCGTTGACCACCCCACCCTTAATCAGGTTGCGGGCGGCCTTGTTGGTCGACATCTGGATCGGGGCGTAGTTGTTGGTTGTGCCGACGATCAGGTTGACCTTGGTGAGGATGCCGCGCTCATCGGTGGTGTAGTGATGGGTCAACGTACCGCGCGGGGCCTCGACGATGCCCACGCCTTCGGTTGGAATCTCAGTCGGGACGGTGTGGACATTGGGCGAGGTGATTTCGGGGTCGGTAGCCAGTTCCACCCAATGCTCGGCGGCGTAGACTAGTTCAATCAGGCGCGCCCAGTGGATGGCCAGGCGCTGGTGAACAGGTTTTCCGCCCAGGGTGGCGTACATTTCTTCGTAAGCCTCCTGCGCCTTGGGGGTTGCCATGCCATCAGATGCGTTCAGGCGCGAGAGCGGGGTCGCCATGTAAACACCTGAATCCTTGCCTTCTGTAAATCCCTTCCAGCCGACATTCTTGAGATATGGGAATTTGAGATAGGTCCATGGTTCAACGCGCTCGGCGATGTGGTCGAGGTATTCGTGCGGGGCGTATTTGCAAAATTCTTTGCCATCCGGGTCGACCACGCGCACTTTGCCATCGTAGAAATTGACCTTGTTATTGGCATCTACCATGCCCATGTAATAAGTTTTATGCGTGTAAACGTCACCCACAATCAAGTCAAGGTAGGTTTTGTTGGCGAGAACAATATCCTTGAAGGCCTGGACGCTGAACAGGGCAAAATCGATGGCCCAGCGGCCCATCTCTTCGATATTTTTTCGTTCTTCTTCGCTGAGAATCTTGGTGATGCCGCCGGGGATGCTGGTGGCCGGGTGGACTTTGCGCCCGCCGATGATTTCAACCGTTGCGTGCCCGTACTTGCGCATCTGGATGACCTTGCCGCCAATTTCCAAACCCACTTTGTGGATGACGCCGAGAATATTTCTCTCAGCAACCGGCGCATCTGGCCCGACGATGAAATCAGGCCCGCCCAGGGCGTAAAAGTGGGTGGTATGGTCGGTGGCGTAAAAGGCCATGTAGAGCAATTCGCGCAGCATTTTGGCCGTGCGTGGCGGGTTGACGTGGTAAACCGCGTCAGCGGCTTTGGCGGCGGCCATGTGGTGCGCCTCGGGGCACACACCGCAAATGCGGTTGGTCAGCAGCGGCATTTCCTCCACCGGGCGGCCCACACAGAAACGCTCAAAACCGCGCAGCTCGGGAATCTGGAAATAGGAATTGGCGACATCGCCTTTGTCGTCGAGGAAAATGTCAATTTTTCCGTGACCTTCCAGGCGGGTGATGGGGTCGATCGTGATTCGTTGGGTCATTGTCATCCTCCTACTTTTTCCATGCTTTGGTGCTGGCCCGAAGCAACGAATCTGCCAGGTTGAAGCGGTAGAATTGGCCGGTCGGGTCAGGGATGCCATCGAGGATGCGTTCAATTTCTTCCGGTTTGGTAGCGTCGATGACCGAGGCAAAGGCCGTTATCAGGCGCGCGCCGTAATCGAGCACGCCCTCTGCCGGGCCGTAGCAGCCGATGCACTGCGCCCCGACTGATGGACAGCGCGCGTTGCAGCCGGAGCGAGTGGCCGGGCCATTGCAGGGGACGCCCTGTTCGAGAATGCAGATGTTCGGGTCGAGCGGCGCGACTTCCTGGATGCGGTGGAAGGCGCTGATGTGTTTGACGTTGCGCGCGCGCGGGCACTCGTCGCAGACCGTTGAGCTACCCGCGCCGATGACTGCGCCCTTGGGCGGCAGTTGGGCTTTGCCCTGCACGACCTGGATGACCAGATCGATGACTGCCGCGATCTGGTGGCTTTCGGGCGGGCAGCCGGGCATGTAGTAGTCTACATCCACAACCTGGGCTAGGGTCTTCAGGACGGGTTTCATGGCCGGTATGGTCAGTTCCCCCTCGGGAACACGGTAGACAGGCTGCGGGTGGATGTTTTCCGGGTTTACTGTCGAAACGGTGTGATAGGCAGTCGCGAAAATATCTTCCACCGATGAAAGGTTTGCCAGTCCGGGAATACACCCCTCTGTGGCACAAGAACCGAAGGCGACCAGGATTTGGGATTTGCGACGCAGCAGGTGGGCCAGGTGTTCGTTCTCTTCGGTGCGGATGCCGCCGTTCCAGAGGGTCAGCAGGATGGATTTATCTTCCATCGCTTCGACATCTTTGTATTTTGCATCCATTGCCACCGGCCAGAAGACCACGTCAAAGTTGGCGTCGACATCCAGGATTTTTTCATGGGTATTCAGCACGGCGATTTCGCAGCCGCCACACGAGGCGGCCCAGTACATGGCGAATTTTGGCTTGCTCATGCGGTTACCTCCAGGGCGGGTTCGGGCTGATGTTCGGTCTGCTCCACATCCCACTTTGGCCAGTTGAGCGGCCCCAGGGCGCGAATTTCTTCAACCAGTTTGGTGATTTCTGCGGCCAGGTGCACGCCTTCGGCGGCGCTGGCCCAGACCAGTTTGACGCGCCCCGGTTCGATTCCCAGCCCGGCCAGGGTGCGGCGCAGCAGCAGGAAGCGGCGTAGGGCCTTGTAATTTTGGTCGATGTAGTGGCACTCGCCGGGGTGACAGCCGGTGATCATGACGCCATCTGCACCGCCCGCCAGGGCTTTCATCACGAAGGTCGGGTCGAGGCGGCCTGAGCACATCAGGCGCACAAGGCGAACATTGGGTGGATATTTGACGCGGGCGGTCCCGGCCAGGTCGGCGGCGCGATAACTGCACCAGTTGCAGGTAAAACCAATGATGGTGGGTTCAAATTTTTCGCTCATCGTGTTCTCCTGTCTATCCGACCATCAACAGGCCGTCGATTTGGGCCATGATTTGTTCGTTTGAGAAACCTGTACCGCTGATTGCGTTGGCCGGGCAGGCCGCTACGCAGGTTCCGCAGCCCTGGCATAAGGCCGGGTTGATGCGGGTTACGGCCAGGTCGGTTATGAAGGAAATGGCGTTAAAGGGGCACAGGTTGTTGCAGATGCGACAGCCTGAGCATTGAGTCTCATCCACTGTGGCGCGGATGGGTTCGAGGGCGACTTCTTTCTGCAGGATTTTATCCAGTACGCGTGCCGCTGCGGCTGCTCCCTGGGCCACAGAAGATGGGATGTCTTTTGGCCCGCTGGCGCATCCTGCGATCATTACACCGTCGGTCATGGTCGAGACCGGATCGAGTTTGGGGTGTTTTTCGATGAACCAGCTATCAGCAGAGCAGGAAATACCAAACTTTTTGGCAGTTTCTTTCGAATCGTGGCGCGGTTCCATGCCGCTGGACAGGATAACCATATCAACCGGGATGCGGCGCTGTTTGCCCGCGAATGTATCTTCAACCTGGATGATGAGTTTGCCTTCCTCGTGCGGGTAGCGGGCGGCGTCGGTCACTTCGGCTACTTTGCCTCGCACCATCAGGGTACCTTCTTCGAGTACGCGCTGGTAGAATTCATCGTAGGATTTGGCGGCTGTGCGCATGTCGATATAGAATTCGTAGACGGTTGCACCGGTGCGTTCCTGCACCAGATGTGCAAATTTGAGACTCTGCATACAGCAGATCGTTGAGCAGTAGTTGTTGAAGTTGCGATCGCGTGAACCGACACAGTGGATAATGCCGACTGATTTCGGTACGGTTTTGCCGTCGCGCAGAACGATATTGCCGTTGGTTGGACCGGCTGCATTGCTCAGACGCTCAAATTCGAGACTGTTGAAAACGTTTGCAAGCCGTCCGTAGCCGTAATTGCTCACCCTGCGGGCGTCAAACAGATCGTAGCCGGTCGCCAGGATGATATTGCCGATTTCGATGTTGAATAGTTCATCTTCTTGGGTGAAGTCGATGGCATTGGTTGGGCAGAATTTTTCGCAGGCTTTGCAGGTTCCCTTTTGGAAGTAAGTGCAGTTTTCGCGGTCGATGATCGGATATTTTGGCACGGCCTGGGCAAACGGGGTGTAGACCACTTTTCGGTAGCCCAACCCGGCTTCATAAATATCGTCAACAACTTTCTTGGGGCATTTTTCGATGCACACAGCGCAACCGGTACATAGGTCTTCATTGACATACCGGGCCTTTTTGCGGATGGTGGCGCTGAAGTTGCCGACATAGCCGCTAACATTTTCTACCTCGCTCCAGGTTAGCAGGGTGATGTTGGGATGTGTTCCCGCCTCGACCATGCGCGGGGTCAGGATGCAGGCTGAGCAATCCAGGGTCGGGAAGGTTTTGTCGAACTGGGCCATGTGCCCGCCGATGGAGGGTTCGCGCTCGACGAGATAAACATGGAAACCAGCGTTGGCAATCTCGAGCGCAGCTTGGATTCCGGCAATTCCGCCGCCGACGACCAGTGTATTCGGGTTGATCGGCACTTTCATTTCTTGGAGCGGTTCATCGAAAAGGACGCGGTGTACGCCACCGGAAAGAACGGCTTTTGCTTTTTCAGTTGCCGCAGCTTTATCGGTATGCACCCATGAAACCTGCTCACGGATTGAGACCAGTTCGCACATGTATGGGTTTAGACCGGCTTTTTCGGTTGCGGTACGGAAGGTTTTTTCGTGCAGGTGCGGCGAGCAGGCCGCGACCACAACGCCATCCAACCCGAATTCTTTGATATCTTTTTCGATCAGTTCCTGGCCGAGGCTGGAGCACATGAACTTGTAATCTCGGGTGATGACAACCCCTTTGTGTGCCAGTTCTTTACCAGCCCACTCAGCAACATTTTCCACATCCACCACCCCCGCGATGTTCGAGCCGCAATGACAGACGTATACGCCGATTTTTTCGGGTTTCTTTTTAGGATTTTTTTCTCCGGCGCTCATGCTTCAACCTCCTGCTGGGTATTGGGGTTTTCTTCAGCCGCCTCTGAGGCATGGGCAAGCCCTCACTTTTTTTCTTTGGGGCCTCGACCGGGGCCGGAACCTCGATTCCGATACGGCCTAAGGCCTTTTTGGCACTGACGATCTCAGTGCCGAAGCCGAGGTCTTTTGCTTCCAGGCCAAAGGCCAGGCCCATTAGTTGGGTGAAGAAGACGATCGGCATTTTGTAGTGGGTGCCAAAGTGGCGGTTGGCCTCGTCTTGATAGGCATCCAGGTTCATCTGGCACATCGGGCAGACGGTGGTCATGAGATCGGCCTGGTATTGGTCAGCCGAGGAGACCAGCCGGCGGATGAGTTCGAAGGCTGTATCAGGGCCAATCTGGGTCATGTGTCCACCGCAACAGGTGGTCTTGAGTGGGAAGTCGATTACCTCGGCGCCGAGGGCTTTGAGAATTTCATCCAGTTCGGTGGGGTGTTCGTGATCAGACCAACGGTTGTAATAATCGGGGCGCGGGACCATGCAGCCGAGATAAGGCGCGATGCGCAGTCCTTTTAGGGGGCGAACAACCTTGCTTTTAATGGTATCCAGGCCCACGTCATAGACAAGCACTTCGAGCAGGTGACGGATTTCGAGTGATCCGGGTTGGTAGCTTAATCCGCCTGCCGCCAAGGCTTCGTTGACTTTTTCGCCCAATATAGGGCGCTCGGCCATGTAGTGGTCGGCCTTGGCCAGGTTCAGGTAGCAGGCTGAGCAGGGAGCGACAACAGTGTGGGTGCTGTTGTTGGCCTGTTTAGATGCGAGGGCCAGGTTGCGGGCGATCAGCGAATAAGCCGGGATGAGGTTGATGCCCAGGTACTCGGTTGCGCCGCAGCAGTTCCAATCTTCAATTTCATGCAGGCCCATATTCAAAACATCTTTGATGGCGAGCAGGGAGTCGTTATAGGCTTTGGCCGAGCCCTCCATGGAGCAT
Source organism: Anaerolineae bacterium (assembly GCA_022013685.1). Lineage (GTDB taxonomy): Bacteria > Chloroflexota > Anaerolineae > Anaerolineales > Villigracilaceae > UBA8950. The sequence goes on from JAKLPV010000063.1 coordinate 11,215, forward strand.
CCAGGATAGAGAATGTATTCGTTCATTCTGTCAACTCCAGGGTTTTGGCTTTCTCAAGAATAGCGGTTAGTTGATCCATGCCTTTGATGCGGCTGGGAGTCAGGTTCATGCGTTTCTTGGTTAGCATGCCCAGCCCCATCCCGGCCATGCCGGGCAGGCGTAACGGATAGTGGCTCAGGTAATGGCGGGTGGCCAGTCCCAATTCAAAACTGCGCCCGAAGCTTTCCACCATATCGACAAAAGATTGGGAAAAGTCAGGCGCAGTTGAGTCTTTATACTGCTTGGCTTTGATGGCCATACCCTTCAGGGTGTACATGACATCTGCAATGTGCACATTTTGCGGACAGCGCACCACACAGTGATAGCAGGAGACGCACATCCAGGGTGTGTTGCTTTGCAGAACTTCATTTCTCATTCCTGCACGCAACATGGCGAATATCATGCGCGGGGTGTGATCCATGTCTGATGCTGACGGACATGAGCCACCGCAGGTGCCGCATTGGATGCACATCTCCAGTCTCGACACTCCCGCGGTTGCGACGCTGACCTCGTGCAATAGGGTTAGATCCTCTTGCTGACGCAGGCCTGCGCTTTGTTTGGGCACAGTTGCATTTGGCATGTTCCCTCCATATAAATTATGAAAAGATGACCATAGTATCAGATGCGCTTATTCTAATTATTGTTAAGCATACTTAAATTCAAGGGGTGTTTATCAGTACGGAATATCATTTATTGCTATGACAAAAGTCACAAATTTGTAGGGTTTGTCATGCCGTTTCGGTGAGATTGTTCGGGGATGCGATGTTTGTCGGGGAAAGCATAGAAATGATCGTTCGGGCAAAGGAATGGGGCTCAAAAGCCAGAAATTAAGACGCGCAAAGAGAACGGTTGAAACCTGCTTTCAAGCAGAGTTCGTTGTTTTCTAATGGAGAATGTACCATTTTTGATAGGACTTTGTCAGTGTGGTCTGTAGTTTGTTTTTTATCTGCATGGTTTTCTACACGCGGCCAGCGCTTAATCTCTGCCAGGTCAACTGAATCGTGTTGGGCAACCAGCACAGCCTGCTTCAGCCCTTGCAGATCATCCCCAAAATAATAAGCTCACAAACGGTCTTTGACATAATCTGTTGCTGAAACCACATACAAAAAATTCGGTTCCCAGGTGATATGCCCGAATATCTCTGACCAGTTGTTCTCCCATAGAAAGCGGACCAGCCGGAAATTCACCAGTACCTCCGTTTCAGCGTGCCGGAAATAGCGGCCATCAGATTGAAACCGAGTTGAGACATGACTTTTTTGATCTCTTTTCGGCTGGCGAGACCTTTATCAATCAGGTCGATATCTTTGGAAACCTACTGATTTTCGCTGTAGAAAGAAACTGTGTTGCCACCTGAAAGCACAGTCTGGATGTCCGCTTGCTGCAAATGAGTCTGCAAATAGGCGGCTCATTTCCCGAATGGATTTCATAATTCCCAGCCTCATCCCTGGGCCTGCGCCGGTTCATCTGCAATTTTTCCTGCTCTTGAGATGGATAGGCGGCCAGGGATTTTCCGCAGGCTTTTCAGTTCGCTGTAAGTCAAACGACCTATATTATGTGTCATAACTGTAACCTTATTTTTGCGCAAATACAGCGCATTTCTATTCGATAATGCAAACAGAAGGCATTTCTATTCGCAAATTTGAGCCAAAATACGGCGTTTGGGTGCCATTTGATGTATCCTTCAAAAAAAGCTTTTGACTTATCGCTGAAAGGATACAAACATGGACATCAAAATTGGCTTCACGGATGAATTGACCAACACATCCTATGCACCGTTGGCAGCACTTTTTGCACTTTACCAGCACAATTACCTGTTCAAACCGCTCGAATCTGTCCAGATTCCAATGCGAAAACGCGATTTTGAGCCACATGAGAAGCTCATCCAGGTCTTATTGAGCATGATGGCCGGTTGTGAGACCCTGGCAGAGTTCAATCCCAGGCTCAAACACGAGCGATTGTTGGCACAGGTGCTCGATAAGTTATGGCTATCTGACCAATCCAGCCTGTCTCGCACCCTAGACGCGCTAACTCTAAAGCAAATTGATGAATTGCGCATCAGCACAGGCCAAATCTGGCGTCCCTTGAGCCTTGTGATGAAGAGAGACTGGCGAAAGTACCTGTGGCTGGATTTCGATTTATCCGGATTGCCTTGTGGCCCGCAGGCTGAATCCAGCCAAAAAGGCTATTTTGCAGGCAAAAAAACGCGCGAGGCAGGCAATTAGCTCGTGTAAGCGCCGTTTTTGAAGGTGAGACGGTTTGGTCAGCGGTATATCCAGGCAATACGCATACCGTTCACTGCTTGCAACCAGCGGTCCTGGCAACGGAAACTGCTTTAGAGTTAGCACCGGAGCAGCGTAAACGCACTGTTTGGCGTCTGGATGGCGGTTCTGGAAGCGATGAACAACTCACCTGGCTGTTATCGCGTGGCTATCACATTTCTGCCAAGGGAATGTCCAGTCGCCGAGCGGAGGCACTCTCC
>JAKLPV010000064.1 GCA_022013685.1 Anaerolineae bacterium
AAAACCAACCAGGAACTTTCCCGAATCAGCCAATTTCTTGAAGAACGCGTGAGCGAACGAACGGCACAACTCGACCGAAAATCATCCCAGCTCGAAGCGGCATCCCTTGTAGCACGCTCGGCGGCAGAAACAACTAACATCAAAACACTACTGGATAATGTTGTCGAGCAAATATCAAGCCGCTTCGGCTTTTATCATACCGGGATCTTCCTCAGCGATTCGGCGCGCCAAAAGGTTTATCTGGCCGCCGCATCTTCGGAAGGCGGCAAACAGATGCTGGAACGCGGCCACAGCCTGGACATTGGCCGCCAGGGCGTGGTTGGCTATGCCGCCTACGAAAAACGCCCGCGTGTTGCCCAGGACATTGAGCGCGAGAATGTTTACTTCCGCAATCCCGAGCTTCCCGATACCCGCTCGGAGGCCGCACTGCCGCTCCTGATCAAAAATCAGATCATCGGTGTGCTGGATATTCAATCGACTGAAGAAAGCCCGTTTGGGACAGAAGACCTGTTCATTCTACAAACCATGGCAGACCAGGTGGCACTCGCCATTCAAAATGCGCGTCTTCTCGAAGAGAGCCAATTGGCCCTCGAACAATTGCAGGCCATCACAGCCAAATCAGTCCAGAATGCCTGGCAGGGTTATCTGGGCCGCCAGGCCAAAGGTTATGTCTATAGCGCAGGCAATGTAACGCCCATCAACGAGGCCAAGCCAAATATAGCCGAATCTAAGCACAGAAACCTGCAAATCAACATCAGCCTTCGCGGGCAAAATATCGGGAAAATTTCGCTGGCCCGTAATGCCAGCGAAGCTGACTGGACGGAAAAAGAGCAAGAATTCACTGAAAAAATTGCCGCCCAAATTGCGCTGGCAGTTGAAAATGCCCGCCTTCTGGAAGACTCACAGCATCGCGCCGCCCGGGAACAAACCCTCAACGAACTAACCACCCGCTTAAGCCGTTCGTTGGACCTGGAGAATCTGCTGCAAAATGCGGTGCTTGAACTTCACAAAATACCACAGGTAATCGACGCGTCGGTCGTGATTGCCCCGCAAGAAACAGGCAAGCAGGGATAAACCGAGCCATCCTATGAATATGTCAAACTTTCTAAATGCTTCCTTCACAGATTTCGACAGCGAAGGCGTGCCAGAAAACCAGAGAACATTACATGGCGTTCTCGCAAGCGCGGTTATCTACATCCCGCTTTTACTGGTCTTTAACACGCTTGGCTTTGTCATTATCTACATGCTCACACTGTTCGGATTACTCGATGCACCTAATCTGAAATTACTTGGAGTGGCCGCTATCTCATTGACCGCAGCTTTGCTGCACATTCCGATTGCAAACCTGCTCAAAAATAATCACATCAACCTGGTTGTACTCAGCCTTTACGCGGTAGATGGTGTTGCCAGCCTGGTACAGATGTTTTTTTGGCAAGGCACAGCACCATTAGTCTTTTTCACATTAATTGCTATCAGCCCGGCACTCGTATTCCTGCCGTTGTCAGGAATTAAAGCACGCACCAAGCTAATTATTACCGCCATGGCAATCTTTTTTGGCGCTTCAGCCTATGGCTTGGAAGTCAACCTGGGCTATCAACGGCTGCAAACAAGCAATCTTTCCAGCATGGCCGCTCTGACAATCTACGCCACAGTTATGTTTGTCATGGTGACATTGGTGATCACAAACGCAATCCGTTTTCGCACCATCGCCAGCCGCCTGATCGTCACTTTTGCATTCATTACACTGGTTTCTGCCGCATCGACCCTGGTTATCACAGCCCTGGTCAATCTATTCCGCGACAGAGAACAAACCATTGAACAACTCAAAGTAGTTTCAGGGCTAAAAGCCGAGCAGATGTTTGCAGTGTTGAATAACTTTGAGACGAATGGCAGCCAGCCTGTTCTGGGCGATGAATTGGTACGACAAAGGGCATTGTATTTATTGGAACAAAACCCCGGCACATTGGTTTATAGTTTGAATTACGAATTGGTCGATGACGCGATAAAGAAAAGCGCGGCTCAATCACAGGAATATCAAGAAATCTATATTTTCGATGACAGCGGTAAGGTGATTATTTCCAGTTCAAAACAAAATGAAAATCAGGTCATCTCAGGCCAAGCGCAATTCGCAGCCGCCGCAAAAGGGCAAAAATTTACCGTTGTCAACAGTCCATTCGCCAGCCAGCAATCGATCATTATCCTAAATAGGATCGAGCGAAACGGACAATTTAAGGGCGCACTCGCAATACGAATAAGAAGTGAAAGTATTCGGGCCATCTTTGAACAGGAATCCGCCCTAGGGCAAACCTTTGAAACGTACTTGGTTGGCAGTGACTTTTCATCTTTTACCAGTACGCGCGCCGGGCAAAATACAGCGGTTCAAACTCTGGCAACCAGCAGCACATTTACCCAGAAAAAAGCAAGTGGGGATGAAATTTACCCTAACTACGGCGGCCAACAGGTATTGGGCTATTATGAATACCTGCCTGACCTCGATGTCGTACTTGTATCAGAAATCGAACAGGGAGAAGTTGCCCGAAAAATTCTAGAATTGTTGTTTACGACCATTTCCGTCGGGGTTTTTACGGCCCTGATGACCCTCGCGATTGTACTAGTCATCTCGCGCTCAATAAGCACCCCCATCGTAAACTTAGCCAAAAAAGCGGTACTACTGGCCCAGGGCGATCTGTCTGCCCGGACCAACATTCGCCAGGTTGACGAAATCGGCACGCTCGCAAACACATTCAACTCACTTGGCGGCGAACTGCAATCACTCGTTCAAACCCTAGAACAAAAGGTTACCGACCGGACGGAAGATCTGCAAAAACAAGCCAACCGCCTGCGCCTGGCGGCAGAAGTCGCACGCGACTCAACCACATCCCAAGACTTGGATGAACTGCTAACCCGCTCTGCCCAACTGGTGATGGATCGCTTCGGCTTTTATCACACTGGTGTTTTCCTGGTCGACCCACAGCGCGAGTACGCCGTGTTGCGTGCATCGCCGACCGAAGCCGGGCAGGAGATGCTGCGCCGTGAACACCGCCTGCGAATTGGCCAAGTGGGTATCGTTGGTTATGTTGCCGCAACAGGCGAGCCAAGAATTGCGCTGGATACAGGCCAGGACGTTGTTTACTTCAACAACCCACTTTTACCCAATACACGCTCAGAACTTGGCCTGCCCCTGACTGTCAACAATCAGATTATCGGCGTTCTGGATGTTCAAAGCGAACAACCCGAGGCTTTCACACAGGAAGATATTGCCACCCTGCAAATTATGGCCGACCAGCTCGCCCTTGCCATTCAAAAGGCACAATTTGCAGATGAACTGCAACGCAACTTGCAAGAGCTGGAATTTGCCTACCAGAGATTTACACTCAGCAGTTGGAAAGAGCTCTCAGAAGAAGATGAAGAACGCGCTGGTTATAAATATGACGGCCTAGAAATCGTCTCTATAAAAGAACCAAGCAAAGAAAGCTTGCAAGCAATCCGGCAGCGGCAAACTGTGGTTAAGAAAAATACAAGCGCCGACAAAAATACTCAGAGAACAACATTAGCCATACCGGTCAAAGTACGCGAACAAGTCATCGGTGCAATCAATCTCGAGTTTGCCAGCCACGAACTACCGCAAGATACCGTCAGGCTGGTAGAGGAAATTTCAAGCCGCCTGGCAATGTCACTGGAAAATGCGCGCCTGTATTCAGAAACACAAAAATTGGCAGAAAAAGAACGCCTAGCGGGTGATATTTCAAACCGTATTGGCTCATCGATCAACGTAGAAACCATTTTACGCACAACCGTGCAAGAACTTAGCCGTTTTGCGCCGGGCGCTGAAATTATGGTATCGCTAACCAAAAACAAGGATGATTGATGTATTCATTTGTCAAAACCTTCTTGCAAGAAACTTTTGAAACCAGCGAGAGCAAAAACAAGAGCATTGCCCAAATTTCATTGATTGGCGCAATTGCAGCTTGGTTGGCATTGCCAGCCTACCTTTTGGCTCAATTTTTTAGCGGTGAAATACAGTACCAGTACCTAGCCTATAACGACCTGGCCCTGGCGGTTGGATTAAGCATCGCCCATATCCTTGCACGCTTTAAAATCAAAGTGCTGCCAATCTGGCTGACAGCTATATTGGTCGAAGTCACCTTCGTCATTACAAATACTTATATCGAGGGCCTGGGAATCATCCTGGCCGTCATCATGCTGGCCATTGTCATCAACATCGCCCTGCAAGGCTTAAGCGCACAACCTGCAGCGGTGATGATTGCAACCGCCTTCATCGCCGCCATTGCGTGCATCATAATCGACATTTTCAACCTGCCAGCGATCCGCACCTTAGCCCCTTTCTGGTTACAACAAGTTGTGATCATAATGGGTGGTCTGGTTATTATTTTTATCACCATTAATTTACTAAGAGTTCTGCAATTCAACTCCGTTCAGACACAATTAACCCTGGCTTTTCTGCTTAATGCAGTAGTGCCGCTGATAACAATCCTGGCTTTATCCTTGCTATCCAGGGAACAGGAATTAAAGGCCATCGAAAGACAAGAATTAGGGCAAACAACCATACTGCTGGCTGATGAAGTTAACTGGCAAATGGAAAGCCTCACCCAAAAAGTGGAGTTCGAAACAAACCTTCCGGCAGTAAAGAAATATCTTAATGCAGAAGAATCTGATTTGTTGGAAACAATGACAGCACTAAGCGCCCAGAACGGGTTTATCTTATCTTATGGATTGCTTGATCCCCAGGGCACGACACTGCTAGATACGCTCTCTTTTCGCATTGGACTGGATCAGTCTGATATGAATTGGTTCAAAGAAACCATGTCTCTGCGCGCCGCTTACATGTCAGAAGTTATTTATGACCAAAATCTTGTCCGCCCGGTGTTCTATGTTAGTGCGCCAGTGTTCAACGATGCCCAGGAAATCATTGGAGTTTTACGTATACAGTATGATGCCGATTTCTTGCGGGATGTGCTGCTTACCCGCGCCGGGCGCCTCGATCAAAGCTTTACCGCGATTATCGTAGACCGCAACCAGGTAATAGTATCGCACACATCGCAGCCAAACTTACACCTGAGAACCCTATCTGTGCTGTCAAATGAGCAGGTATCTGCGCTGCAAGACAGCTTTCAATTACCGCCCGGAACGCCTCAATCCCTATCCGCTGAACTGACAGGCCTTGTACCCTACCTGGAACCCGCACAAACAGGCAGCAGCTTTTCAGCCCAGTTGGATGAGAACAGCGAACCCAATACTAACTTTTCCACGGCAACAATTACCAACAAAAGCTGGACGCTCTTTGCCGGGCAGACTTCAAAAGTAAACATTCTCACCGTAATTGCCGGCAACCTGTCGATACGCATCGCCACCATCGTGATTTTGCTGGCCGTGATGGTCAGCGCAGCCAATGCATCAGGATTAATTACTGCCCCAATCAACAGTCTGGCTCTTATCGCCAGGGAAGTCGGCAAAGGTAATTTGAATATCTCTTCAGGAATTTCCCGGAAAGATGAACTGGGTACATTGGCTCGGGCTTTTGACGAAACGACCGGCCAACTGAGGAGCATCCTGCAGAACATGGAAGGGCGCGTCACCCAACGCACATCAGAACTTGGCCGGGCGAATGAACTGATCACGCAGCGCGCTGAACAATTAAAAACAGTCTCAAGCGTGGCTCGCGCCGTTAACAACCTGCAAAAATTACAGGTTCTCTTGCCGCAAATCGCCGAAGAAATCAGCAAATCGTTTGACTATTATCACGTTGGTATTTTTCTGCTTGACCCAAGCGGACAGTACGCTGTTCTACAAGCAGCCAACAGCGAAGGTGGAAAAAACCTGCTCGCTCGCGGGCACAGGCTCAGGGTGGGCCAGGTTGGCATAGTCGGTTACGTAACGGGCGTCGGAAAAGCCCGCATTGCGCTGGATGTCGGCGACGATGCAACCTTCTTTAACAACCCAGACCTGCCCCAAACGCGTTCTGAAATGGCTCTGCCGCTCAAGTCGGGGAACAATATCATTGGCGCGCTTGATATTCAAAGCGAAAGACCGGCCGCTTTCGCCAAAGAAGATATTGAAGTGCTGTCGCTCCTGGCAGACCAAATTAGTACCGCAATTCAAAATGCGCGCCTGTTCGATGAAACCCAAACAGCGCTAAACGAAGCACAATTAATCTTTAGCAAAAATGTGCAAAACAGTTGGAGAGAGATTGTTAGCGTTGAAAAAAACACTTTCCGTTTTGCAAACGGAAAAGTTACTGAAATCGACGCAAGTGAGCAAGCTCCAAAAGCAGAAGGTGATGGTGCGCTTGACCTGCCCATTGTCATACGCGGTGAAACCCTGGGTAGATTGAAAATAAAGACCCACACACTACGCGAATGGAGTGAACAAGATGTTCGCATCTTCCAATCCATCGTTGACCGCCTGGGCTTTGCTCTCGAAAATGCCAGGTTGTTCCGCGATGCGCAGCGTCTGGTCTCCAAAGAACAGCTCATTGGCAATATCACCGATAAAATCAGCCGCTCTGTTAACCTCGATAATATTTTACAAACAGCGGTCGAAGAACTTGGGCATATCATTACAGACTCAGAAGTCACGATTCAAGTTGGCGAACATGAAGAACTTGGATCGTAAAAGGAGCAATCTGTGAAACGTTTTTTTCTAACCCAGCAAGGCGCCCCTCGGCTTCGAATAAGGATTGCGCTTAGCTTTTTAGTGATCGGCTCACTGGTGGCAGCAATTGTTGCCTTCAGCCTGTATTCTGCGACTCGCGCGCAAATCCTTTCCCAAATCCAACAACGCGCTTTACTGGCTGTTAACATGGCGGCCATACAACAAAACGGCGACCTGCATTCGACCCTGGTTGATCCCGGCGATGAAGAAGGTTCGGTTTACAACGCGATAAGAAACCGCAACCAACAAATGTTGGAAACGGATGCGGACATTACATCCATTTACACGATGAGACTCGATGAAAATGGCAACATTTACTTTGTTGTCGATGTGATTCGCGAAGACCTGCGCGTGTTGCGCGGCCCAGCCAGTTTGGGAGAGTTTTACACGGAAGCAACACCCTTGTTAACTAAAAATGTATCATCAATGGAGCGGGCAATTGTTGAAGATGGCATATATACGGATAGCTGGGGTAATTCCATTTCGGCTTATGCTCCTTTTTACCGCTCAGATGGTGAAGTTGAAGGGATTATCGGTGTTGATATTTCGGCAAATGCGATCAATGCCGCCCAACAGCAAGTACTCAACGTCACCCTGCTCACATTCCTGACCATAATCCCAATCACAATTTTGATCGGCCTGGTTCTGGGAACCATGACAGCCCGCCCGCTTGAAGAAATTTCCCAAAGCGCTGAAAAGATTATTACCGGAGATTTCTCGCAAGAAGTGAATCCCGGCATCCAGGATGAAATTGGGGAGCTGGCAGTCAGCTTCAACAAAATGAGCGAACAAATGCGCACACTCATTGCAGATCTTGAAGGCCGGGTAGCAGAGCGCACAATAGCCCTCACCAGCCGCGGACAGGAAATGGAAACTCTGGCCGCCCAGGAAGAACGGCGCGCCAGCCAACTGCAAGCTATCGCCCAGGTCAGCACTATTATTAATACCGTCCAAAAAACAGAAGAACTGCTTCCACGTATTACCCAGGTCATCAGTGACCAGTTTAACTACTATCACGTGGGTATTTTCTTACTCAGCGAAGATGGACGCTATGCTTTGCTAAATGCGTCCAACAGCGAAGGCGGACAAAAAATGCTGGCACGTAATCACCGCTTGCAAGTGGGCGCGGCAGGTATCGTCGGCTATGTAACCGGTACAGGCGTGCCAAGAATCGCCCTGGATGTGGGTGACGATGCATATTTCTTCGATAACCCTGACCTGCCAGATACACGCTCAGAGATGGCTGTACCGCTCAGGCTTGGCAAAAAAATCATTGGCGCGCTTGACGTGCAAAGTGAAAAAGCGGCTGCTTTTAGTCAATCGGATGTCGAACTGTTATCAGTGCTGGCCGATCAGGTTTCCGTTGCACTCGAAAATGCGCGCGCCTTTGAACAGACGCGAAAATCACTTCTCGAAGCGCAAAATATTTATCGCCAATACCTGAAAACCCAGTGGCGAGAATTCGTTCAGGATGAAAATCGATTTGGCTATAAATACAGCCTTACAAAAACTGAAGTATTACATAGCCCGCAAGACACGCCGGGAGTATTGGAAGCGCAGCGATCTGGTGAAGTAAAAATCACCCATGACGATGCTTCGCGCATAGCCTTCCCCATCAAATTGCGCGACGAGGTGATCGGCGTTCTGGGTCTCAAGTCACAAAGTGACCGCGAGTGGACTGAAGATGAAATAGACATCATCCGCGCTGTTGCCGAGCGGGTAGCGATCGCTGCCGAAAATGCCCGCCTGGTAACACAAACCCAGCGCAAAGCTGCCAAAGAAGAAACCATCGGACAGATCACATCCAAGATTAGTTCTTCAGTCAATATGCGCAACATCCTGCAGACCACCGCCGAAGAGTTGGGGCGCGCCTTGCCCGGTTCTGAAGTCGTGATTCAACTCCGCGAACAAGACAATCAAGCGCAATAAAGGTCAACGCCATGCAAAACTGGAATAGCGTCCAAAACTGGTTTATAAAAACATTCAGGGAAACATCCGAGATTGAGCGTGACACACCGTCCAATCTTCGTATGTTGCGCAATATCACAATTACTGTCTATGTCGCTACGGTTTTAATGGCAGTATTTACTCTGGTACAAGCCCTATATATTCAGACGGCTATCCTTGGCGTATTATGGTTGTTGTTGAACATCAGCGGCGCACTGTTGCTGAGGGGGCAGACCTTCCCTGCGCGGTTCGTAACCCCATTGGCAATCTTGATCGCGGTCATGGTCATAGCCATGCGCGCAAATGGCCTCCAAGATTCAACCATTATCATCTTCCCAGTAGTCATTATTTTTGCCAGTCTGACAATGGGCACAAAAGGCGCGTTAATTTTTGCGGTTATGACGTCTCTCACGACCATAATCATGGGAACGCTGGAGACGACCGGCGTTATCGTCAATAGATTTAGCGATCTGACAGACCTGACAGACATCATTCTAATCGGGGTGCTCGGTCCCACGATAGTTGCCATCATTCAAGTTACACTGCTCAACCGGTTAAATCAGAGTATTGAGCTTGCCCAGAAAAGCACATCTGAACAAAAAGAAATCAACACCGAACTACTTGGGCTGCAACAAAACCTCGAAAATATCATCGCGGAACGCACACAAGAACTTGAAACACAGTCTAGCCAATTGGAGCAAGAGGTGAAAGCCAACCGACGCCGCGCCCAGCAGTTCCAGACCATCGCTGATGTCGCCCGCTTCGTTGCCAATATCCGCGACCTGGATACCTTGTTCAGAACAGTCACCGAGCTGATTAGCAAGCAGTTGAGACACTACCATGTCGGCATCTTCTTGAATGACGAAGCCGATTATTATGCCATTCTGAGCGCAGCAAACAGCGAAGGCGGACAAAAAATGCTGGCTCGAAATCATCGCCTTAAAGTCGGCGAAACCGGCATCGTCGGTAACGTGGCCTACACGGGCGTTCCGCGCGTTGCCCTCGATACCGGCGAGGATGCCGTTTTTTTTAACAACCCGGATCTGCCCGACACCCGTTCCGAAATGGCCGTGGCGCTCAAGATATCCAACCAAATTGTGGGTGTAATCGACATTCAGAGTACAGAGGCTAATGCTTTCTCTCAAGAAGATATCGAAGTCTTCACTGCCCTGTCAGACCAGGTTGCAATAGCCATCGAAAACGTGCGCCTGTTCGAAAGCACACAGAAATCGTTGAGCGAGTCTGAAACCATCTACCGTCAGTACCTGCGCTCAGAATGGGGTCGCCTTTCGGGAGAGTCTGATTTGACCGGCTTCCGCTATAAGATCACCGGCTCAACTCCTCTCAAATCACGTATTGCGAGTCCGGATATCGATCAAGCCATGAGCACAGGCACGATAAGCGCCTACAAGGATGAAAAAGATAAGTCTTCGCTGGTTGTGCCCATCAAACTGCGCGGAGAAATTTTAGGCATCCTCAACGTCAAACAACCCGGCAACAAAGCTTGGTCCAAAGATGAAATAGAGTTGATCCAATCTATCGCAGATCGTGTTGCAATTTCAGCAGAAAATGCTCGCTTGTTCGAAGATTCGCTACAACGAGCAACACTGGAACAGGCGATTGGAGAAATTTCAGCCAAACTCAGTTCATCTGTTAATTTGAACACTGTCCTTCAAACAGCAGTGGAAGAACTGGGCCATGTTTTACGTGGTTCTGAAGTTGCCATTCAATTGATAAAAGATGAAGATAACTAAGGCCAAATAGAGATAAATCCTATGCCTGCTCAAAACAATCAAAATATCTCAAGATTCAGTTCTATTCGTGCAAGGCTAATTTTATCCTTTGTACTGATAGTTTTTATTCCAATGGCAATTGTTAGCACTGTTTTGGCCATTACTGCAACACAAAATGTGCAAGCTCAGTTAACTACACAGCTACAAACAGTTGCCAATTACAAAAGAACCGCCATAAATGAATTGCTCTCCGGGCTTCAAACACAATTAGAAACCAGCATATTAGGAGAAGCCATAGATCAAAACATAAATACGCTCTTGCAAGCGCCACAAGACTCCATAGAATCGCAAACTGCAAGCCTATATCTTCAAAATCACTTTAAGAAATTTATCGAACGGTCTGGAGAGTTCCAAACATTTTTTGTGATGAACGCCGAAGGACAAGTCTTGTTTTCAACAGATGCTGCAGAAGGTGGAAAGAACTACAAGAATGAGGTTTTTTTTCAAGGCAGCCTGTTTGGGCCGTTCACACATCTTTCATCCTTTACCCAGACAATCATCGTTTCGCTTCCCATTCAAGATGAAAATAATCAAACAACAGGTTTTGTTGCAGGGAAAGCGAGCACGGCTGCCCTTAATAAAATTATGCAAAACACAGATGGCCTGGGACAAACCGGTAAAACGTACCTGGTAAGTCTGGGGCGTGTTCTCCTAACCACCCTGCCCGATGCCCAAATAGGAGATAGCCTGATCAGCCAAGGTATCGTGACTGCGCTCGAGAGTCAGTCAAGTGGTTCAGACTCTTATGAAGATTTTCGCGGTACCGCTGTGTTTGGCGTTTATACGTGGATTCCGGCGATTAGAGTCATTCTTATTGCCGAGCAAGAACAGGCAGAAGCATCAGAGCCTATATATTTCTTGCTGGCTATCAATATTGGAATAACACTTGCAGCAATCTTTATTGCAATTATCGCATCACTGCGCGTAACACGCAGCATAGCAACACCTATTGATAATTTAGCAGAGGTGGCAACAAGAATTGCAGATGGACAATTGGATCTGGAAGCAAATGCCGGGAGAAGCGACGAAATTGGAATGCTTGCTTTCGCCTTCAATAACATGACCAATCAGTTACGCCAAACACTTGAAAGCCTGGAATTGCGGGTGCAGGAACGAACCACCGACCTCGAACAGCGCACAAAAGACTTGGAAAGCCGCTCTGGCGAATTAGCCGAGGCAAACACTCAGGTCAGGCGTAGAATTCTCCAACTGGAAGCCATTTCCCGAGTGGCAAGATCGATAACATCGATCCAAAATTTACAGGAATTGTTGCCGCTCATAACTCGTGTTATTAGTGAGCAGTTCGGTTTTTATCATGCAGGGGTCTTCTTAACCGATGCGACAAATGAATATGCGGTGCTCAGCGCAGCCAACAGCGAAGGCGGGCAAAGAATGTTGAGCCGAAACCATCGGTTAAAAATCGGTCAAAATAGTATTGTTGGCTATGTTACGGCTACCGGCAAACCACACATTGTGCTCGATACAGAAAAAGATAATTTGTTCTCTAAAAACCCTGACCTGCCCGAAACACGCGCCGAAATGGCTTTACCTTTACGTATAGGAGACAAAATCATCGGAGCGATAGATGTCCAGAGTACAGATCCGGGTGCGTTTAGCGAGCAAGACGCTGAAGCATTGTCTACCCTGGCAGACCAGGTGAGCATCGCTATTCGGAATTCTCAGCTATTTGAATCTACTCAACAATCGTTAGCCGAGATAAACACTATCTACCGCCAGAGCCTGAAGGAAACCTGGGCTAAAACGGTCAGTGAACAGGGAAATTCTGGGTACCAATTTGGCGTTTTCGGAAACCGACCGTTGCGAGAAGAGCTCAAAACTGAAGGCGCGAAACAAGCGATAGCAAAAGGTGAATTGATTATTCTCCAGGGAAATTCAGAGCCGGAGTTGGCTGCGCCCATTAAACTGCGCGGACAAACCATTGGTGTAATAAACGTTCGCGCCCCTGAAGGACACATCTGGAAGCAAAATGAAATTAATGTGCTTCAGGCTATTGCCGAACGTGTAGCTGTCTCAGCCGAGAACGCGCGATTGTTCGAAGAGACAACCCGGCGCGCCGAACGCGAAAGGGCCGTTTCGACCATTACGACCAAAATCCGCAGCACCAACGATCCAGAAGAAATGCTTGCAATAGCAATCAGTGAAATCAAGAATGCGCTGAATGCAAGAGAAATTCGCGTAAAAGAACCTGAAACACAAACAGAACCGTCAACCAATTCTTAGTTATCGAGAACCGTGACTTGTCCAGCCTGGAGGCAGTATGACATACGTAATAGCAATATCCAATGAGAAAGGCGGCGTCGCCAAAACAACATCCACCTTTTCTTTGGGCGCCTCGCTCGTTGAAGTTGGCAAGCGTGTGCTGTTAATAGACCTCGACCCTCAGGCAAACCTGACCCTGGCTAACAGTATTGAACCTGCCAGCACAGCCCAAAACAGCAGCCAGGTCTTGCTCGAAGGAATGCCAGCCAGGGACGCTATCAAAGAAACAAATATGGAAAACCTGTTGATTATTCCATGCGGCGCAAGGATGTCAGATGCGGAGCACTTCCTACCCGTTCGCATCAACTACCAATTCATTTTGCGTGAAGCTTTGCAACAGGCCAAACTGGATGACTTTGATTATGTCATCATGGATTGCCCACCATCGATGGGATCGATAACGATAAATGCCCTGACCGCCTCAGATCTGTTGATCATTCCCACCCAGGCTGAATATTTCTCAGCCTATGCCTTGCGCGATATGATGGTGATGATCCGCAGGGTGCGCAAAGAAACCAACCCAGATTTAGCTTATCGCATCCTGGTAACGCTTTTAGACCAGCGCAATCGCACTCATCGGGTTATCAGGGAGCAATTGCAGCAAACTTTTGGAGCCGGGTTATTCTCATCGATCATTGAGATCGACACTCGTTTACGTGAAAGCCCAATTGTCGGCATGCCCATTTCGCAATATCGGCCAAAAAGCCGAGGCGCACAACAATATCGGGTACTGGCTGAGGAGTTAATGGAATATGTCAAACAACAAAAAGATTCGTAATCGGCTCAATCAAATCTTTAGCGATATTGCCGATCCTCAAGGCGTGGAATCGCAGCCCGAGCAGAAAAAGCCCGTATCCCGTAAAAAGCCGGAAAAGCAGGCCAAAACGGATATTTCCACATCGCGCAAGGAAAATTTGCATACCGGCAAACTTTCTCTTCCTGAAACGAGCAGTGTAACTACTACAGTTATTACCGAAACGGATTCCGGACAGGTATCAACTCTTTCGATTCCATTTAGCACAGGTGACACCTGGAGCAATATCGAGGTTATCGACGAGAAAGAGCGCAAGTGGAATTCTGAAGAACAAGCCCTGGTTCGCGATGTTGTTGACCAGCTAACTCTCGCATTGCAAAACGCGAAGCTGTTTCAGCAAACTCAAAAACAAAACAGCAACCTTGAAATCCTGAACGAAATGGGGCGTGAACTGGCTACGCAGTTGGATGTCAACCAGGTTATTGAAAACGCCTATAAATACACCAGCCAGCTTGTTGACAGCAAGAGCTTTTTCATCGCCCTGCTAAATAATGAAAACGATACTTTGCGATTTCCGGTTGTCTCTGTCGGTGGGAAACGCATCGAATACGCGGACAGAAAACTTGGCAGTGGCCTGACCGATTATGTTCTAAAAACTCGAAAACCGGTCCTGCTCAACGGGGATGTAACCCAGCAAATGAAGGACCTGGGGATTGAATTTGTTGCCCTTGGCAACGCCCAGCCAGCCGTCTCCTGGCTGGGTGTACCGCTTGCCATTGGCAGCAAGACCCTGGGTGTTGTCGTTGTTCAAAGCACAGAAATTCCCTATCTTTACACCGAACGCGAACGGGACCTGTTGGTCGCAGTCGCCAGCCAGACCGCAATTGCCCTGCAAAATGCGCAGCTCTTTCAGCAGACGGAAGAACAAAAAGAAGATCTCGCCGTGCTCAACGAAATGGCGCGTGAAATCTCGTCCCTGCTAACCATTGAAGAAGTCTCCCAGGCTGTATACAAATTTGCCGGCAGGTTGATGGACGTAACCGATTTCTTCGTGGCCCTGTATCACCCCGAAACCGATGAGATGTCGTTTCCGGCCATCTATTTCGACGGACAACCCAGCCCGATAGAAAGAACAACGATTGGTAACGGCCTAACCGCAAAAGTTTTGCGCGATCAGCAGCCCGTATTGCTCGCAGATCGCGTCAGCGAACGCGCCAAAGAAATCGGCGTGGAAATTTTATTATTGGGCGATGACACAATCCCGGAATGCTGGCTGGGCGTTCCGCTAACGCTTGGCCAACAAGTTCTCGGCGCAATTGTCGTCCAGAGCGATAAAACGCCGAATATGTACAACGAACGACACCGCGATCTGCTGATAGCAATGGCAGGTCAGGTTTCGATTGCCATTCAAAACGCGCGCCTGTTCAACGAAACACAGCAGCGCGCTGCTGAACTTTCCGTGCTGAATGAAATCATGCGCGCCGTCTCAGCAGAAATCAACCTTGATAAAGTTTTCGAGGTTGCCTATGAAAAAGTACATACCTTGCTAAAAGCCGATGCCTTTATCGTCGCGCTCTATGACGAAGCAAGTGACATTATTAGGTACCCCTTTAATATTGACGAAAATGTAAGATACGAGTCTGAAGACAGCAAGCTTGACACAACAAACTATGTTGGCCAGGTCATCACAAGCGGAGAACCTATTCTCGAATTACGCAGCGCCGAAATACTCAAAGCAAAGATAGCTGTAAGCCCGATGGGGAATGCCAGCAAAGCATCTGCTTCTTTGCTATATGTCCCATTGCATCACGGACAGAAAACAATTGGCGTTTTATCGGTGCAGAGTTACGAGATCAGCGCCTACACAGACAAAGATGTACAACTTCTCGAAAACATAGCCAATCAATTGGCAGTGGCGATCCAAAATGCGCGTCTGTATCAAAGTATTCAAATTTCAGAAACCCGCTTCCGCGACGTAGCTCTGGCCTCCGCAGACTGGGTCTGGGAAATCGACCTGCAAGGCCGCTATACCTATTGCTCTGACAAAATCTTTGATGTGCTGGGGTATAAAGCAGAGGATGTCTACGGCAAAAGCCCCGTGGATTTCATGCCCGGTTACGAAGCTGAACGAGTTGCGCCTATCTTAAATGCCCTGATGTCGAGCAAAGAGCGCATGATCGACTTCGAAAATCGCAACCTGGCCCGCGATGGGCGCGAAATCATCCTGACCACCAATGGTCTGCCCATTCTTGACGAAAACGAGGTCATGATTGGCTATCGCGGCGTCAACAAAGATGTCACCACTCAGCGGCTGGATGAGGCCGTGGATGAAGTCATTGCGGAAATCACACAAGTGGGTGTCTCAATAGAAAATGTGCAAGAAGCTCTTGAAATGATTTACAAAAGCATCTTGCACATCGTTCCGGCAAAAAATACCTATTTTGCGCTTTTTGACCGGGAAAATAACATCATTTCTTACCCGTTCAAGGTGGATGAAAAGGCGCCAAATCCCTGGCGCTCTGGCCCGCCAATCCATAACTTAACTCATTACGTCATCCGAAATGATGTTTCTCTATTTTTTTCAGAAGATGATATCAATAAGCTTAATGAAGAAGGCGAAATAGATCTTGTTGGTGAGCCAGCCGTACAATGGCTGGGTATCCCGCTCAAGACAAAAGAAGTCATTGGTATGCTTGCCACCCAAACCTACGATGACAGCCTGACTCTGACCAGCAACCATTTTGAAATCTTAAAACGCCTGGCGCCACAAATCGCCACTGTCGTTGAAAAAATCCGTTCAGAAGAGGCCCTGAGCAAATCAGAAGCCGAACTGCGCGCCCTGTTCAACTCGATGAACGATGTCATCGTGGTATTCGATGACGAGGGGCGCTATGTGCGCATCGCACCCACCAACCCTTCGCGGCTTCTAATGCCAGCAGAAGAGTTGCTTGGAAAAACCGTCTACGATGTCGTTGCTCCTGAACTGCAATCAACATTTATGGATGCGATCAAACGCAGCCTGAAGACCAACGAAGCCATCCAGGTCGAATACCCGCTCAGTATTAGCGGACAAAAATTCTGGTTTGACGCCAGTGTCTCCAAGCTCAGCCACAACCAGGTATTCTGGGTTGCCAGGGACATTACCGAACGCAAAGCAGCAGAAGAAGCGCTGCGCCGTCAGAATGAATACCTGGGGACCGCTACCGAAGTTGGCCGCCTGATCACTTCCACCCTGGACCTGCCCACGTTATTTGAGCGCACGGTTAACCTGATTCGCACCCGCTTCGGCTATTACCACGTCTCCATTTTTACGGTGGAGGAGACCGGCTTTAGCGCGATCCTGCGCGAAGCAACCGGACAGGCCGGTGACGAGATGAAAACCCGCCAGCATGCTCTCACCGTCGGCTCGAAATCGATTATAGGATACGTGACCGGCAACGGCAAAACCCTGATCGTCAACAACACAGCCATCGATCCGATTCACCGTCCCAACCCGCTTTTGCCGGAGACGCGCGCTGAAGCGGGCATCCCGCTCAGAATCGGCTCGCGCATTATCGGCGCCCTCGATATCCAGGCCCGTGAAGTCGGCGCATTCCTCGATGCCGACATCGCCATCCTTGAAACCCTGACAGACCAGATCGCAGTCGCAATCGACAACGCCCGTTCGTATGAACTCGCCCAAAAGGCGGTCAACGAAATGCGCGAACTCGACCGCATCAAAAGCCAGTTCCTGGCAAACATGTCACATGAATTGCGCACACCGCTTAACTCGATCATCGGTTTCTCGCGCGTTATCCTGAAAGGTATCGACGGCCCCATTAATGAGCAGCAACACCAGGATCTCTCGGCCATCTACAACTCAGGCGGACACCTGCTCAACCTGATCAACGATGTGCTCGATTTGTCGAAAATTGAAGCGGGCAAAATGGAACTGGCAATCGAAGAACTTAACATTGCCGATACCATTAATAGTGTCTTGTCCACCGCGGCAGGCCTGATAAAAGACAAGCCTGTTCGCATCGAAAAAGAGCTCTCGCCCAATATTCCATCTGTCCGTGCTGATGCCATGCGTATCCGCCAGGTGCTGATAAATTTAATGGCAAACGCCGCCAAATTTACCGAAGAGGGGACGATTACCGTCGAAGCCGGGCCGCATACCAGTTCGACCGGTGTACAGGAAGTGCTTATCAGCGTCAGAGATACCGGCCCCGGCATCTCAGCCGAAGATCAGACCAAGCTGTTCCAGCAATTCTCTCAAGTGGATTCGTCGCCAACGAGAAAATCTGGCGGTACCGGCCTGGGCCTCTCCATCAGCCAGCGCCTGATCGAATTGCACAACGGGCGGATTGGCGTCCACAGCGTCGTCGGCAAAGGCAGCACCTTCTATTTCACCATCCCCGTTTACCACCAGGAAACGGTACAAAGCGAACCCGGTGACAAGGTCATCTTGTGTATTGATGACGACCCGCAAATTATCAGCCTGTATGAGCGTTACCTAAAGCCGCAAGGCTACAATGTTGTGCCGCTTATCAACCCGGCCAATGCCATTGATACCATCAAGCGATTAAAACCGTATGCCGTCACCCTGGATATTATGATGCCGGGCATAGATGGCTGGCATGTATTGGCAGATATCAAAAATGACCCTGAAACCCGCGACGTGCCCATCATTGTTTGCTCAATTGTTGAAGAAGAAGAAAAGGGTTTCAGCCTGGGTGCTTCAGATTACCTGGTCAAACCAATCATGCAAGATGAATTACTTGGTTCGCTTAACCGGTTGAACGGCGACGGTACCATCAAAGAAGTGCTCATTATTGACGATTCAGCCGATGATTTGCGCTTGATAGAAAGAATTATCTCTGAAAAAGACGCCTATCACCCCATTCTTGCACAGGGAGGCGAACGAGGTTGGGAATTGATCACCCAAAGAAAACCACATGCCATCATCCTCGACCTGTTCATGCCAGATCTGGATGGTTTCGAAATCCTTGAAAGACTCAAGACATCTGCAGATTTGCGTGAAATCCCGGTTGTGGTGATCAGCGGCGCAGATTTGAACGAAGAACAAAACCAAAAATTAACCAACCTGGGCAAAAAGATGCTGCAAAAAGGCATGCTTGAGCAGGATGAGCTATTCAGCACACTCGAAAAAGCGCTAAAACGGCTGAGAATGTAACAAGAAAGAGAAAAAGCGCGCCAAAAGAACGGCGCGCTTTTTCAGAAATCACCAGGAGCATACTAATGTCATTTCTTATCGAGTGTATCGATTGCGGTCACACGACAGGTTACAACCCAAGTGAATTTAACTGCCCGAGATGCAGAAGCCAATGGCGCAGGGCTGTTTACGATTACGAAAAGCTTGCCATAACATTACCAGATCTGCTGGCAAAGCGGCCCTTTGATCTATGGCGCTACATTGAGCTACTGCCCATCCATAAGCCGGTACCTAGCTTGCGAATGGGCGAAGGTGGCACGCCGCTCATCCAGGCCATCAACCTGGGCATGATGCTCGGCTGCCCCAACATTTTCATCAAAGACGAGCGCCAGGGGCCAAGCGCATCTTTCAAGGATCGTCAGGCCGCGGTCACAATAGCCGCCTTGAAAGAAGCTGGTATTACCGAGATGGTGGCGGCTTCAACCGGCAATGTCGCCATTTCCTACTCAGCCTTCGCAGCCCGCGCGGGTATCAAATTATGGGCCTTCGTCACAAGCCTGGTTCCTGCCGTAAAAATGCGCGAAATTGCCCTGTATGGCAGCCAGGTGATCAAAGTAACCGGTTCTTACGACCAGGTCAAAAAGATTGCCGCCGAATTTGCCGAGCAGCGTGGCCTGTATCACGATATGGGCGCGCGCACCATCACCTCGGTGGATGGGATGAAAACCATCGCCTATGAAATCGCCGAACAACTGACCGACCAACTCGGTCAGCCCGAAGATGGCAGCCGCTGGCGCACGCCCACCTGGTATGTCCAGGCCATTAGCGGCGGACTGGGGCCAATCGGCATCAGCAAAGGCTTTCACGAAATGCAGCAAATGGGATTTACCAGCCACATCCCGGCCATAGCAGCCATCCAGGCCGATGGCTGCGCCCCAATGGTACATGCCTGGAAGCAAAACCAGGAAGAAGCCAGCGCAGTCATTAATCCCAAAACACACATCGAAACCCTCGCCACCGGCACACCGGGGCGCGCATACCCTTTGCTTCGCAAGGAATTCAAGGAAAACAAAGGACTGTTTGAAAGCGTTACAGACGAGGAAGCTTTCCGCGCAATGCACGTGCTGGCAAAAATGGAAGGTATCTCCGCAGAACCAGCCTCAGCCGCGGCTTTTGCCGGGCTTTTCAAACTGATTCGCGCCGGGATCATCAAGCACAACGACACTGTCGTGGTTAACTGCACCGGGCACACCATGCCTGCCGAACCGCTAGTGCTTGGCTCGGGCTGGGCGCGCAATGTTGTCCTGCCGCAGGAAAGCGAAACCAGCAATTCTGCCGTCACTCCCAAAGAAGGCGAGGGCTTGCTGGCCGCCCTCAGCCGCGTTGCCCCGGATCGTTTCCCGCGCGTTGCCATTGTCGATGACACCGCTGACGCGCGCCGCCTAATCCGACGAATTTTGCAATCCCAAGGCGAATATACCATCTTCGAAGCCACCAACGGGCGCGAGGCCCTTGAACTGGTCAAACGGGAACACCCGGACTTGCTGATTCTTGACCTGATGATGCCTGAAATGGATGGCTTTGCCGTACTGGACGCGCTCAAGAACGACCCGAACACCGCGAATATCCCCGTTATCGTTTCAACAGCCAAAGAACTGACAAAAGACGAGAAAAATTTGCTGCAAGGGCAAATCCAGGCCTTGATGCAAAAAGGCGACTTTATGAGCGATGAATTCCTGGAAGAAGTCAAATCCCTGATTCGGTAATCATACGGTTTAGCAATGAAATAGAAAGACAGGCAAGAGAGATAGCCTGTTTTAATGGTTGCATGACAAAGAAAAATATTTGCCGGTATACCAGAAAGGATTTGAATGTCTTCCAATAGGGGACATAATGTGGGGATTTTCGCGGCTCTCTCATCAGCCTTTTTACTCGGCCTGGCGCCGGTATTTGGCAGGTGGGCAATCCTGTCAGGCTTTAGTGCGCTGTTAACCGTTGCTCTGCGCACCAGCCTGGCAGCCATTATGATTTTTCTTATCCTGCTTGTTTTCAGGCGCGAGTTCTTATATATTTTTCCGGTTGGCCTGGCAGGTTGTTTCCTGGCAGGGGCAATCAATGGGCTGGGCTCACTACTCTACTATCTCGCTCTAAGCGAACTGCCAGCCAGCTTGGGCCAGTTGCTATACGCCCTTTACCCAATCTTTGTTGCCTTGTTCTCTGTTCTGGATAAACAACGGCTCAGCCATCTGACCGTGCTGCGCATGGCCCTGGCGCTGGTTGCCGTGCTGCTGCTGACCAACCCGAACGGTAGCAACCTGCCTCTCTCAGCAGTCTTAATGATGATCGGCTCGGCAGCCCTGTATGCGCTTCATATCCCGATCAATCAACGCGTCCTGTATGAAATCCCGGCTCCGACCGTAACCTTATATACCTTGCTGGCAATGAGCATCGTGACCCTGCCGGCATATCTTATTTTTGACAGGCAGCTCCCGCAAGGCGAGGCGCTCTGGACTCCCGTCATCCTGCTGACCCTGGTCACCTTCGCGTCGCGCTTCACCCTTTTCTTGGGGATAAAAAAAATCGGTGGTGTGCAAACCGCCTTACTGGGACTCTCCGAAATATTCATTACCATTGTGGTCAGTTATTTCCTGCTCGATGAAAGCCTGACCCTCATCCAGTGGGCTGGCGCGGGAATTTTAGGCGCGACCCTATTGCTGGCTTCCTTTGAAAAACCAGACCTTCAACGCCCCAAAGGAGGCTGGTTAGCCTGGATTCATCCGCCGCAGGTTGCCCCCATCCCCTGGAATCTGGAAGATTAATTCTCTTTTTCAGCCTCAGATTCAAAAACATAACCCGTGCCGCGCACACTGACAATGCGCTCATAGAGCGACGGGAAGCTCTCCAGCTTATGACGCAGCCTGCTGACCAGCGGGCGCAAAATTTCTTGGGCTTCACGTTGCGAGACATCATACCCTTGTACCAGTAAAACCAACTCGCGATGGGTAAAAACCTTGGACGGGTTTTCAACAAAAACCTTTAGCAGGTGTCCCTCTGCTGGGGTAAGATTCTCCATGGTGCCCTTGCCAGAGACAGTTCGCCGCATCAGATCAATTTCAATGCCGTGCGGGATTTTGACCAACGAAACTTCGACCAACGCTTCGGACTGCTGCGCCAACCGTGCCGCGCGACGTTCCAAACCACGACGGACGCTTTCAATGATCTGATTAGGCGAAGCGGGCTTGAGCAGGTAATCATGCACACGCTGGCGCAGCGCCTCAACCGCAGACTCCATCGAACCGTAAGCCGTCAGCAGGATAATTTGCGCATCGGGTGCAAGCTGGTTCGCAACCTGGATCACATCCAACCCGTTCATGCCAGGCATTTTCAAATCAACGATCATCAAATCGACGGCGTAGTTTCGCAGGTAGTCCATTCCGAGGCCGAAGAACTGCGCGTTCAACAGCGCGTTCGCGACACCAGAATTCGTCTCCAGCGCGATCGGAAATACACCTATTATGAACTCGCGCGCGCGGTCGAACTGCTCCTGGGTCG
>JAKLPV010000065.1 GCA_022013685.1 Anaerolineae bacterium
GCCCGGTGAAACCGTGCGGGTTGAAGGATATAACTTTGCCCCGGAGACTATTGGTCCGGTACGCTTTGTCCCTGGCAGCGATACTGAAAACCCGGTTACTTTGGGGCGCGATAATGTGGAAACAGATGCTACTGGTTACTTTGCGCTTGATTTCGTCCTGCCCAATCGCCCCAGCGAGGATGTGCAGTATATTCGGGCAACCCTCAACAGGAATATTGGCTCGCCCTACTTCACGAAAAGCGCCATCGATACTTGGGACAAGATCATTGAAACCGTCTTTATGGCGATGCTGGCAACCGCCCTTGGCACAGTTTTTGCTATTCCGCTCAGCTTCATTGCCGCGCGCAATTTGATGAAATCGGTCAAAAACCCGCTTGCCAGCATTTCGCTTTCCATTCTGGGCTGGCCGGTAGGGATTGCTGTTGGGCTGGTGGTGTTTAATTGGATTGGCAGCATTAGCGCCCAGACAAGTTCCAATATTCCAATCAACCTGCTCAGTATCATCATTATCCCCGTGCTGGTTAACTTTGGGATTCGGTGGGCAGTTCCGGAAGAAGAAATTAGCGTGCCAACACAATCCATCCGCTTTGCACGCCTGGTTGTGCTGTTTTTCATTGTTATGCTTGTCTTCTTTGGCTTTTTCCAATTAGCCAATCTCTCGATGCTCTTTGGAACATTCTTAATGACCATTCTTGGTTCATTCGGATTCCTGGGATATTTTCTGTTCCAAATCGGTGATATTCTCATCATCACCACTGCCGGGGTAGGCGCACTGGCCGCTGGCGCAACCTTGAGCAGTTTCCTGGGGCGCATTGGACAACATGCTACAGAAAAAACACCTACCGCAACGTTGAAAATCATAAATCTGGTATTGGCCGCGCTTGCCGGTGCAACTCTGTTCGGGCTGTTCGGTCAATTGGTAGATTGGCTCTACCAGCTTGAGAATGCAATCTATACCATTTGGGGCCCGATCACCCTTGGGGCCATTGCCGGTATCATCCTGGCAGGAATTACAAAAGCCAAAGAATCACTGCCGATCGGCATGGTGATTTACACCATCACACGCACCCTGCTCAACGCGCTGCGCTCTGTCGAAGCGCTGGTAATGGCAATCGTCTTCGTTATTGCCGTCGGCATTGGTCCCTTCGCCGGAATGATGGCGCTTGCGTTGCACACCATCGTCAGCCTGGCAAAACTCTATTCAGAACAAGTTGAAAGCATCTTGCCGGGGCCGCTTGAAGCCATCGAAGCCACCGGCGCCAATCGTCTGCAAACCATCATCTATGCGGTCATCCCACAGATTGTCCCACCCTACATTTCCTACACCATGTACCGCTGGGATATCAACGTGCGCATGTCGACCATCATCGGTTTTGTGGGCGGCGGCGGTATCGGACACCTGCTGATGCAAAACATCAACCTGCTCAACTACCGCGATGCAAGCGTGCAAATGCTGGCAATTGCAGTGGTCGTCTCACTGATGGACTATATCAGCTCTGAATTGCGCGAAAGAGTTGTCTAACACAGGCTATAAACAAACGCAAAACGGGCGAGATGCAACCTTAAAGGGAAGCATTTCGCCCGTTTTTTACGCCCAGGCCTGGCCTAATGCCCATAAACTTCAGGGTTAACGCAATGCGGCAGGCGTTCGCCTTTCAAACCGGCAATCAAGTTCTTGGCGGCCAAAACAGCCATATCGTTGCGCGTTTTCTCGCTGGCGCTGGCAATATGCGGGGCGATGATGCAATTTTCCAGCCTCAGCAGCGGACTATCAAGCGGCAGCGGCTCAGGGTCGGTCACATCCAGGGCGGCGGCGAAAATTTGCTTGTTTTTCAGGGCGGCAAAAAGCGCATCTTGGTCCACTACCGAGCCGCGCGAAGTGTTGACCAGCACCGCATTCGATTTCATTTTGTTAAGAAAATCAGCATTGACCAGATGATGGGTTTCAGGCGTCAGCGGCACATGCAGCGAGACGAAATCAGACTGGCGCAACAGCTCATCCAGGCTATCCACCGGGCCAGCGTTCAGGCCCAGCTCCGGGGATGCGCCAGGGTCGAAATAGATCACACGCATCTCGAAGCCGCTGGCGCGTCTGGCAACCGCCCGCCCGATGCGGCCAAACCCCACCAGCCCCAGGGTTGCGCCGACAAAATCTGAACCAAGCAAGATCGATGGGTCCCAGGTCTTCCACTGGCCAGCGCGGACGTAACGCTCGGCCTCGGTCACACGCCGGGCGGCGGCCATCAGCAGGGCAAAGGCAAAATCGGCGGTGGCGTCGGTCAGGATGCCGGGCGTGTTCCCAACCGGTATCCCGCGCACGGTGGCGTCTGGGACAACAATATTATCAAAGCCCACCGCATGGTTGCTGACCACCTTCAAACCCGGCCCGGCAGCGTCCAGCAGTTCAGCGTCAATCCTGTCGGTCAACATACACAGCAACCCGTCCATGCCGCGCACTTTTTCCAGTAAAACTTCGCAGCTGGGCGGCAATTCATCCGGCCAGATTTCAGCATCGCAAAATTCCTTGACCAAATCCAGGCCGTGATCGCGGATAGCTCGGGTAACAAAAACCTTTGGTTTTGACATAACAGCCTCCTTGCCCCAATTTTATCAGCATGATAGCATACCCCCATGCAGCCCGAAAACTTCCTGACCCACACCCTGCGCAACCATCCCCAAGGCAATGCAGTTACGCGCATCCTGGCGGCAGCCATGCAGGCGGTTGCCCCTGAACGATTGTCTTACCCACACTTGCAAGAGATTCTTCAGAAGCAGGATGGGGAGATTTTCGTTCTCGGGCTGGGCAAAGCCGCCCAGGCCATGACCCTGCCCCTGGCCCGGTCGCTCGCGGATCGTCCCCACCTGGGCCTGTTGATTCCGAAACAGGCCCCCACCTACGCCCCAGCGGGATTCGAACTCATCCCTGGCGGGCACCCTGTCCCGGATGAGAACAGCCTGCGGGCCGGCCTGCGCGCCCTCGAACTCGTCAGCGGACTGGGCCAGGACGACCTGCTGCTCTGCCTGATTTCTGGCGGCGGCTCGGCGCTGATGACGGCCCCCCACCCCAGCCTTTCGCTGGACGATTTGCAGACTCTCACTTCGGCCCTGCTGGACTGCGGCGCGCGCATCGACGAAATCAACATCCTGCGCCGCCACCTCGACCGCGTCAAGGGCGGCGGGCTGGCGCGAGCGGCGTACCCGGCGCGGGTGGTCAGCTACATCCTGTCAGACGTGGTCGGCAGCCCGTTGGAGGCAATCGCCTCCGGGCCTACCGCGCCAGACCCCACCAGCAAAGAAGATGCGCTCGGGGTGCTGGCAAAATACGATTTAACGGGTAAAGCCCCAGCCGCAATTGTCAGGACGTTGGAAAATGCCCCTGAAACCCCAAAACCGGGCGAGGGGTTATTCGAGCGTGTCGAAAACATCATCGTTGGCAGCAACGCCTTGGCAGCGCAAGCGGCTCTCCGCCAGGCAAAGGCCGATGGTTTTCATCCCGAATTCCTGGGCGATACCTGGCAGGGAGAAGCGCGCGAGGCGGCCAACAGTCTGTGTGCTTTTATGAAAAATCCGCAGGCCAAACGCCCATTTTGCCTGGTGGCTGGCGGCGAAACAACGGTTTCCGTGCGCGGGAATGGACTCGGCGGGCGCAACCAGGAACTGGCCCTGGCCGCGGTGGCCGAACTGGCAGAGCTGGAAAATGTGCTGCTGGTGACACTTGCCACCGACGGTGAAGACGGCCCAACGGCTGCCGCTGGGGCGGTGGTCAGCGGCGGGACATTCCAGCGCGCCCAGGCGCTGGGGCTTGACCCGCCGGATTTTCTGGAACGCAACGACTCATATTCCTTTTTCAAAGCCCTGGGCGATGGGCTTTGCCCTGGCCCGAGCGGCACCAACGTTAACGATCTGACCTTCCTGTTCGCATTTTGACAAAGATGCAACCTTTTTCAAAGCCGTGCATCAAATATAAAGAGAAAAACTACACGCCAAAACAATACAGGAGATCAGTCCATGCCTTTCTATGAATACCGCTGCAACGAGTGCGGAGCAGAGTTTGAAAAAATGCTCCGTTTCTCTGAAGCCGACCAACTCCCGGCCTGCCCGCAATGCCAAAGCCCGCAAACCCGCAAGAAACTTTCGGCGGTGGCCTCGTTCGGTTCAAGCGATTCCGGTTCAAGCGGATATGCCAGCAGTTGCAGCCCGCGCGGCGGCTTTAGCTGAGCAGGCTAAATTTGGCGGCCGTGCGCCGTATTTCCCAATCAAATTTCCGCAATCAACGATCAAAACGAGAGATAACATGACCGAACTCGGATTTCAAACAACACTCAAGCTGCCCTATGAAAAAGCGCTTGAAAAAGTGACCGAAGCGCTCAAAGCCGAAGGCTTCGGGGTGCTGACCAGCATCGACGTCAAAGAAACCATGAAAAAGAAACTGGATGTCGACTTTCGCAAATACGCAATCCTTGGAGCCTGCAACCCGCCCCTGGCGCATAAGGCGCTCAGCGCCCGCCTGGATGTCGGGTTGTTGCTGCCCTGCAACGTGATCGTCTACGAAGAAGACGGCGCAACGGTTGTCAACATCGTCGACCCGCTGGCGATGTTTAGCTTTGCCGAAGACCCGGCCCTCGAACCTGTTGCCGCCGAAGCGCGCGAACGGCTCAAGCGTGTTTCAGAAGCCCTGCAAAAAATCACATAACCATGTTCCCAAAACAACCGCCCGATTTGTCGTGGCGGTTGTTTTTAGGAGCCATCAACACAAACCTGCACCAACAGCGTAAAATACCGGTATGAGACAGCCCGTTGCGACGCCCATTTTACATGTCCACCTGCTGGACAAACCCGAAGGCGCGGCCCTGCAAACGCTGCAATCACGGCTGGATGCAAGAATTTCGCTGACCTTTGGCCCAGACCTGCCCAACCCGCCTGATTGCGAAATCCTGGTCGCTGGCCGGCCGGATCGCCGCCAGCTTGAAGCATGTCCCGTTTTGGAAAGATTGATCATCCCCTTTGCCGGGCTGCCGCCAGCCACCCGCAGCCTGCTGCTGGATTTTCCCCAGATAAAAACCTACAACCTGCACCACAACGCAGCCCTGACCGCAGAAATGGCGCTGGCCCTGCTGTTGGCTGCGGCAAAGTTCATCATCCCCTTCGACCGCGCCTTGCGCGCCCACGACTGGACTCCGCGTTACCAGCCCAACCCGTCGATCCTGCTGGAAGGTAAAACAGCCCTTGTGCTCGGATTTGGCGCGATCGGCAAACGGGTTGCACGCGCCTGTTGGGGGCTGGGAATGGAGATTTTGGCTACCCGCAGCAACCCCGATTCAGAAAAACCCGATTTCCCGGTGAAAATTCATCCCCCTCAAGCATTACCAGAATTGCTGCATCAAGCTCACGCGCTGCTGATCGCCCTGCCTGCCACGCCCGCCACCGATGGGCTGATCGGCGCAAGAGAATTGGCCTTATTGCCGCGCCACAGCGTGCTGGTCAACATCGGGCGAGCGGCCATCGTCGAGCAGCACGCCCTGTTCGAGGCGCTTAAGGCGGGCAAGCTGGACGCCGCCGGGCTGGACGTCTGGTACAACTATCCGACCGACGCGGAGAGCCGCGCCCAGACCCCGCCCGCCAATTTGCCTTTCCACAGACTGGATAATATCGTCATGAGTCCGCACCGGGCCGGGCACAGCCGCGAGACCGAAACCTTACGCATGTCGGCACTGGCAGAGCTGCTCAATGCCGCAGCGCGCGGCGAATCCATGCCCAACCGGGTCAATATCGAAGCCGGGTATTAATTTTGCCAGGCCTGGCAGGTGTCCGCTGGTGACGGTTAATTGTTGAGCGAAGAACCATCGTGGTAGATGGGTTGCCAAACAAAGATCATATTTATCAGGTGCAGATGCTTTCAGAACACTCATTCCCCTCTTAATTCAAGCAGCCTGGCTGGATTACAGGCTTAAATATTCCTGCCCGGGGTGAGGGGGGCACCCCGGGCAGGAACAACCCAAGTATATTCCAATCCACTGAAAAGTCAAGATATCACAATGTTAAAAAATCAGGCTTTTGGGCTTGAATTTCATCAAGAGCCGTTACAATTGGCGGGCGCACAGCAAGCTGCCTTGCCAAAAACACGAAACCGAACCACAAGGAAAATTCCATGGATCCCCAAATTGCAGCCCGTTTCAACGACGATATTCTCCAATCTGCCATGCAGCGCTACAACATCCCTGCCGGGGGCATCGAAGCACTGGACGGGTTTGAGAGTTTCATCTATAAGTTCGAACGCCCGAATGGCCGCTTCATCCTGCGCATTGGACACAGCCAGCGCCGCTCACCCGATCTGATCCACGGCGAGGTGGATTGGATCAACTACCTGGCTGCGGGCGGAGCATCTGTGGCGCGCGCAATCCGTTCAAGAGATGACAACCTGGTCGAAGCTCTGGATGACGGGCAGGGTGCCCAATTCCTTTGCACAGCCTTTGTCCACGCGCCTGGCGGGCCTGTCCGGCGCGAACAAATCAACGAAACGCTTTTCCGCAATTATGGCCGCCTGATGGGACGCATGCACGCCCTGGCCAAGACCTACCAGATTAGCGATCCGGCCTGGCGGCGCTACGACTGGGATGCGCCTGAAAACAACACCGCTGAGCGCCAAATGCCTGCCAGGGAGACCCTTGCCCTGGAAAAATACCGCATGGTCTACACCCACCTGCGCAGCCTGCCGCGTGATGCGGATGGCTTTGGTATCATCCATCAGGATGCCCACCCCGGCAATTTTTTCGTAGACGACCAGTACACGCTAACCCTGTTCGACTTCGATGACTGCGTCTACGGTCATTTCATCTATGATATCGCCATGGTCTTATTCTATACGTCGATCGATGAACCCGACCCGGCGGAGTACACTGCGCGTTTTATGCCGGTTTTTTTATCCGGATATCGCGAGGAAAACCGTCTCGACCCCGCCTGGCTGGCGGAACTGCCACACTTCATGAAACTACGCGAAATCGACCTGTTCGCCGCCATTCATTTTAGTTTTGAAGATGGCGACAATCCAGACCACCCCTGGTGTGCGCGTTATATGCAAAATCGCCGCGAACGCATTCAAACTGGCCAGCCTTTTATTGAGTTTGATTGGAACAGTCTGGCGCAGTATCTGTGAGTCGAACAAGAGATCTGCGACCGTTTTGTCTCAACAGCAACCGTTCAATCAACGATTGCCCATTTGCTGACAATCGCGCCGCCCGTTACCAACAAAGCGGCCAGCCCCAAAAGCGGACTGGGCTGGACTTGCAAAACCAGCAGGGATATTAGCGTCGAGAGCAAGGGCGTGAAATACGAAAACGCAGTCACCAGAGGCATGTCGCCGCGCTGCATGGCAATATCCCACAGCAGATAGCCCAACCAGGCGGGGAAAACCAGCATGTAAAGCAGGGATGGCGCGAGCTTCCAATCCCAATGCGAGATTTCCCCGCTAAATCCGCGCAGGGCCAGGAAAACCAATCCGCTGGCCAGCAGGAAGAACGGCACAGCGCTGCCCGTCTCAGAAGCCCATTTGCGGGCCAGGTTAGAGTAGAATGCCCATAGCACGGCCGCGCCCACAGCCAGGATAACTGGCAACAGGCTTTGCCCGGTGTCAGCCAGCGCTGAAAGGGTCGAACTTCCGTTTTGCAAGACGGCGATCCAGGTGCCGGCCAGCGCCATCAAAATGCCGGGAATCAGCCAGAGGCTGGCGCGCTTTCCCAGGAGCGGAATGGAAAAAAGCATGATCAGGCTGGGCCAGAGATAATTGGCCAGCCCCACAGCCAGCACCTGAACACTGTTGTGCGCCAGTCCAATCGCCAGGTAAAGCAACACCATATAGGCGACAAACAAGGCGCCACAACCAAACAGATAACGCTTTGGCATCCCCAACATCTGTGCCAGACCGCCCGGCTGACGTGAGGCAACCGTCAGCCCAAGCAAACCGCCCAAAATGTAAATCAGCGCGCCGGTGGTAAGCGCGCCCAGCGACTCGCTGAGAATACGCGAGAAAGCCACCGTTGTACTCCAAAACAAGATCGCAAAAATCCCAGAGAGTGTTGCCCGATTCATAACCGCCTCGTTGTTGCCGAATTTTGCATCAGTATATCAGCCGCAAAGAAATTAACGCACCAAGGTCGGCATGTGTAGTATATTTGGCTTTTTAGGAATCTCCGTGGTAAGACCCCGCATATTTCCAGGTCAAAGGAACAGAACAGTATGGCAGTGATAAGTTTACAGGAGGTGAGCCTGGGTTTTGGCGGGCCGTTACTCCTGGAAAATATTAATCTACAAATCGAACGCGGCGAATCAGTAGGTTTGTTGGGGCGCAACGGCGCAGGCAAATCGACCTTGCTCAAGCTGCTATATGGAGATCTTTCGCCAGATGGCGGCAACGTATCGCGTCAGCAAAACCTAAAAACAGCTTACCTGTCGCAGGAAGTCCCACAGGGACTATCTGGAGCCGTAGGACAAATCATCGCAGATGGATTGGACGGCGCAAACCACGATGCTGAGCAGCACTGGCAAGGGCAGATACAAGTGGAACAAATTATCTCGCGAATGCAGCTTGACCCATCTGCGAGATTTGAAGTTCTATCCGCGGGAATGAAGCGCAGGGTGCTGCTGGCGCGCGGGCTGGTGCGCGCACCCGACCTGCTGCTGCTCGACGAACCAACCAACCACCTAGATATCGACGCAATCGACTGGCTGGAAGATTTTCTCAAACGTTGGGGCGGCACCTTGTTTTTTGTCACCCACGACCGGGTCTTCCTGCAACGCCTGGCAACGCGCATCGTCGAGTTGGACCGTGGCCGCCTGTTCGATTGGAACTGTAACTACGTGACTTTCCTGCAACGCAAGGAAGCTTTGCTGTCTGCTGAGCAAGAACAGAGTGTCAATTTTGACAAAAAATTGGCCCAGGAGGAGCAATGGATCCGCAAGGGGACCGAGGCGCGGCGCACACGCAATGAGGGCCGGGTACGCGCACTCAAACGCCTGCGCGAAGCACGACGCGAACGGCGCGAGCAAGCCGGGAAAGTTCGGATGCAAATCCAGACCGAGAAGCGCTCCGGCAGGCTGGTGATTGATGCCGAAAATGTCAGCTACTCCTTCGGCAAGGAACCGATTGTGCAGGAGTTTTCAACCACAATCCAGCGCGGCGACAAAGTAGGCATCATCGGCCCGAATGGATCGGGAAAAACCACCCTGCTGCGGCTGCTGATGGGAGAACTGCCCCCACAGCGAGGCAGCGTTCACCTGGGAACAAATCTCGAGGTCGCCTATTTTGATCAATTACGCGCCCAACTGGATGAGAATAAATCGGTGCTGGACAATGTCGGCCAGGGACGCGACACCATTACGATCAACGGCAAACAGCGAAACCTGGTCGGGTACCTGGAAGATTTCCTGTTCACACGTGACCGCGTCAAAGCCCCCATCAGCGCCTTATCGGGGGGCGAGCGCAATCGTCTGCTGCTGGCGCGCCTACTGGCTCAACCCGCCAACCTGCTTGTCCTGGATGAGCCCACCAACGATCTGGATATTGAAACGCTGGAAGTTCTGGAAGAACTTCTGATGGATTACAGCGGCACACTGTTGCTGGTCAGTCACGACCGGGCTTTTCTCAACAACCTGGTCACCAACACACTCGCCCTAGATGAAAGCGGGCGGGTCAAAGAATATATCGGCGGGTACGATGACTGGCGACAGGAACAGGCCGAGTTAGCGAAAGCTGCTGAAGAAAAGGCATCCAAATCTAGCGGGCAAACCCGTGCCGAGGTATCTGCGAATCGAAAACCCAGCTACAAAGAACAACGCGCCATCGAAGCCCAGAAACGCGAACTGGCCGAGCTGCCGGGCCGCATCGAAGCCCTGGAGGCCGAACAGCACTTGCTCGCCGCTGTCATGGCAGATGCAAGCTTTTACCAGCGAGAAGCACCTGAAATCAGCCAAACAATAAACCGGCTGAAAGAACTGGAAGATGAGCTGGCCAGAGCTTATCAACGCTGGGAAGAACTCGAAAATTCTTAAGCGCGAGAGAAATTTCTGCCGATTTCGGCAACGAAAAGAGGCCGCCCGGCTTGGGCAGCCTCTTTTCGTTTGGGGATTTCTAACCCTTCTTGCGCGTGGCTTTCGCAGCGGCCTGGTCGGTGGCGGTTGACTTGGACGCTGTAGTTGACTTGGACGTTGCAACTGGCTTGGTCTTTACAGTTGGCTTGGGCGTTGCCTCCCGGACAGTTTTGCCGAGTTTAATGGCAAAATATTCCGATTGGCCCGAGTTGAACCGGACGCTGTCACGCGAAGAATAAACCAACTTACCTTTTGGGTCTGAAACCATTACATACAACTCCGGCAGGTTTTCGCGTGTTTCCTTGAAATCGCGCTCGTGATAAATGATGGAAAAATCTCCGTTGGCATCGGTTTCAGATTCGCCCAGCAGGTCATCATATTTTCGGTCGCGATCATAGATACGGACAAAAAAACCGCTGGCAGGCTTGTTGTCAACATTTACGACCGTGCCAAATACCGCCCATTCATAGGGCCGCACTTTGGGCCAGCTTTTCGTTCGAGCGTTTTGTATGCTGATCCTGGAGTTCAACTCGGCAACTGTTTTGGATGTTTCCTTCAACGCCACCACGTCTGGGTGATCCTTGCCCAGTTCCTTGTCCAGGCCCTTTGCGGCAACTTCCAGGCGCGCCGCGCGCCGCTCCTGGAGTTTGGTAAACATTCCCAGAGCGGGTCCGCCATCCTTGGCGGTTTGTTTCAACATGTTATGAAGCGCATCCTGAAGTTGAGCTTCATCCACTTCTTGATCAGGCAGGCCGCCGATAAATTTTGCTCGTTGTTCCATATTTTGCCTCCAAATTTATTAAACAGCTTTTTTGCTTATTGGTCAACTGGACAAGCTTAGGTTATCTTCAATCTTCTTGGGCGCATTGGTCGCAAAAGCGTGGGTTGCCTCGTTGCTGGTTGTTGCATTCATTGCCACTGCATTGG
The DNA here is from genome assembly GCA_022013685.1 of Anaerolineae bacterium. Lineage (GTDB taxonomy): Bacteria > Chloroflexota > Anaerolineae > Anaerolineales > Villigracilaceae > UBA8950. The sequence goes on from JAKLPV010000065.1 coordinate 11,011, forward strand.
ATGCGTAAGAAATCCAGTTGGAGAACAGCCGTTCGCTCAACCCATTCCCGGTAGCCCGGATGGTGATTGCCACGGAACCAACGTGAATGAATTTCAGCATGTAAGAAAGCAGGTCGCTGGCCGATATTTTCTTATCGCGATATTGCTCCAGACCTTCCAGCACATACTGTGGAACACTGGCCTGGAACTGGTTGCCAGAGATAGAAATATCGTCCAGCGATATCATCAAGACAGAAAACGTGGCCGCATTCCAGGCACGCACAAACCACTGGCTGTCAAGCTCACCCAGGCTTTCGACTGGTTCCTGTCGTTGTGTATTGAATGTAACCTGATTGTTGTTGAAGAGAACACGCCCATCAGGGAACCGTGGAGATGTTGCCTCTTTCATTTCGAATTCGGCATTATCCATATGCAGGTTGGATTGGCCGCTGCCCAGCATTTGCAGCATCAAAGCCAATTCAGGCAGCCAGATTGGCAGGCCAAGGTCCAGAATGGCAACACAAGCGCCTTTTTCGCCGAACTTAAGTGGCCTTACGGGCTGGTCTAGTTTCTCGCGCGAGGCAAGTATATTCCCATCCACAACAACGCTGCCCACGGCAACCACACTCAAAGCTTGCCCGGCCGGACAAATAACCTGGTTATCGCAAACCCGGAGCGCCGGATAACCAAGCTTGTTGTCCTCAAAACCCTGTCCCAAACTAAGGAAATTACCAAGCACAAACTGGGCCGCGATCCCGGCTTGATAGGCGTCGGGTTTGGGGTTGTTTTCTTCGGCGCCATTTTCAAAAATGGCGTTGTTGCTAATTTCAATGTCGCTGCCATCCAGCACGAAAACACCACATGCGGGTGCCTGGCGGCTGCCATTGCCGGCGATAAAGTTTTGGCTGATCAGCGTGCTGAAGATGCCAATCATCGCGATCCCGCCGCCAACGCGGGCATTATCGGCCAGGATCACGTCCGGCTCGGTGCAGCAACTGATAATCTGGTTATCCGTGATGGTTATTTCTTCCACATCGCCCAGGCTAGACAGGGCTTCCAGCCTTAGCGCAGTGACAATACCGCTGCCCATCATGCCGCCGATCAGGTTGTGAGTGATCATCACCTTACGAATACCAGCCAATGGGCTTTTTGAATAGGATGCTGTAGCACCAGCTTTGGCATCGAATGTTCTGTCATAGTCTTTGAAATCGTCCGCGCCGCCGCCAAGCTGAATGCCAGGGCCAACCCCCTTCATGATCAGGTTGTCATCAATCTCGACTAACTTAGTGGGTGCGATAACCTGGACGCCGCCGCCCGTCATCCGGTTGCGTTGGACAAAGATATTCGCTCCACCCGCGAGAATGGCCGGGAAACCGAAAATATCGTTATCGTAGATTTCGACCTGTTTTCCGCTTCTGACGACAATTGCCGGCCCAGGCTGGCCAGAGCGGTTCTTAGCTCTGCTGCGCACAGATGCGTAATCACCAGCCGCGTCTGTCCTGGGAACAAGCTGGTTTGAAACAAAACAGTTGCCAACCACCACCGAATCGCTGTGGTCGAACAGGATGGCCGCATCAGGCGAGGCTGCGTCGACCCAGAGATTGTCAATCTGAATTTCTTTGCTTTCAAAGAAAGCAAATGCCGGTTTGTCAACGGGCGCAATGACGTGGGTCTGCCGTCCACATCCGCTAATGACCACGCCCCTGATTTCCTTGCCGGTAACGGTCTCCTTAAGTTTATGTTCACCAGCATTGACACAAATGCGCCATTCGTCAGCGTCTTGGGGCCGGGCATCCAATGCAGATTGGATATCGGGATAGTCGCCGCCCTCGCCCACCGAAACAGAGCAGCAGCAATTCCCGCCGGTCGGTAATTCCGTCAGGGGCGGGAACTTCTTGCGGCAGTCATCCACATCCGTGATACCAATAACGCGCTCGACCAACTCAGCCGTTAGGATAGCCAGTTTGCAATAGTGATGGATGATGCCGAAGGGTAGTAGCTCCTCCGGGTCACCATCTTCGTCCTGGGGCCACTCAATATCGCCATATTGGCCGGGCACAGTGCGGGCAGGGATCAGCCAGTAATCGCCGGTCTGGAAGGTATCCATAACAAACTTTACTTCCACGCCATCTTCCAACTTGAGATAACCATCGTTCGTGGCAGGGACGCTTACGGGTTGGGCGCCATCCGAATCCCAACGGCGAACTTTGGGGTGAGCGTCGATATCGTATCCGCTAATGGCAGCAGAAAGGGTCAGGATATTGTCGGGATCAATATTGGTAATCTGGACCAGGGTGCCAGGTAAACCCGCCAGCTCGGTAGCATCATCCAGGATTTCGACCCAGTCATTCAGATGCAGGCCAAGTACATCGTCCCGGCCCAGGCTGGTGGTGCGAATCTTGGTGTTTGCGCCGTCCACATTAAACTCTGAGATGGCAACCACCACCGAACCGTTATCGCGTGACCATTTGAAGGTGGTCGCACCGGTGCCGGGATTGACACTATGGATTTCAACGCGATAAAGCTGGTTCTCGAGCCGTTTATAGCCCGCGCCGGGCGGAACGGTGCAGGGGTCTTCCGGCTGGGATTCTGGATGTGTACGGGCGCTCAACCGTCCGGTGCTCGGTTCAGGCCAGAGAGAAAGATCATCAGAGCAGGTGATACCTTCACCCACCTTCCCGACCTGCGCCAGCCGGGCCTGCCAAATGACCTGGGTGCGTGTGGCCGTATCGGGCCCGCCCAGCGCTACTTCGCGGATATAAGAATCTTCCAGGGCGGTAATATGCCTGTGCCAGACATCCAGATAAAGCAGGTAGATGCCTTCATCCTCAATCAGGCCGGCGCCTTTGGGCAAAACAAAAGGCTGCTGGCCGAAGGGGAGTGTCAAATCGTTTTCAACCAAAATACCGTCCACATACGCGCGGCCGCGGGTCAGGTAGAAATCGCCGGGCGCAAGGGTATCGAAGCCGTGTTTTTGCAGCCAGTCCTGTTCTTCTGTCGAAAGATCAGAAATGTCGGTCACCACGCCAAAAGCGGCATTATGAACCGGGACGCCACATTCACCGATAACGTCAATCGTTTCGGTTTCGATGCGGTGCATTAGAATATCGAGATTTTCATTCCAGTCGGCATCCAGTTGCACGCGCCCTTGCTGCATACGTACACCGCTGTAATGCTTATATGAACGAAATGTCGAGCGAGTGAAATCACCTTTCATGTTGATCCTCCAAAAAATAGCTTGTGTATGTGGTCAAGAAGACCGAATAACCCTTGCCTGAATTGGGTTGGATACGGCACAGGGCCGCTTATTCGGCCAACGGTTTTAAGTAACAAAGAAAATACCGGCTTCGAGACCGAAACGCAGGTACTCGTTCAGCGCAATTTCCAAGTTTGCCAGCCTGTGTGGCTGCTGCAACTTACGGCATACGCCCATCTCAGAACCATCGTCTGCGCCAGTCTTCAATTCATCGGCGCAGGGTGTGGCAAGCTGCGCAAAAGCGGGATGTCCATAACGCTCGCTGGTAAACTGCGGCCGCAGGCGCATGGTAATCTTCTTCAAGTCAGTTGCAGGCAGTGTGGTCAGGTCGAGTTCCTTTTCGCGCCCGGTTATAGCCAGGTCTGGCTGACAGCGATAGCGGCGCGGCGTATGCGAATCTTCAGGAACATAACTGAAACGCACGCAGCCTTCCTGTCGCCGGTCTGCCGTGACGGGGTGGACAAATATCACTTCGGAGGCCAGTTCCAACATTTTGACATGCACTTCGCCAAAAACCGTGACCCGCTCCAAAACAGTGACCGGGCCAGGATTCGCGCCATCCGCATTGGCCGCAATTGCAGCGCGGGCAGGCGCATGCACAATGCTGTCAGAAATGGTCAGTTTTCGGCATAGCTCAGGCAGTTCGAGCGCGCCCAGAATACAGCGCTCAATGACAATGAATGTGTCGACCACATCTGTGCCACTGACAACCAGGCTGGGCTGGTCAGGATGCTGCGGGTGGCCGTCTTCATCCAGAGAGAGGCCCGGCACAAATGTGCAGTCTGCAAGGGTTAGGTTGAGCTTTCCACTGACATCCAGGCTTCCTTCGACGAGCAACCCGCTCATGGTAAAAGCAGCTGTTTCTTCGGCGTTTGCTGCGTCAGAGGAGACACTCAGGGCGGCGTCAAGCAATGTTGGCCGCTCCGCGTTTTCGCAGTCGATAACCAGCATCCCGTTGGCAGGCAGATCAATGGACAGGTTGGCATCGTAACTGGCGCTATCGTAGATGCGAATTACAGCAGGAGGCTTGGCGGCAGTTTCCCAATCGCTGAGCGCGTCTGCCAGGGTAGCGTAGGTCTTGCCAAGGCCAACAGAAAATTCCTGTACCGGTAAATTGATCTCAGCGATCCGCTCGCGCCGGTCATAGGATCCGCCGCCGATATCGGCGCTAAAACCATAGTTATAAGAAACGCTCAAGCTCTCTACAGGCTCCTCGCCAGTGGCGAAGCTGATCCGCCCGCGAACCACATCCACAGCCACCCTGCCTGCGGGCGGACGGGCCCAATCGCGCAAATCCTTGCACATCACCTCCAGCGGCGGGATCGGAACACCATCCTTGACGATTTGCAGGCTGCGCTGGGGGCCATAATAGCGGCTGTTCTCTGGCGGGTTGGGGTCGGACGCGTATTTTGCGTGATAGGCTTTCAAGTCCAGGTGAAAATCAAGCAAACGGATCGGGCCAGGCACAAGCTGCTCATCCACCACTCCCAGGTTAGCAGGAGCGTTGAAGAGCGGCGCAGGGTTGCCCAGCGTGCTGAAGTGATAGCCGTGCGCGTGAGGCGCATCTGCCTGGCGGGGTATCACATTTGACAGGGGATAATTCTGCAACCGCCACAGAAAAATGCCGATGTTTGGAATATTATGTTTGCCGCGCCGGTTGTTAATATGGCGCACATCAGCGGTATGGGGCAGGCTGTCAAAAGGCGTATCCAGCAGGTTGACCTGGTTAACATCACGCAAGTCAGGGGTGGTGTTGAACAAGCGAACGTGGTTAAGGTATTGTGTGGTTTGCAGCAATTCGAAGAATTCAACCGCCTGGGCAGGCCAGCCGGTCACATCTTTGGCCAGGGTTTCGAGTACATGGGCTGTGCCTTTGCGACGGCGATAGTAAAGCGTGTTGGCAACATAGGCGCGTTGGCTAAAACTGGTATTCTGCAAAGTGTTTAAGCCGCGCACGCCGAGCAAATCGCCGATATAGGGCACAACCCATTCATCACTGGTTTCAATGAACCAGTTCTCGTATAAGCCACGGATGTCTGCTTCAACAGCGGCAAATTCATCGCTGGCGATGGCAAGCAGGGCGCGCAACTGTTCACCCTGGGCGGCATCGCGGATGCGATAAGTGGCTGGCAACAAGTCGTAGAGCCGGTCAGCAGGATTTGTCATCCAAGCACCTCCTGAAGTTGGACGCCAAGGGAGTTAAGCAAAAGTAATCGCGCCTTTTGGATGGCGCCATCCTTTACATAGGCAACGCTGGAAAGCAGGATCTGATTAAGGCTGGAACTGTCGCTGGACAGGTAGAGCGCATCAAGGTCAACATACACGACACCTTCCACTTTCTGGATGACGGTTATGACCTCGGCAGCCGTTACAGGCTGGCCGAAAGTGCGCTGTTCAAATGCGAAAGCATCCTGAAGTGCGGTCTGCGCCGCGGCAAAAACATCTTCGGTGATGTAGCGGCTGTCCACCGAAACGTTTGCGGTCAGGTTGAAAAGCAGCAACTCGAAAGTATCCACCCTGGCCTGTTGGCTTGGGTCGCGGGCCGCCTCAAGCGCCTCGATAAAGTTGTCACGGAATTGGCCCGCATCAACAGGCTTGCCATCCTCCCCGGCAATGGTGACGTGGACCAGATGGTATTCCCCGCTCCACAGGTCGACCGCCTGGGCCTTGCCGATCCCGGCAAAAGCGGCGGCAAAATCTTCGTAATCTTCGCGTGAGACGATCCGATTCAAGGTACGGACGGTGAGCGGTGCGTTCTCTCGCGCGGCCTCCATTTTTTCAGGATCGCCCGCGCCGCTGGCTGCCAGCGGATTGGTCACACCGCGTACACCAAAGGGTTTGGAGGGCAATAACGTCAGGCTGCCCGCGTCCACCTGGCCTTCTAGCCCGATACCACTGCGGTAGGTGGCTGTGATATTGTTTTCACCGGAAGGCAGGCGCGCTCCTTTGTTCCCATCGCCAAAGATGACCGAGGCGGTGGCAGCCTGCCCTGAGCCTGTCGAAGGGTCATCGATGCGGATAATATAGGCTTGGTCTTTGGTTCCCAACTCATAAAGCGAGGCAGCCTCGTCCCACAGCAGGTTGTCAACGCGCAACTGAAGCGTGCTGGCTGAACCGCTGGGTGTTGGCACGGGGATGTGAGTAAGGGGCGGCTTCTTGAGCGTAAATTTCTGATGTACCTGCGCGCCATCCCCGCTGCCAAGAATTTCGTTAACCGTCTCGCCGTGAGTCGCGGCAACGGTGTTGGCGTTGATGGTCAGGGTATCGCGCTTGTAGGAAAATTGGCGACCCGACAAAAAAGTTAGTACTGTGAAACCGCCAACATGGTTGATATCCTTGATGATCAGGATTTCGCTGGCTGTTACACCGGGCGCATCGAGTCGCTCTCCGCTCAAAGCGACAGCCTGCCCGACATGTAACCCCAGCACCAACCCATTAAGCTCGAGTTGGACAGGGTCTGGGTCGAGAGCCTCACCGAACGGCAGTTCGGCCAGGGTCAGTTTTTCGCTTTGCAGGTAGGCGTTCGTGACTCGAATGGTGAAGTTTTCCGGTTTATCGGTGGCGGTATCGTTGAGAGATGCTCCAGCCGGAGTCTTCAAGATTAGGCCGCTGAGCTTGCTATTCAGGGCAAAGGCTGTCACCGAGCGTTCGATGATGGAGGAAATCTTGTAAATACGTGTACCTGCGCCGATGGCTTCGAGGCAGACCCATGTTTCGGGCGTTAGTTCCTGAACAACGCGTTCGAGATAAATATCAGCCTGCTGGTAGTAGTTGCCGGTTTGTTGATATTTCCAGATTTGCCAACCGTTGCCTGCATCCCAATCCTGACCGGGGTAGGTGATAACGCCGTCCGCATTCTTTAAGCTGGAATACAATGGGGCGGTGTTTCCAAACAGGCCGAGAATGGAGCGAAATGCATGCACGCTGCCAGATGCACTCGGATTTGTTTTGCGATCGTTTTCCAGATAGGCCAGCAACTTCTTCTGATCCCACCGATTGAAACTCAAAAAGGCATTCAGATCATCGTTGGTCCATTTGTAATTGCGAATATGAGCGTTAATCGCATTTTCGTCGAGCGCAACCTGGGTGTTGATATCGACCTTGCCCTGTGGCAGGGTAACAGGCAAATAGGTTGGCGTCGACGGGCTTGCGCTGAAATCGACACGGGTGCGCTGCAATTCCGCCTGCATCTCAACTGCGACCGCCCGCAGCATCGCCTGGGAGCCGCTGTCCACCAGCAGCCGGTCGCCAACTCTGACGTTACTCACGGTGCCCTGCAAATAAATGCGCTTCGTGGAGGTGGTCACCTGTTGCGGATAACTCAAACGCGGGCGAAGCGCGTTCCATTCCTTATAGGCGATAAGCTCTTGCGATGTTTCAAACGGCTGCGGCAGTTTTCCCTGTGGCGGAATGCTCTGAACCTTTGTCCCGAGAGGAATGGACGATACACCCGGCGCTCCCTGGGCATCGTCGACAAGAAAAGACAGATAGACGCTGGCAGCCACACCTGGGCTGAGTTCGTAACCAATCTCCCGCGCCATCTCCAAAATCGATCGGCGCTCCGTAGCGGTGCGAAGGAAACCTTCATTGGCGATGCGTTCCTGGTAAAAAGTCAAAACGTCGGCTACCACCGCACTGGCATCCAGCAGGGCAATCGATGGGTCATCTTGCTCACGGGTGGTCAGGGATAAAAGCGGGCGTGTCCCTGCAAAATCACCATCCTGGAGGGTGAAGGTGCCGATACGGTTGAGCATCCGTCGAAATATCGTCCCGTATGTCCCAGCCCGATATGAAAGCGCCGGCAAACCGGGGCGGTTATAAATGGCTGTCGGGGCCGGGGCGGGTTCGCAGCAACCACAGTTATCAAGCGTGGGTTCGAGTTGGTCGCTCATATACCACCTTCCATAATAAAGTCTAGCTTGCCGTTTTCGGGCAGGCTGGGGTTGTTATCCAGGCGGGCTATTTCGAGCCGCCCAAATTTGATCATTCCAGCCATAAACTCGCCTTGGGCCGAATGGCCCCAGCGGCGGAAACGATTGGGTTTTCCAGGCGCATCTTCAGCGTTGACCCATTGGACACCGGGCACACCCATCGCCAGCGCAATTAACTGACTCAAGTGGACGGATTGACCAAAGGTGAAATTATCTGGATGGAAGAAACCGCGCGTCCCGTCCGGGTACTCCCGGCTGCTGAAGAGTTTGAGCAGATCCGCTTTGACCTGGCTGCGGTAGTAGCCGGGTTTTACACAAACCGAGAAAACGATCTCAAGCGGAACAAAACGGGGTCCATCGATCTCTATATCCTGTCCGGCCAGGCGGAAACGTTCGATAAAGATGCGCAATTCCTTTTCGAAAGCCGCGTCCACCAGTCGTCCACCGCCGCGATCAACTGTGATGAAGACGGTGTACCAACTGCCCGTCCAACGCAAGGTGGCAGCAGCCTTTTGCACTTCGGGATGGCGTTCAGTGACTTCGGCATAGTCTGCGGGAGTCACGGCGCGTTCCTGGGTGCGGAAAGCCTGTGGGGCATACTGACGCACCTGTTCAAGCGATTCAGGTTCTCGTCCACCCGATGCGGGCAGCGGGTTGCGGACAAGGTTGATGCCGTCCCCGGCCAGAACCACGCGACGAATGGCTTCTGCGCCAACATTACCGTCTGCACCGTTGCCAATGCGGTAGTTGGCGACAAAAGTGGAATCGGGCTTGGGCCTGGCCGCGTGAAACCCGTCGCCAAAGCGCAGGTGAGAATACCCGTCGTTATCCACTTCGACGATAAAGTGCTGGTCGAAGCGGCTGCTTGCCAGCAAATCGTGACGCGGCAGCCAGGGACGGGCAGCATCACCGTTTTCGATCAGTTCGGCTGCGGGTAAAGTGTCGCGCATATCCCAAACAAAAGCGGATGCAGCTGAACCTTGCGGATCGAAAATAACCGACTCATTCTCCGAGTTGCGCACCAATTCATGAAAACGGTCGCGCGCGTGGCCTTGCTGGGTCAGCGGGCCAAATTGCAGAACGGGCTCATCCAACCGACCAGCTGAATCCAGGCCGATGCTGCCAAGCGCCTCGCTCGAAAGGCTGAGTCCATGGTCGGCCAGGGCAATGTTACCGCGCGCCACACTTAGATCAAGCATCAATTGCGGCCCGGTTTCAGTCTCGATCCTGGCTGAGATACAAAGCGGGAAGGGCAGGGCATCTTCGACCCCCCAGGCGATTTCGGCAATGGGTGTGCCATGTAGCGGATCGATCAGCGGGTCGCCATTTTTGTCTTCGGTAATAACGCTGGTCAGGCGCACCAGGCAGCGTTGGGCCGGGTCGGCATCGGCTGCCAGGCCGGTATCGGGACCGATGACTTCTTCGAAAAGCAGCACGTCGCCGGCCTTCAGGCTGAATTGCGGGGTGGTATACAAAGTAGCGCGCGTTGCGCCCTTGGGCAAGCAGCACTCACTGTCATCCCAGGTGTAAAAACGGATCAAGTTGTGGGCGCTGTTGAGATCAAGATCATGAAGGGTTTCAAAAACGGCCGGTTTTTCCTGCAGGAGAATATCGGGTAGGTGAAGCGGGTCAATAACAACAGTTTCGTCCATGCCTCGCGTGAGTAAAGGGGTACGGGCGGGCAGGGTTATTCCGTCTGCGCCGCCAGCCACTTCGATATCGAATAGCACCCACGCGCGCGCGTTACAGCCGTTGTGCATGACATAATCAAGCAAACGGGCATGCCGGCGGACTGAAATTCGCTGGCGGGCGGTACCAAGATAAGCCTCGCTGGCAACTGCATCCTGGTAATAGCTCAACTGGTCACCGACATAGGCAACTGCTTCGACCAGGGCCACCTGCAAGTCCGCCGGGTTGCGTTCATTCCAGTCGGGCAGGATGACCGAGAGACGGTCAAGCATCAATCGTCTGAAGCTGCCGTAGTCTTTGGCCAGGTAATCGATCAAAGGCGCGGGCAGGTTGTCGGGCGGACAGTCATCTGCGGGTTTGCAATCAAAATCACTGGGGCATTCAACCTTGAAAGAAAATTGCACGGCCGAGAGTTGGGCATCGAAACCGGAAGGAGGAACGTCGTCCTGCTCTTGCCCGGCCACCAGCCGCAGGGTATAGGTTGAATAATCCCCGGCTTCGTTGACAGTCAGCGTGGCAATATTGTCCACCACAGCCAGGGTTGCGACCTTGATGCCGGCCAGGCGCACACCACCCTCGATAAGAAAATTCAGTTTGGTCAGCGCCGGTGCGGCGGGAATACCGTCCGTTTGCCCAGGCAGGTTATGGATGAAGTGGATTGCGAGCGTTTTCTGATCTTCGCTGGCAACTTCCAGGTAATCGATGCCGTTCAGCAGCGAGACAGCACGCAGCGCATCCCGCCGATTTTCGTTGGCACAGCGATATTGAACGGCCATACTACACCTGCCTCTGGAACTGCGCCTGCTGCTTTTGCTGTGTTCCGCGTACCGTGTAAACGACTTTGACACTCAACGTAGAGTCATGGCTCTGAACATCAATTTCGTTGACTTGGATGACGCTGCCAAGCCATTGCTGAAGAGAACTCTGGACGATGAACTGCGTGGCGGTTGCAATTTCAGGGCTGTTCGGGCCAAAGACCATTTGCAACAATCCGCAGCCGAAATTGGGGCGGTTAACGCGTTCGCCAGGCTGGGTGAACAATACCTGTTCGATCATGTCGCGGATATGGTCATTCGTATCCGTTTGCGCGGTACGTCCATTACGGGCAATGTGATAAGGATAATCAATTTGCATAAATGACCTCGCTTTACTGGCCTTTAACGCGCGGCTGGGTGACCACTACATTCAGGGGCACGCCATTCGGCGCGGTTATGGCCTGGCTATCCTGCAAAAGCACTGGCTGGCCGCCAGCTTTGACGCGCACAGCCCCCACTATCCATTGCCCGGTAACACAAGGCATGGGGCCTGCCGCTGTGGCAAATGGACAGCCCGAAACCGTATAAGTGGTTGTCTGTGTGACAATCAGCTGGCTGCTGACTTTGACTCGCGGATTTGGCACGGTCGGCATGGCCTGCCCGCCGTGGCTGCAAATTACCGTTGCGCCTACGTGGAGCAAGAAACCGGGCATCAGGTCACCTCCAATGCACCGCTATTAATCTTGACCCCGGCCGGGGTAAGCTCGATCGTGCCCAGAGGGCCGGCATCGAGCTTGATTCCACTCAGGTCGAAGGTCATCTTCAGCGGCAGGGCCACCGAGGGCGGCGAAACTTCAAGAGTGACGCCGCCGATACCGGGCAGTTCGCTCATCGTCAGGGTGATTGTGTCCATTTTGATGATCTTCATCTGCGGGATGGCCGGGGTGGCAGGTACTTCACCCACCCCCCAGAAACACCCGCTCCAGATGGGGTAGTCGATGTCGCCGCCTTCAAACTCAACCCATACATTTGCGCCCACCGGAGGGATCATGAAGAATCCCACGCCGCTGCCGGCAAAGGGGACACACGGCATGGCCCAGCTCAAGCTGCCTTCGCCAAGCACCGCCGGGACGCTGACCTGTATCTTTCCCAACATCATCGGATCGATATTGTTTTCCACTTTTCCGCGATACTTTCCAAAAAAAGTTGTCATGGTTTACCCTTTAAAATGTCGGTACCACCGGGCTGATCGCGCCGGTGCCATCGCGTGTCAGCGTAAAGTTTTGTTTGTAATCACCGCGCGTGATATTGTGGGTAACACTCTTGACATAATAAAAGCCATCGTAGGTGAAACCTACCCCGCGCAGGCCCACCAAACTGCGCGCCTGCAGCATAGCCCCGTAGCGCGCGGCATCCAATTCGCCGGTGACGGTCACGACATCATCGGTGGATGCGTCGGTCTGGGCCTGGGCCTGCCCAAACGATTGGACGATGTTTAACCCACTACCTTGAAAGCGGGTTGTGCGCACATTGGGCTGGTTGGTAAGCACAGCCGGTTGGACCGAGAGTGGTGGGCGCGTGCTGACAAAAGTCTGTACAGGAACGGTCTGATTGGTTTGGCGATCCTGTACCTGTCCAGTGACCAGTGTGGGCGCCAGGCCGTTATTCTGGAAGTTGATCGAGTTCACGTTCGTCTGCGGCCCAAGATTTGCAGAAAGCGCGGGCTGCGGAATCCCGATCCGCACGGGCGGTCCCCAATAGGCCGTATTGACAAATGGAGCCGGACCGGGTGTAACGTAAAAGACATAGCCATGTCGCCCGGCCATTTCTTTGAGATAATTCAAATCGGTGCCGCGCTGGACGGGGATACGCTCAATCGGCAGGGGAATATCCATCGCAACAGGCGGAATGACCAGCGGGATCAGCCCGTACTGGGCATAGGTCACTATGATTTTGTTGGCGATCACCAACTCAGGCTGGGCCGGATGCTCGACGTTTTTCTCTTCCATGTCCATCATGACGCTGACATCTTCACCTGTTACCGTAATGGTGCCGCTGCCCGGTTGGTCGCCTGGGGAGAGCTGCTGGTTTGTGATAATGCCGTCCATCAGCACCCTCGGAATGGCATTAATGGTGGCAATCAGGATGACACGATTGAACATGCGCAAAAGTGGCAACATCATTAACGGATAATCCATGAGGCCGGCTGGCCCGGAACGCCCCGCCTGGAAGGTAAGCTGGAATCCGGAGCGGCCAGAGTCGCTGTGAGTCACCTGCACGCTTTGCAGCGCTTCCATGTAAGGAGGCGGAGCAGGGACGGCCACCATCGGGCCGATCAAAAGGGTGAGATGGATGCCTAGCGCTGTCATTGCGGCTGCGGGATGGGAACGGTGACGATACGCCCGGGATCGCGGGTCAGGTCAACCGGGTCCATGGCATTGCTTGCATCACAGACCCGCCAAAACTGTTCGGGGTCGCCGATTGTGCGCGATGTCAACAAATCCAGACGGTCGCCCTGGATAACGGTCACTTGAGTCAGGGTTGGCAAATCTGCGCTGCGCGGCAGGAAGCGGCGGCGGACGTAGGAAATCTCACGCCCGCTGTCTTCCTTCAGAGTCGCGGTTTGGATATTTATGTAACGACTATTCTGTTCAAACATGGTTTCCTCACAAACTCGAGACAAAAGAAACGGCGTTCCCGACACTGCCAATCACCGACATAACTTCCTTGACACCCTGATGAACCATGAACATGGCAAAACCGGGGTGTGTGACCGGGAAATCGTTGTAGTTCAGAATACGCATCCCCAAAGACACCTTGGCCCGGATGGGGTTGAGCAGGGTGTCGTGGGCCTCTTCGGTGATGCTGAACTCGGTCAGGCGAATTGGAACGACACGCTGCGGCCCCCAGATGAAGAGGGTGAACGGTCCTTCAACCGGAACCACTTCAATCGTCCCGGCGGCCAGCAAAACAGTATTGGCGATAACGCTGAGCATTTTGGGGTAGAGCAGCATTTCCAGCGCGGCAAGCTGGGGATAGATTCCCAGGGTAGTGGCAAGCGGATCGCCGGAAGCAAGCTGGTCGGTGGCGTCGATCTCCACATCCAGACGGATATTTTCCGTCGGAGGGCCTTTCAGGCGCTGCGGTTCTGAACGGCTGCCTGATTCGCTGCCGCTGGATTGAGCCTGGAGGGTGCGGGTCATCGTGTCGGGGTTGTATTGAAAGATGGCAATACTTGCCACCGGGTTGGCAACATCAAAGCCAATAATCGCGCCTTTGAGTAAACGGGGGGAAATGGGAGTAGACATGCTCTGATCCTTTTCTGATGGTCTCTTATGGCTCGTTATGGTCACGGGACAGGGCTGGCACTGGTCCAATCGCCGGTGGTCCAGTACCCGCCGCCTCTAACAGTGCCAACGTGCGCCTGGACGGGCACTCCCCAAAGGTCGGCGAGCTGTTGGACAAATTCAGCCCCGGCTGTGCCGTCGCCAACGTTACATCCTCTCAGGGTCACGGAGCCGGAACTGCAGAAGAGAGGCGTGAGTTCTGCGAGCATCGCGCGCATGGCCGGATCATAGGTAGGCGAGCTTGGATCGATTGCGCCACCGTTTATGTTCGCACCCTCAATCCAACCTGTTCCGTCGCCCACACTGATCCGCCCCGGTGAACCATGCCCGATAATCGTCAATTCGCGGATGCAATCGGTTTGTTGTGGAATTCGTTCTTTGATCTGATCCACCATATCCCGCACGCCCGAAGCGTCGATCTCGCCAAGAGTAAGGATGCCGCCAGCCAAATTAAAAGGATTCCAGTTCTCGCCCCAGTCCAGGACTGTAATATCCCTGGGGGTGATTGTCGACCTGAGGGCGGCGAGCCGTGAGCGCAGGCGCACATCGCGTTCCGGGTCGCCCCAGGGGGCATTGTCCATGCCGTAGCGTTGTATGAGACCAGGCTGCTGCCCTTGTTGGAGAACATGGGTCAGTTCATGCGCCAGCAGGCGCTTGCCGAAATGCGTTTGCGGGGCAAACTGCCGCGAGCCAAAAACAATGTCGGTGCCGACCGTGTAAGCCAAGGCATTCATGGCCCCGGCAGATTCAGCGGCCCGGTCATCGCTATGAATTCGAACCCGGCTGAAATCGTGCCCAAAGCGCCTTTCCATGAAAGTCCGTGTGCCAGGATCAAGCGATTGACCGGGCCGCTCGATAACATGATTCACCAACGACGGCGCGCTCAACCCGCTTGAAGCTGGGCCAGCAGATTGTTGCCCTCCTGCCCCGGCGCGCTGAACCTGGACGGGTGACAGGTTCGAAACTCCTCCACCTGACCGGCCTGAAACTATGCTTTCTGCAACCCGATCCGCCTCTCGCTCGAGAGCATTTCCCGATGAACCAATAAGCAAAGATTTTGTCTGCATTCGTTTTCTTTGGCACTCATGACACTCACCCGAGAACCCCGGCGCTCCGCCGCAGGCGCATTTACGCTGTAAAACTCCTGCGGGCAAGATGGCAGAGACAGGGGTGGCGTGTGGTTTCAATTTATCGAACTGCAAACTTTTCATAATACGATTCCATTTGTCCTGGATTACATTTCGCTCAAGGCGCAAGATTGCGCGCCCGCGCGGCCATGCAAGTTTGGAAATCCAACCCGCTCACGCGGCAGACATCGTCATCGAGCATGGTCCTGCCGCTGCCCATTAGAGAAGCATCTCTATCGGGATCCGGCTGGCGATTCATCTGTTCCCGGAACCAGTGCAACCGGGTTGGGATGGCCATATTACGGTTGGCCGAATGCGCCTCGATGTAATCGTAGCGGTCGGGCAGGCCCATCAGGTGGTGAATCTCATGCGCCAGCGTGCGGGCATTCCCGACCGGGTTGGCAGCCGTCGGCCAGCTATCGAAGTTGACGTTAAAGCTAAAAACATCTGGCCCGTCCGCATTGGCAAAAATAACATCCATGGTATAGCCGCGTGTTTCGGCCACTCGCTCGATGGCATCCTCGAGCGAGATCAGGTTGGCAATATCCTGCGAAGTCGTGACATCTCCGGCTGATAACAGTCTTATTTTGATGCGCACCACGATATTGTTGGGATCGCTGTTATCAACATAGAAAATTTTGTTATTCCGGCCGCGCCGCTCGGTCCAATTTCGGGCCGGGTCGTTCGCGAGTTGCTCCTGGCGGCCAATCTGCTGCTGGGCTTCAGGGGTAGCCAACCGGGCGCGCTCTTCAGTAACAGCCTGCTGCACACGAGCGCGGTTTCTTTCGAGGGTGCTGCCCTGGGGAGCGGGATGCCCGCTGGCAGCAGGCGGCGCTTCAGGGGTATCCAACAACAGCTTGAGCTTTTCGGCGTAATACAAGCAGTTATCACGCGCGTGGGCAACCGCCATGATGTCATCGGCAATGGCTCGCGCAGCCGAAGATAGCGCTCGATAAACCGGGTGCTGGCGGATCTGATCCAGCAGGCGGGCGCAACGTCGTTGAAGTTCGGTCAACTGCTGAGGCGCATTGACGGCGCCTCCAATCAGCCCCCCGGCAATCCCGCCGACCAGGGCGCCGATGCCCATCCCGATCAGCGCGCCGATTGGGCCGCCGATCAGGCCGAGCAGGCCTCCAAGAGCTGCGCCACCAAGCGCGCCCAATCCGGCGCCGCCCCAATCCCATGCGCCCTGCAAGGCCGGGCCTGTCTTTTGTTGCACCTGCGCTTGCTTACCAGCGGTAACCTGGCGGGCAGCAACATGGGCTTCCCGTTCATACACATCATCCACGCCGCCCAACCGCAGATCGTACAAGGCCAGGGTGCTGTAGGCGGATTGCTGCGCCACGTGGGTCAGTTCGTGCGCCAGCAATTCCTTGCCTGCAACTGTCCCTGGCTGATATTGCCCATGCCCGAAAACAACATTTTGCCCAACGGTGTAAGCCAGGGCGTTCACGGCCCGGGCTGACTGTGCAGCGCGTGTGCCGGTATGAATCCGTACGTTACCAAAATCGTGTCCGAAGCGCGGTTCCATAAAAGCACGCGCGCTCGCATCCAGCGGCTGGCCGGGCGAACGCAAAACATCATGCACCACTGGTGGAATACCCTGGGGCGGCATGGAATTTTGTACCTGCCTCTGGAGCAGCATCTTTTTACGGCGGCACTCTTCGCATTCGCCAGAAGCACCGGGGCTTCTACCACAGGCGCATTGGCGCTGGAGGACCGGCTGGGAAACAGGCACGGGGGTCACTGTTTTTGGGTTAGGTAAAAAAGTTTGCATTTTTATTCCGAATGTCAATCAATAGTTCACGTTCATTGTCCCGGTGAAGTAAAGAAAGATGGGATAAAGGTGACGCCAACGCTGCCGGTTGCCAGGTTTTCCATGCCGGCCTCACGTGTTGGATCATAGGTATAGCCAACTCCGGCTGAAACATCGAGCCAGCGCCAACGATAACCTACGCCGACACCTGCTTCGGCGCCAAGGTCAACATCGCCGCCAATTCCAACGGCCAGGGCCGGACCGCCAAAAAGTGAAACATAGCCCTCGCCAGATGCACCCGGACGAGCATTCCCTATCCGAATTCCCGGCAAGATCGAGACCAGTAAAGAACCCGGAGAAGTAACAGCCTCCGACCCGGTTCCAGTGGCAGTTTCGCCAATCAGGGATAAACCAAACCCCAATGTAGGGTTAAACATGCCCAAAATGGGATTCTGGAACTCGGCGCCATAATACAAACGAGCCTGCCAGGTGGGCGTTCCTGTGCCAGGCGCGGCAAAACCGCTGCTCAGGCCGATCACCGGAAACAAAATGGACGTGACAATTCCTTCTGAAACCGCCCCGGCAAACATGGCAAACGAGTCGGCATTTTGCAACGCTTCCGACGGGTCAAGGAACATAAAGCGAGATTGATGGCGGTAAATGTCAGGCACACTTTGAGGTTCGCCCAGGGACATTCCAACCCGATGCGCGCACTCGTGAATAATTGACTGCGCCCTGACCCGATCGCTTTCGTCGAAATGGCTTGCCGTCAGGCAAACATTGGTTTGAACCTGTGAACAGACAGGCGAACTACCAACGCAGACGTATGCCAGCGCGCTCCCGCCATAATCAGGGTGACATCCAAAACGGCTGTTGGTTTCCGTATCTTGCAGGCATGCCAGGATACATTCCAACCGTCTGCGGACTTCAGCGGCGGTTGTTTCGCTGTGGTCGCTAAAGTACCAGTCCAGGGCCCTCTCGGTCGCACCCGTGATCGGCGACTGACCCAAAGCGGAGATCGCCAAATTGACGTAACCGGTGGCGCGGGTAATGTCACCCTGAATGGTGCTCACCTCTGTTGCGCTGCAGCGGCTCTGCTGGCAGGGATCATTGGCGCCGCCCGAGCAGGAAGTGCCAAAAGTGACCGGGGTCCCTGTGGCAGTTGCCGGCGCCGTAGCGGGTAAGCCTGCTTCGTCTTCATCCAGCGGCCCCTCCTGCCGGGCAAGTTGTTGCCCTGCGCCGCGTTGAGGGTGATACGATTGTCCTTCCGTTACCAGCCCGGATGCCCTTTCGGCCTCGCGCTCAGGGGTATCGCCAGGGTTACTGACCTCCAAAGCTGAGCATGTGCCGGCAGGCATGGTCACCCCCTGCTGAATGGTGTGCGTGAGTTCATGCGCGATTAACTTGCGGCCAGCATATGTATTCGGGGCAAATTGTCCGGATCCAAAGACCACATTATTGCCAACCGTATAAGCGAGAGCATTGACTGCCCTGGCCGAAGCCGTGGCCCTGGCATCCGTATGAACCCGCACCTTGCTGAAATCGTGTCCAAAACGCGGTTCCATCATCGTCCGTGTTGTCTCATCGAGCGGCTGGCCGGGTGAGCTCAAAACATCCTGCACAACCGGCGGAACCAGCGCACGCGGGGCCGAACCATTGGCAGAACGTTGGAACGTGCCCAGGCGTTTCTCGCGGCATGCCTCGCACTCACCTGACAGGCCGGGATTGCCGCCACAAGCGCATTTGCGCTGGAGCACAACATTCGTGGCAGGTGCGCGCTGGAGAAGTGGAACAGCGCAGGTTGCTGCCTTCATCATCAACGCACTCCCCAGAATTCAGTTTTGTAGTTATAAGCCAGGCGCGCATAGGAACGGGATTGGCCTTCGGAAACACCGGGCATGTGCACGGCCAGCCCTGAATACATTTCCACCGTGCGGTCATAGAGCGTCGCCAGGTTGAAAAACTGCGGGCAGACAACAATATCTCCCGCTGGCGTTGCTGGCGCAGGCGCAGGCGTCGGAACAGGAGTGGGGGAAGGGCTGGCAGCCGGGGTAGCAGCACCAGCTGAGGAAGGTGTTGCCCCGCTTCCCGCAGTAGCCGGTTGTGGCAGTGGAAGCGGACCTCCGCCAGAGGGTGAGGCAGCCCGCGTCAGCGTCCAGTCTGCCGAGCGCCCCGCAGAACAATGCCGGGCCGGCCGGCAGCGGACGTTGTAAAACAGGTCGAACCAGCCGTCCATAGCCTTGTAACGATCATAGATCCCGGCAATCGCAGCCAGATCAGAGCGCCCAAAGTGGGCTTCGATATAAGGCGCCATGTTAGCCGTATTGTTTGCATTGCCGTAGGTTTGCGCCGTTCCATACATCGCGTAGGTGTTCCAGCGTTGGGCCCAGGCAAGCGCCTCGCGGATCAGGCGTTCGCGGCGCGGGCTGCAGCCCTGCACCTGATCAGGGTTTTCGGGGCCAAGCGGGCGGGCGCGGTTGTTCATTTCCAAAATAAAGTTGGTAATCGATTGCGCATTGGCCAGCGCCTGCTCAGTCGAGAGAATAAGGATCACCCGTTCCGCCTGATAGGCGCGGTCGTCGGTGTTAAAGCTGGATGCATGCGACGATTCATGGATCAGAATCTCTTCCTGACGGCTGCTGTAGTCTGGGTTACTAAAGAAGGTTGGGCAAATTGTGACCCGCTGCCGGCGGTGGCTGGCGTTGGCCGGCGAACCGGTGTGACAGGTTGGTTCATCCATCGTGCCGCACTGGAAAGAGGCCGTGCCTGATGGAGCCAGCGCTTCCAGGAAAACCCGGATGGCATCCACGCGCGCGCGGACATCGGTGGCTGTCTGCACAGAATGATCGTTGCCGAAATTGGTGTCGAGCGCGCTGGCTACACCCGGCTCGTTGGCCTGATTCTGGATGTAGGTATCCAGGCGGGCGAGCGCGCCGTTCGGCCCAACGATCAATTCATGCGCGGCAGCGCGGATTGTCTCGAGGGCCGCGGCGCGGTCAGCCGCGCAGGCCGTGGGCTGAGTGGCAGAAGGTGTGCAAACGCGCGTTGCGGCGCTCCTGCCGCGCTGCATCTCGATCACCCGCCAATAGCGGTAATCGTATTTCCCGGCACTGCAGCCCAGATTATGCTGGCGATGGACCGTTCGAGGCGGCCGGAAACCTTCGTCATCCAACACGTTATGGACCGCGTCCAGACGGCGGTCAATCAGCGGGGTATTGACCGAGGCGCCGCCCTCTTCTGATGCGTACCCGAACAGGCTGATTTCCTGGTCGTTGGCGGCCACGGCCTCCTGGGCTTTATCCCTTACCTTGCGCTCCTCGGCAGAATCCAGACCGGCCTGAGGCGGATTGTCAGCAGGCGAGGGCCGGCCCAGGTCGAAATAGACAAAATTGGTTTCCCCGGCATCCCAGCGGTTTTCATACAGCCCGCTGACACTGAAGGGCGTTGTTTGGCGGCGAACCGGTGGCATGCCGCCGCCCTGCTGGATGGTATGCGCCAGTTCGTGGGCGAGCAATCTCCGTCCACTTTGTGTTCCCGGCGCATACTGACCTGTGCCAAAAACAACGTTTTGACCCGATGTATAAGCCAATGCGTCCACATCCCGCGCTGATTCAGCGGCCCGTTGGCCGGTGTGGACGCGTACATGGCTGAAATCATACCCAAAACGAGTTTCCATAAAATTCCGTGTATTGGCGTCAAGCGGCTGGCCCGGCGCCCGCAGAGTTTCGTTGATGCTGGCTGGCAGGCCATCTGCCGAAGCAGACTCACTCGCCTGGCTCATGACGGGCAGCCCGGTGAATGTTCCGGTTTTTGGGAAAGAATGGCTCGGGTCGACCGAGAGAGCCGATTCCGCTGCCCGGTCCGCTTCCACTTCCCAGCGATCTCCTGGCTGATTCACACGCCGCATGGTCTGGATTCCGCTGCCCGGGCCTGATAGTCGTTTACGGCGGCATTCCTCGCACTCGCCCGATGCGCTAGGGTTGCCTCCGCAGGCGCATTTGCGCTGCAAAAGACGAGGGCTTGGATGCAGACTCAGGGTAGATAAGCCCAACCTCGGTTCAACTAGAGAATTCATCAATTCAGCCTTATGCATATGCCTGACCCTCAGGAAGGGTTCGCAAGGGATAGTCGCCAGGCTCAGAAAACGCAGACTGCTCTGTGCGAAAATACATCATCTCCGGAGCCTGTCGCGTCCCGCCGATCCAACACAGCCGGGTGAAACCAAATCTTTGCAAAATATCCAAGGCTGAATAAGCCTGGTCACGATTAGCTCCGAAATTAACCAACACGTTGATATTATTTCCAACGACCTGGGTAATAGCCCAGTCGCTGGCACCGGGTATGCCAAAGCTGACTTGATAGAAAGCAGGATCGATCTGCAGTTCGTTCGCTCCTGCCAACGAGCCGCCAGGCGGAAGACCCGAACTCAAGAAAAATTCCATTGGCCCGATGGTGTTCCGGCTGGTCATGCGATAGTGCTCAATCACCTGGAGCGCTCGTTGGGCATTGGCAGCCGTGCTAAAACTCTTCAGGGCCATAGCTCCATTCATCAAATTGCTTCCTGTGACTGTCAGGCTGGCGCGACTGAAAGCCGTCGTCACAGGCGCTACGGGTACGACATTGCCTGGGCCCGCGCCAGGAATGTTTGGCGTGGTTTGGCTCACGGCAATCGCAACAGAGGCGCACCCTGGGGCAAAAGTCGGCACAGCCGTATCGCTATGAGTCCCACCCGGACCATCCAGTCTGTTGACCTGCGCTTGATTTCCGAGAACAAACCCGAGGCTAGCCTGTAGTGGCTGGTTTCCAACCTGGCGTATGAGATCCTGGCCAGCTGCATTCAAGTCTGGGCCTGTGCCGGTAAGACCTGTTACAAAGCGATCGTAAGGGGCGAAGTGGCGGTTGTGAAGTTCCTGGAGCGCGTCGGCATGCTCCTGCTCACTTCTGCGTACACGGGCGACAAAATCGGCATTATTTGGTAGCGCAGTCATGGTGGCCGGGATTTGCGGCCTGCCCGCACAGGCAGGCGGGTTTCCAAGCACTGCTGGCGATATATTTCCAGTCCAGCCGGTTGGCCCGGCATTGCTGGCCACAATCATGTTTGCCGATGTATTGATCGTAAAACCGGGAGCCACCTGACAGGAAATTTGGCCGCCTGATGAGCCGGTCTGGCTTACTTGGGTTGGCATGATCTGTGTAAGGATATCTTGCTGAGTACTCATTACCTGTCCGTTGATGGTCGGCGTGGTCAAACCGGGTGAGTCTCCAGCAACGAGACGCGCCAAAGGATCTTCTGCAACCGGCGCAGGAGTAATAAAAGAAGCAGCACGCTGAATAATTGGAAGTGTCCCCTCATAATGGTTTTTGATTGCAACCATGCGCTGCAACTGAGGGGGCGTTCCATCTTCGGGTCGAGAGGTTGTCTCTGCAAATGGCTCGGTTGCTCCATTTTTAGCAGCAATGGGCTTGGGTGGCCCAATGAGCCGCTCGCCGCCTGGCAGGATCAAACGCAAACTATACGCTGCCGAAGCTACAGGCAGATTAGGTTGGCTTTGTTGTATGACATGTGTCAGTTCGTGCGCGAGCAGTTTTTTACCCGTTGTAGAACCCGGCGTATATTGTCCCGCGCCGAAAACGATATTATGTCCAACCGTATAAGCAAGAGCACTTACTTCTCGCGCTGATCTTGCCGCAGCGGAATCGTTATGAATACGCACCTGGCTAAAGTCGTGGCCAAAGCGTTTCTCCATAAAGTTGCGAGTATGCAGGTCAATCGGAGTACCATTCGAACGAATTGTCTCGTTCACCAGATGCGGCACTCCGGCATCCGGCAAGCCGATATAGCGCATCGCAAGAGGCCGAACTGGAGGGCTGACAGCCAGATCGAGGCTTGATTCTGAAATAACAGCATCCGAAATTCGATCCGCTTCCTGCTCCCAGCGATCTCCTGGCTTGTTTACTGAAAGTTTGGTCTGGATACCCGGCATCCCGCCAACCCGACGTTGTCGGCGGCATTGCTCGCACTCGCCCGATGCGCCGGGGTTGCCGCCGCAGGCGCATTTACGCTGTAGCAAGCCGCCGCCAACCGGGGAGGGGGCCTCTATGGCTTTGGGTGAATTTCTTAAGGGAATGCTTGCCTGGGCGATCATTTTTTTTGCTCCCCTGCGTTGCCGCGCAAGCTGCCAAAAACTGCCTGGGCTGTTTGTGCGCCTACTGTTTCAGGCCTGGCGCCAGCGGACAGGCTGATATTCGCCGTTCGTAAAGCCGGGGTATCGGCCAGGCCATCCAGCGCTGAGAGATTGCCAGCGGCAGCCAATCGCCCCAATTCGCGACTCAACGAGTCGCCGATGGCGTCGCGATCGGCCGCTGAAAAACCATGCAGGATAAGTTCATCGATCAGGAACTCTATTCGCGGGGTTGCCTTCATGCCCAACCTCCAATTTCGGCTTCGCTGAGCGGTTTTTCCAGCTTGGTATATTCGGCGCGGGCGGCGCGCAGCAGGTGATTCATGCGTACCGGCTCACCAGAGTCGGCGGCCAGGAAAGCCGCATGCAAGGCAATATTGCGGATGTTGCCGCCAGCCACACTCAAGCGCGCCAGCCTGTCCACGTCCAGGCCATCGGTGGGGGTCTGACTCGGAAAGATGTGCCGCCAGATCTCAGCACGCTGGTTGGAATCGGGGAAAGGGAACTGGACCACAAAGCGAATACGCCGCAGGAAGGCGGTGTCGATGGCATCCTTTAAGTTGGTGGTCAGGATGGCCAGGCCGCGATAGGACTCCATACGCTGCAACAGATAACTGATCTCAACATTGGCGTAACGGTCGTGGCTATCTTTGACCTCGCTGCGTTTGCCAAACAAAGCATCAGCCTCATCAAAGAGCAAGATCGCGCCGCCCTGTTCAGCGGCGTCGAAGACCCGGCGCAGATTCTTTTCGGTTTCGCCAATGTACTTGCTGACCACCTGGCTCAGGTCGATGCGATACAAATCCAGTTGTAATTCATTGGCCAACACTTCTGCGGCCATGGTTTTACCGGTCCCACTGGCGCCCGAAAAGAGCGCGCTGATTCCCAGTCCGCGAGCGCTTTTGGCGGCAAACCCCCAGGCTTCGTAAATTTTCATCCGCTGGCGAACGTGGATGGAGACCTCGCGCAGCGTTTGCAATTGGGCCGCGGGCAATACCAGATCGTCCCAGACGGCCATCGATTGAATGTGCTGGGCCAGTTCCCCCAGGCGCGGATGAGACTGGGCGCGGCAAGCCTGCCACAAATCAGCGCCGAGGTCTTGGGCCGGGTCTGGATTTGCTTTCAGGATATTGGTTGAGATGGTTTCGATGCTGTTGGCGTCCAGGTCAAAATGCCCGGTTAGCTGGTCGATGTGGCCGTTAAGCCGGGTGGCTGCGGGGCCAAGCGACTGCCGCCACAAGCGGCCCTGTTCGGTTGAAGTTGGCTTGCGGATCTCATACGTGATCACCTGCCGGCCATTGACCGGGATGCGCTCACGGGTGGAGAGAATCAGTGGGAAACGAGCAGCCTCAATCCAGTGCATGGCGTGAGTCAGTTCGCCCTCTTCGCAATTGAGCAGCAAAACCTGGTTGCCCAGAATGGCCTGGCGTTCCCACAACCGCATCAGGGCTTCGACTTCGACCGGGCTGGCGGGGATGGTGTTGGCGCGCATGCCGCTCAATCCCAACCCGAGCATGGCGCTGGCTGTTGCGGCCACTTGTTGACGGGCAGAACCATCCATGCCGCACAACTGGATAATGGGAAGCACGCTGCTATTGGCCCCGTTCGACCAGGCCGTGGCAAGCTGTTCAGCCGCCGCCTGATGCGAGGGGACAACTTCGCCAGCCGGGGGCAGCGTTTCAACATAGCCAGACAGGCGCTCGTCCGTGTAGCCGGTGCCTGTCAGATAGTGCAGGATCGGTTCATCGATACGCAGCGGGCTTTGGGTCAGCCCATTTCCAGACCCGATCTCGATCAGCCGCCAGCGGCGCAGCGGCGCGACCGGGGTCAGGGCGCTCCAGTGCGCTTCAGACAAAATGGAAAGCGCCAGGCTAAAAGTAGGCGCGTTGAGCGGCGCAACCAGGCCCAAGAATTGCGAATCCAATTCCATCCCCAGACACAACAGCAGAATGTCCCGTTCAAAGGCCGAAAGGCCGAAGAGTGAACACAGCGCCCCCAACGCAGGAGGAATGGACATGGAGGCTGCCAGGGCGTGCAGTTCAGCCTCGTCGGCGAGGCCAACGGCCGCAGAGTCCCCGCCTGCCCGACACTCGAGCAAAGTGCGAATGCGCGCCAGGCTGAGGGTCAGATAACGCTGGTTGGTGTCGAACCAGGTTGCGGAGGAATCAGGACTCATGAGATCGTCACCTGCGGGTCGCTGAAAAACGGATTGTCAGGGTCAGCCCCCGGGTCGAGCGAGCTTTCGGCCCCATCCACCTGCACACGCACCAGGTAATCTCCGGCAGCCACTTCGGCGACGCGGGTCACAATACTGGCGACGGAGGTATCTGCCGGGTTGGCCGGGGTAAAGGAGACATCGAAGCGGTATGAAAACGGAGGCCTCGTCAGCGGCGGATTGAACTCATTCAAAAGCAGCGCCACGCGCTGATTTACACCAACCCGCGGAGTAAAGTTAAGCGTGACATCATTGGTGCAAAGTGTGACCCCGTCGACAACATGGCTGGAGATCGATACCGCGCTCGCTGTAACTGTCGGAAGCAGCACAAAAGCGGCCACGTTCGATTCTTTTCCGACATGTTCGGTTGGCGGCGTGCCCATCATAAGAGGCTGAACGATCTGGACACCCTGTACACCCGCGCGCAAACTCTGGACTGCGAAAGGCGGCATATCCAGGGTGAATTTGATCTGGCTTTCACTGACTTCGTCGGGCGTAATTTCCTGCCCGCCAATACGGATGCGGGTTATCTCGCCGCGCAACTGCCTGCCCCGCAACACAAGGATATCTCCGACAAGGATAGGCTGGTTCGACAAAGGCTCGTCGGCCGGGTTCTTTTGGGAGAGCACCTGCTCAATGACTGGCTGCTGGAAAGGATGCACATAGACGTTGCGGCTGAGCACGGGCAGCGCCGGGGTCGAAACTTCCTTGCCATCGATGAACACAACCGAGGCCTGGAAGGCCAGCGACAGGTTATAGGTAGTCTGGAAAAAGACCGACCAGATCTTGGAAAGCTCTTCCAGGCTAAGCGGAATAATGTTCAGTTTGACGGTATCCACCTCCGTCTCAAGGTTTGCCGCCGCCAGGAAAGGGAACGACATCTTGACGCTTTCGATTCGTTTGCGCGTCAGGACCGGGACGGAATGCAAGACGCGCAGCACATTGCCTATCATGCGCTGTGGTTCAAGGTTGGTGTCGCTTCCGTAGAAAGTCAACAGATAATGCAGGTCATAAGCCGAGCGCGATGGCTGGAGCAGCGAACCGTCGCTGCGGCGGGTGGGCGCATCCATATTGCGGAAGCTGCCATTGGGAGTCACCTGGTAGAGGTACAAGTTGACCCCCACGGTCGGAGGATTGCCCGGCTGGCCATTGTTGGCCCCCGAGGTGGGGCGGACGGCCGTGGCAACGGCCCCGGCAATGCCAGAATCTGCGGCGGCTTCGTTTAAAACCTGGCGGAAAGCTTCCGTCACGGTCGCAATCGATAGAAAATTACTCATCGTTTCTTCTCCCGTTGGTGGAGATAATCTTCGAGAGACATCTTGGGTTTTTCCGGGATGCTGCGGCGCGCAGGCTGGGGAAGCGCGGTGGGCGGGGCCACGGCGCGCACTTCAATACGCCCGATATGCACCTGCACCACGGTTTCATTTTGCGCAGGTAGTTCAGGTTGGGGTCCGTTTTTATGAACAGGCACTCCAACGGTTTGCGGCCTAAGCACTGCTTTGTGTGTGCTGGCAGAAACTGTGGATTGGGCAGTCAACTGGGGAGTGTTCATCGCCGGCTGTTTCTGGGCAGCCACCAGTACGGCCTGGGATTCATAAACAAGACGCTCTGCCTTCTGGCGTCTGCGCTCATCTTTTTGCGATCCCGGGGTCTCATCCGCCTGGTGGACGGCGGGCGAGGCATTGAAAGTCATCTTATGCGGCGCCATGCGCTCCTCGCGCTGCAATACGGGGGTGTGCTTTGTTTGGTTGGCCGGGGTAGGGACCACGGCACTGAGCGTCCCTGGCTGTTTTTTTTCCGGGGCGGCCTGTCCCGGGTAAACAAGCGCCTCTTCCTGCGCCAGGGATGGTTGCGCCGCGCCCGATTTTTTTTCAGGGTCAATCATCACAGTATTGCCTTTGAAAACTGCCTGCGCGCGAGGCTGTTCGAGCGGCTGGCGGGATATTTCGCTCGCAGGTTTGTCATCAGGGATGGCTTCCTGTTTTCTGGCTGGTTCAAAAGGGGATGGGAAAATTTCGCGAGTTGGGGCATCTTTTGTGAGCACGCCCGCAGCCGGTGCAGAAAACTGCTCCGCCCCCTGTGGGGACTCAAACAACGAGGGTAATCGCGGCTGTAACACCGCTCCCGAAGCTGGGGCATTGCTGCGTAAAAGAAGATTACTGAAAAAATCTGACATCAGTCACCAATCAATTCAAGATAACGCTGCCTGCGCCACGCGCTCATTGCCAGGATATCGGCCTCGCTCCAGCCATAGCTGGAGGCAAGTACATGGATCTCGCGCATCATGCGCATCGCCCAGGTGTTGATCTCGCTCCAAAAGTACGAAACAATATCAAAGACAATCTTCCATTGCTGGCCGCAATCGGGGCAGGTCGATTCAATCGTCAAATTAGCCAGCACTGCGGT
Source organism: Anaerolineae bacterium (assembly GCA_022013685.1). Classification (GTDB taxonomy): domain Bacteria; phylum Chloroflexota; class Anaerolineae; order Anaerolineales; family Villigracilaceae; genus UBA8950. The sequence continues at coordinate 38,654 of JAKLPV010000065.1, forward strand.
CTGGCCGATCTGCTCGATGATGGCCTGGATAATATGGGATGGCAGTTCACTGACAGGAACAGCGTTTTTGCGATGCCTGGCCGAGACAATGCAGGCTTCCAGCAAATGCTGGTGAGCCAACTCAACCTCGGCCAGGCGTTCAATACTTAGCAGGTCTGCACTGGTGGGCAGTCGAAAATGGATCTCATAGCCTTTTCTCCGCAACAATGCGTCAGTCTGGTTGGTATCAGGCAGTGAGAGTGTTGGGTTGGGCAGCAGCCCCATGGAACGCAGATCGTTGGCAGTAAAAGTCAGTTCCAGCTTTTCACCGCAGGCTGGGCAGTCAGCCAGCCCCTTGAGATGCGAACCAAAGGTCTGCTCACGCAAGTGGAACAGGGTCGTATCACGCTGCTCAATGGTCAGCTTTTCGAGCGTATCCCAGGCAGCTTGCGGGAAAGCCGCCGCAAGGATCACCAGGGCCTGTTCGAGCGGAGTTTTGCCCAGGCCGCGTTCCCAAATCTCAAGCAGGTTGGAAGCGGAGAGTGGGCCCATGGATTACGATCAGGCCGGTTCGAGGAAGGATGGCTCTTTCGGCTCGGTCACTTCGTAATCACGTTCCCAGCCTTCGTTTTCAAGCTTGATGTTCTGGATCGCAACCGCATTGGCATTGGCATCCAGGTCAGGCAGGGATTGGAATTCAGAGACCCAGCAGCGAAAGACTTTGTAGGCAAGCGCGAGTTGCCCGGCTTCGTTATAAAACTCGATGATCAGGTCCTTGCGAAAATCCTTGAGCGAAGCTTCTGACCCCAGGCCAGAGCCGAAGTTCCAAACTTTGTTCGCCCACTGTTCAAATTCCTTGTCGTGGGTCACGCCGCGTTCCAGTGTGATCGCTTCATATTCGGTGCGGCCCGGCGACTTGCGGCTGGTGCTGGGATCGCCGCCTTCACGGTGCTTGACCACTTCGGTGGTGCGCTTGAGGCCGCTGACCTTGCTGATCCCTGCCACATATTTGCCATCCCATTTGACGCGGAATTTAAAGTTTTTGTATGGGTCGAAGCGGGTGGGGTTATTGGGGAATTGAGCCATGTCTGCCTCCTTAGGCCTGGATCTGACCAGCCATTTGCTGGATCTGGATAATTACGAATTCAGCCGGTTTGAGTGGCGCAAAGCCGACCAAAATATTGACCACGCCTCGGTTGATATCGCTCTGGGTGGTAGTTTCCTTGTCGCACTTGACGAAATAAGCCTCGCGCGGCGAAGTCCCCTGGAAAGCGCCCTGGCGGAAAAGATCGTGCATAAAAGCGCCCACATTAAGGCGGATCTGGGCCCACAAGGGTTCGTCGTTCGGCTCGAAAACAACCCATTGGGTGCCGCGATACAGGCTTTCTTCGATGTACAGGGTGAAACGCCGCACGGGTACATACTTCCATTCAGAACCACGCTGGTCATTTCCGGCCAGGGTGCGCGCGCCCCAAACAACTGGCCCGTAAACCGGGAAACTGCGCAGGCAGTTGATCGCCTGCGGATTAAGCACGCCGTTCTCAGGGTCGCTCAGGTTGAAAGAGAGCGACTCGATCCCGCTCAAGCTGGCTTCAGTGCCGGCAGGCGCTTTCCAGACCCCGCGCTGCGAATCGGTACGGGCGTAGATACCGGCAATCATGCCGGAAGGCGGAAAGAGTCGCGCGCGGCCCTCGAGCAGCGGGTCGGGGGCATTCACCCAGGGGAAATAGAATGCAGAGTTGATCGAGTCCGTACCGGTCAGGGCAGTATCCGGGCCGCTGGTGAGCGAGGTCAGGGTCGCATCGATCGCGCAATCTATAACCAGGAAAGCGCGCCGGTCGCGGCAGAATTTTTGCAGTGTAGCAAGCTTGCTGGGTTTGGTTTCGCCGGGAACACACAGGATATTGAACAGATCGATACGGTCCAAATAATTGAGACCAGATCCCGTGGCGGTCAGGGCATTCTCGAAATTAGTGTTATTGGGGCTGAGCAGCGTGCCGTCGTTCCCGCCGGCAAGCGCAGCCGCTGAGACGGTATCGGTGGGTGCGCTGTCATCGGCTGGGAGGCTGGCCTTGGAGGCGTTGATGATTTCAGACTGGGCTGAGATCACACTGGGAGCAAACCTCGAGTCTTCTTCCGACATCGACAGGTTGACAAAACTCTCAACAACTGTGTCGGATGCAATGTGGCGCACCGTTACAGCAAACCTGGTCACATCGAAGGTGCTCTGGTCGGTTTCGATCCCATAAGCGTGGGCCCACACGCCGGGGTTTTTGCCGTCGAGTTTGAGCTTGCTGTCGATCGTCACCGTGGCAGCCAGATTGCCGGTACCCACCAGGCGGATGATGTACGCCTGGCTGCCTCCGTTGGCAAAGAACTGGTTAACGGCATAACCGAGATAGCTGTCTTTGTGCAAGCCGCCAAAAATGCGCTCGTAGTCTGTCCAGCTCAAAACGAGTTGGGCTTTGTCGACTGGGCCTTTTGCCGCCCAGCCGGCAAAAGCTGTGATCGAAGTGGCTACCCCGGTGAGCGTGCGCACGCCGCTGGGAATTTCCTCGATATAGACGCCCGGATACGTTGGTGTTACAGGCATGGTAAACCTCCTTCTGAAATCTTTTTTTTGAAAAAATGGAACTCACCCTTCTTCGTTCAGGTGAGTTGCAATAAGAGCGGGGATTTGGTTGATGTTCGTAAAATATTGTCGTTCGCCAGGCTGCACAGGGGTAATATACCCAAGCCAGTTTTCTTCCGGGCCTACCGGCCCGGCGTTTTCCTTCCAGACACGGACAATAAAAGAAAGGACATTTGGCTCTCCGTTGAAATTATCAGTCACTTCCAGCGGGTCTTCTGGCAAACTGACCTCCTTGGAAAATCTATTTCGAAACTCACCAGTAAAGCCTTTTTATTATGCCCAATCAGGTCTTAATTATCGTCTTTTTTGCGTCTCTGATGCGTCTCATTGCTTTGAAAACAAAAAAGAACTGCGTAATTCGCGCAGTTCTTTTTTGTCCTGGGCCGCAAGGCGGTTATTCTCGCACGGACTCGTTGTTCTGCAAGGTCGCAATTTCCCGCTTGACCTGGGTCCTGATCTCTGTCAGCGCCTGGGAAAAACCGTCCAACCGATCCAAAACATCGTTCAAGGCTGAAACCAGTTCGGGGGTCTCGGCAGTCGTTTTTTTCAGCGCAAATAATGGCGGTTTAAAAACATCCGCACGGATCTGTTCGTAGAGATCCTGGGTGCGTTTCGAGGGCGCCACATCCAGTTCTTCGTGCAAGGCTGCCTTGCAGCGTTGGTATTGGTGAATGGCCTGGGTACGATCCCCGGCCATGTAGTACAGGCGCATCATCTGGCGGTGGGTGCGTTCATAAGCGCGGTCGCGGCGCAAGATTTCGGCGCCATACGCCAGGCCGTTGTCAAATTCGTGGTGTACCTCGCAGTACTGGATGAGCTTGTCCAAAAGCATCAGCAGCATGATCTGCAAGCGTTCGCGCTCGATAACGCACCAGTCATAGTACCAACCCTCCAGCAGATCACCCTGATAAAGCGTGACCGCCCTTTGGATGGTCTTGAAATCATCCAGGCTCAGTTCACGGGCGCGCCTTCCTTTGACATTGTTGTATATATTTTCAAATTCATCGATGTCCAGCGAAAAACCATGCGACGGGTCGATCTCGATCCATTCTCCTTCGGTTTGCAGCAGTAAGCGGGAAAGCTCCGGCCTATCCTGGTTCAGGATGCACTGCAAACGCCACAAGGTCTGGCGTAGATTCTTCTTCGATCTGGCCGGTGGCAGGCTTTCCCAGAAAAGTTCGGCCAGGGTTTCCCTGGATTGTGGTTGGTGGCGAGAGAGCAGCAGATAACAGAAAAGTTCCTGTACTTTGTGGGCCTGCATCCCATTTATCTTTTCATCCCCATACAAAACATTAAATTTTCCAAACAGGGTTATTTTTAGTGAATGTAACATGGTACTGTCCCGGTAAAGTCAAAAAAATATTTTCGCACAATCAATAAAGACTTTTTTTCAGGCAAGCTCAAACCGCAGTTTGAGCCATGGACGCAAACAAACACCCATCTGTTGGGTAAGATATATCCATAGTAGTCAATTTTGAAGCCAAGTCAAGTTGTCAAAAGTACTAATTGTGAAAAAAGACACCGCATCTGGGTATAAAACCCTGGTATTTGTATGTAGGCTTTTGAAACCTGCCATTACCGGCATGAATTCAGGCTGCGATTTGGCTTCATCGTGTTGATTCTCCATCATTATTATACAAAAAGGTGGCCTTTGAAGCATGTAACCTGCAAAGGTCATCTTGCTTTTGGGTTCTCTTTTTGCCCAAAACCCTGGTGCATGATAAGAGAGTTTGCCTGGAAAAGCTAAAATAAAAAATCTGCCTTCAGGAGCAGGCAGATAGCAATTCCATTAGTGTTCTATATTTGTATTGTAGAAGAATTCAAGAGGAATTACAAGATACAAAACTACCTTTAAGCCGGTTATGAACGATACTTTTTTCCACAAAACGGAAAGCGTAGAATGCAAAGGGAATTAAGCTCTTTGTGAAGTGAAAGCTTTCCCAGTTTTTATTCCCTACACATTTGGTTTGCACAAAGGAGAAATAAATGGATACATCCCCGCACAAAAGCGATTTTGTGATTGTAAACGGTGTGCGTTTGCATTATTTGGACTGGGGCGGAAACGGAAACGTGCTGCTGTTCCTGGCCGGTATGGGTTGTAATGCGCATGTTTTTGACGAGTTTGCGCCGCGCTTTACCGACAAATTCCATGTTATGGCTGTCACCCGCCGCGGACATGGCGAATCGGATCATCCTGAAACCGGTTACGATATCGAAACCCTGACGGAAGACCTGCGGCAATTTATGGATGTGCTCGGGATCGAGAAAGCCATTCTGGCCGGGCATTCCATGGCGCATATCGAGCTTTCTCATTTCTCTGCGCTATACCCGGAGCGAGTTTTAAAGCTTGTTTTCCTGGATGCTGCCTATAATCGCACGACCGACTCTTATAAAAACATGGTGGCAAAGAACCCCCTGCGCCAGATTCAGCCGCCCGACCAGGGTCGGGATTTTTATTCGGTGGAAGACTATTTTGCATCCGTTAAACGAAGCTATCCGGCCATGGCGCTGATTTGGGGTGAAGCAATCGAGGCGCAGGGCTGGCATGAAGTCACGCAAACCCCTGAAGGCAAAATTATCGACAAAATGACCGAGGCGATTGAAAAGGCCATCCGCAGCACGTTGACCAGCTATCATCCTGAAGATGCCCAAATCAAGTGTCCAACACTCAGTGTTTTTGCCACTGCCAGTGGCCGCGACTACATCTCTGATGACTGGATGTCGGCTGAGCAAAAAGTGCAGGTTTTGGAATTCTTTGCAACGGTTAACAACGCCTGGGCCAGGGAAAATGTCGAACAATTCCAGCAAAATGTGCCCCAAGCGCAGGTGGTGGTCATTCCGGATGGACACCATTACTGCTTTATCAGGCAAGACGCGCGTGTTTATAAAGCGATGAGAAAATTCTTAATTGGGTAAGTTGTGAAAAGACATCCGAGTTCTTATAGAACTCGGATGTCTTTTTTTAGAGCATCTCCTTCAAACACTGGCCCGTGTACGATCTTTCCACTTTGGCGATCTGTTCGGGGGTGCCTTCGGCGAGCAGTTCGCCGCCCGCCAGGCCGCCTTCGGGGCCGAGATCGATGACCCAGTCGGCGGCGCGTACCAGGTCAAGGTTGTGTTCGACAACAACGACCGAGTTGCCCGCTTCTACCAGTCTTTGAAGCACGATCAACAGGCGGGCGGTGTCGGCCGGGTGCAGGCCGGTGGTCGGTTCATCGAGCAGGTAGAGGGTCTTGCCGGTGCCGCGCCGGCCAAGCTCTTTGGCGAGTTTGACACGTTGGGCCTCGCCGCCAGAGAGCGTCGTGGCGGGCTGCCCCAGCTGCAGGTAGCCCAGACCGACATCCGTCATCACTTTCAGGCGCGATCTGGCAGCCGGGATGTCTTTGAAGAGTTCCAAGGCTTCTTCGACGGTCAGATTAAGCACTTGCGAGATGTCGTAGCCGCGATACTTGACGGAAAGGGTTTCGCGGGTGAAGCGCCGGCCATGACAGGCCGGGCAGCGCACTTCGACATCCGGCATGAAGTGCATTTTGACGGTCAGCGTCCCGGCCCCCTCGCAGCGCTCACAGCGCCCGCCGGGGACGTTGAACGAGAAGTGCCGGGCGGTCAGTTTGCGCGTTCTGGCTTCGGGCTGGGCGGCAAAGGCCTCGCGGATGGGGGTGAAGGTGTCAGAGTAGGTTGCGGCGTTCGAGCGCGGGATGCGCCCAATGTGGGCCTGGTCGATGGTGATGACTTTGTCGAGGCGCTCGAAGCCGTCGATGGAGTCATGCTCGCCGGGCTGGTTGTAGGGCGAATTGCCAATTCGCCCCACGCCGAAGCGAGCGTGGGCGGCAGCGTCGAGGATGTCGAAAATCAGCGAGGATTTGCCGGAGCCGGAAACCCCCGTCACCGCCACCAGAACCCCGAGCGGGATGCGCACCGTCAGGTTTTTCAGGTTGTACTGGCGCGCACCGTGAATCTGTAGGGCGAATTGCCAATTCGCCCCACGGCAGTCCGAACCGCTCAGGGGCGAAACTGTCCGTTTACCGGCCAGAAAGGCTCCGGTGAGAGAGTTTTCCGCCGCAGCCACCTCGGCCGGTGTGCCAGCGGCGACAATTTGCCCGCCGTGTTTCCCGGCTCCCGGGCCGACATCCACCAGATAATCGGCGGCGCGGATCATTTCCAGGTCGTGTTCGACCACCAAAACCGTGTTGCCCAGGTCGCGCAGGCGGCGCAGAACGGTGATCAGGCGCTGGGTGTCGCGCTGGTGCAGGCCAATCGTCGGCTCGTCGAGCACGTACAACACGCCGGTCAGGCCGGAGCCGAGCAAGGACGAGAGTCGCAGGCGCTGGGCCTCGCCCGCCGAAAGGGTCGGCGAAGCGCGTTCCATGCTCAGGTAGCCCGCGCCGACCTCGATCAGGCGGCCAATGCGGTCGTGTAGGTCATCCAGGATCGGTTCGGCGATCAGGGCTTCATCCTCTGTGAACTGGAGACTATCCAGCCAGTCGCGCAGGTCGTTGAGCGGCAGGTGCGCCAGGCTGATGATGGTGCGCCCTCCTGAGCTTGCCGAAGGGACGGTCACGGCGCGGCTTTCGGGGCGCAGGCGCGCGCCCTGGCAATCGGGACAGGTCTGGGAGGCGAAGTACTGCTCCAGCTTTTCGAGATAGGCGGCGTTGGTGGCGTGCTCATCGTAACGGCGCAGCAGGTTGGTGGCAACGCCCTCGAAGCGGCCCTGGGCGTTGGTAACAGGCGGCTTTTTGCCGGGGAAGTGCCGGCCAAGCTGCGGACTGTCGCTGCCGTAGAGCAGCAGATCGCGCTCAACCTGGCTGTATAACCGGATGGGTTTGGCCGGGTCGAAGCTGAAGCCGTAAAAGTCGCCGCTGCTTTGCAGGATCTTGCTGTAATAATTGATGTGGAACTCATCCCAGCCGGGCAGGCCGCCCTCGAGGATGTTCTTGCTTTCGTCGAGCAGGCGGCTGAGCAGCACCTGGCGCACCACCCCCAGGCCGGTGCAGGTCGGGCAGGCTCCGTCGGGTTTGTTGAAGGAGAAGTTCGCCATGCCCATTTCGGGGATGGGCGCGCCGCAGTGCGGACAGGGGAAGCTCTCACTGCTTGATTCGTCAGAATCGTCGTGCCAGTCTTCGGCGATGGCTTGCGAGGTGAGCGGCGGCACATCCTGCCCGCATTTCGGGCAGGGACGATGCCCGAGCCGGGCAAACAGCACCCGCAGGTAGGTGAAGACTTCGGTCACGGTGCCGACGGTCGAGCGCGGGCTGTGGTTGGTCAGGTGCTGGTCGATGCTGATGGTTGGCGACAGGCCGACGATTGAATCGACGGGTGGTTTGCTCAACCCGTCGCCGACAAAGCCGAGCGACTCAAGATACTGGCGCTGGCCTTCCTTGTTCAGGATGTCAAAAGCCAGGGTCGATTTGCCCGAACCCGAGATGCCGGTGAAGACGACCAGCTTGTTCTTGGGGATCTCCAGGCTGACGTTCTTCAGGTTGTGCAGGCGGGCGTTGCGGATGGTGATGGTGGAATTCATGGATTCTCCTGGGAATGGAATGGGGTCTTTCTATTCCATTGTAGAACCCTGGTGTGCAATGGGAGAGTTAGGACGTTCTTAAAGCAATGACGCGTACTGTGTGGAGATTGCAACGCTACGAAAAGGTGGGCTTACAAAGACATTCCTTATTCTATTCTGAGAAAGCCATTTTTGCTACGTCACTGCCAAATTCTCGTATAATCTCATACAGTCAAGACCAGACCCCACAAGAAGGGAATCGCCTCCATGACCAACAGCCTGCCCGCCTGGCAGCCCCCGCCCGATTTTGCCCCGCTCGAATCCGCTTTGGCGGGTATTTCTGTTTTCGCGCCGCGCCCCAAGGATGTTCAGATCGAAGCGCCGCAGACTTTCCAATGTCCGCAGTGCGGCGCGTCCACCAGGTTCGAGGTGGCGGCTGGCGGCGTGGCCTGCGAACACTGCGGTTACACGGCAGCGCCCAAAGCCCAAACCGTCGGCTTGCAGGCCGGGGTGATGGAATTTACCCTAGAAACACTCAGCAAAGCCGGGATGGGTTGGGGTGTGGCGCGCAAGGAAATGCACTGCAACTCCTGCGGGGCCGATATGGCCATTGCCGAAAACGCCTTGAGCGCCACCTGTCCCTTCTGCGCATCCAACCGCGTCAACCTGCGCGAAGCGCCAGACGATCAACTGCGTCCGCGCTTCCTGATCCCCTTCAAGATCGAACCGCAGGCCACCCGCGCCCTGGCCCAAAGCTGGCTGGGCAAGGGCTGGTATCACCCCGACGAACTCGGCGCTTCGGCAATGGTGGATCACTTCACTGGCATTTACCTGCCCTTTTGGACCTTCAGCGCCAGGATCGTCTCAGACTGGAAAGCCGAGGTCGGCTACGAGGAACAGGAAAGCTATTACGACAGCGAAGACAAAAGCTGGAAAACCCGCACCGTGGTTCGTTGGAAATGGGAAACAGGCCGGGTCAATCTCAACATGACCGATTTGCTGGTCTGCGGCAGTTCGCGCGTTAGCCAGTTGCTGGTCAAGCGGCTGGAACCCTTCCAACTGAAAGACCTGGTCAGCTACGCGCCCGATTTCCTGGCCGGCTGGCAGGCCCAAACCTACGACTGCACCCTACCCAAGGCCTGGGACCAGGGCAAAGCCGAGATGCGCGAGCGCGCCAAAAACGCCTGTCACAGCGACACTGGCTCCTCCCACGTCCGCAATTTCAGCATGACCTCCGATTTTGACGATGAAACCTGGCGTTATGTGCTCCTGCCGGTGTATATCGCCGCCTACAAGTTTGAAAGCAAAGTCTTCCAGGTGATGGTCAACGGGCAAACCGGCGCAATTGCCGGGCAAAAACCGGTCGCCTGGTGGAAAATCTGGCTGGCAGCGGCGCTCATGCTCTCCCCCGGCCTGTGCCTGGGCCTGATCAGCCTGCCGCTTTTGCTGGTCGGCGGGATCGGGATTGTGCCGCTCATACTTGGTTTAATTTTCTTTATCGCCGGGCTGGCCGGCGCCTTTATCCTGTACCAGAAAGCGCTTGCTTCGGAGGCCGTCTGATGAATACGCCCACTCTGCCCCAATCGCAGGTGTTTGAAGCAGCGGACTCCCCCTGGGGTGGTTCGCTACAACCGGCAGGCTGCCCGGCCTGTCAGCGGGTTTACCTGGTTGAAGCTATTCGGATGGAACAAACCTGTCCCGGTTGCGTAAAAGGCAAACTCCAGGCCCAGCCTGCCCTGCTGCGCCCCGAAGCGCCCGAACTGCTGGCCCCGTTTCGTTATCCGCTCAGCAGCCTGCGGCCCGCGCTGGAGAAATTCGTCAACGAAGTCTGGCTGCGCTCCGAAGATTTCGACACCGACAAGCTGCTCCAACGCGCCGCGCCGGTTTACTGGCCGATGTGGCTGGTGGATGGCGACATAGCCGGTCACTGGCAGGCCGAAACCGGGTTCGATTACCAGGTCAAAAGCTCGCAAGAATCCTACGGGGACCAGGGCTGGAAAACCCGCGAGGTGGTCGAGACGCGTATCCGCTGGGAGCCGCGCGCCGGTCAAATTAGGCGCCATTATGACAACCTCGTCACCCCGGCCTTGCGCGAACAAAAACGCCTGCTCAAGCTGGCGGGGAATTACCAGCGCGAACAGGCCATGGCCTACCAGCCGGAACAGGTAAGGGAGCGGTTTTGCGCACCCCCGACCTGCCTCCTGAAAACGCCTGGCCGCTGGCACAGGTTCAACTGGACGAAGCCGCCGCCGCAGAATGTCAGCAGGCCGCCGGGGCGCAGCACATCCGCAATTTTGGCCTGCGCGCCGATTACGAATCCCTGCACTGGACGCAACTGCTCCTGCCGCTCTACGTGACCTGGTACACCGATGACGACGGCAACCCCCGGATGTTGTACATCAACGGTCAGAGCGGTGTTATTGGCGGCGCGCGCCTGGCCTCGCAGAAAAAAGGCTGGCAGGCGGCGGGGGTGGTGCTGATAGTCGCGGCAGTGATTTTCCTGATTGCCCTGGGTTTGGCCGGGGTTGGCATACTCTTCCCGCCCGGCATGGTTCTCGCCGGTCTGGCCGGAATCGCCGCCATGGTTGTTGCCTGCGGCGCAATCATCCCGGCGGCCTGGCCCTGGCAGTGGAATCGGGGGCAGTTGGAAGAACAGGTCTGAGTCACAACCGGTCAAAAAGCAGAGAGCGCAAAGAAAAAACTTTGCGCTCTCTGCTTTTTATTTTATAGATTTCGCGCCCCAATGACCCCTTCGATCATCGCAATAATCGCCTGCGCTTTTTGGGCTTCGTTCCCCAGCGTGGAGAGCCACCTGTCGGAGGCCATGTAGACATCCTCGTCGGGCTGCGGGGTATCGAGCGCCTGGCGCAAATCGACGCTTTCGCCGCGGTCAAGGCGGGTCAACATGCGCAGGATCGCCATCAGGCTGTAACCGGAACGCACCAACATGCGGATAACGCGCAGGCGGCTGATCTCGGCGGGACCGTAAAGCCGGTAGCCGTTTTCGGGCAGGCGCGGCACTTCCAGCAAACCGTTGCGCTCCCAGTTGCGCAGGATGTCGTTGCTTAGCCCCAAAAGTTTGGCCGCTTCGCCGATCCGCAGGAGCTTCCCGGTCGCCTCGGCGGATGTCCCCTGCGCCCAACGCTCGAGCAGGGACGCGGCCGCATCGGCCTGGGCCTTTTCGGAGTGGATCAGCGCCAGGTGCTTGTAGGCTTTTTCGAGCGCCCCGCCCCAATCGTCAGCCACCGCATACTGGATGATCTCCCAGCCCGAATGGCGGATCGAGCGCCCCGGATATTCCGCGCCATAGATCAGGCGCGCCAGGCGCAGGCAGTCGAGGTGTTTTTGGGTGAAGCGCCGGTAACCGGCCGGACTGCGCTCGACAGGCGGAATCAGTCCCCAGTCCACGTAGCGGCGGACGGTGTTGGGGTGAATGCCCACAGCTTTGGCCAGGTCGGAAGTACGCAAGAAGGTTTGCATTTTATATTCCCAGGTCATTATTTTACCGCCCCGCAGCAATTCATGGGCAAGCCTGCCAAAGTGAAACCCATCTCGAAATCCGGGATGAGGCGGGGAAAATCGTCATCTGCCAGGGCATGGCCGTTAACATTGGCTTAAAAGTTCCGAATTGATACCAAACGGCTATTGAAAGTTGACTCATAAGGTTGTATATTGTTATTGCACTATTTGGATAGTTAGTGTCTGAATAAATAGCTCATTTGTTTGATAAACATAAAACGCGCTCCTGACTCATTTAGGTTGTTGAGGAAAACGGGATGACAAAGAAAATCTGGATTGTTTTCTCCATCGTAGTGATGGTGTTTGCCCATTTAAGCGATGTGAGAGCACAAGAGGGTTCTGGTTATGAAATTCGCATCAGCCAGATTTCGACCCTGGAAACACCCGATGCAATGGTGTTGAAAACATACTTCAACATCCTGGATCCGAAAACCAGCCTGCCCGTGTTGGATGTTATTCCCCAAAACGCCCAGCTCAGCCTGCCCCAATACAACTATACGGCTGAAGTGCCTGTTGCCCGGCCCGATGTTCCCATATACGTGGTGCTGGTGCTCGATGCTAGCGGCAGCATGAGTGGTGTGGCATCCGAATTGCAGAAAGCAGCCAAACAAGCCCTTGATAATACGCCCAACGACTCATTCTTTGCCGTGGTGCAGTTTGACGAAGAGATCAGACTCCTGCAAGATTTCACCCAAAATATCTCAGCCGTGAGTTATGCGATCGACCAGTATAAGGTTTCGAATAAGGGCACCTGCCTGTACGATGCCACCTTCAGCGCGGTCGAGTCGCTGCAAAAAGCGCCCACAGGCCGCCGCGCTGTGGTTGTTTTCACCGATGGTCGTGATGAAACCCGCGAAGGGAAGCAGTGCAGTAAACACACTTTCCAGGAAACATTGAGATTGGCGATGGACAACCAGGTTCCGGTCAATACGATCGGGCTTGCTTTCAAAGAGGGGAATCTCAATGAAGTTGAATTGAACGGGTTTGCATCTTCAACCGGCGGTTTTTCGGCGATTGTCAAAACTGACGATTTATCCCAGGCTTTTTCGAACATTATGGATGTATTGAAGTCACAGTGGATGGTACAGGCAGATGTCTATCCACGGCGCGGGGCCAGCCAGGTGCTGTTAACTGTCAGGATATCTGACACCGAAACACTCAGCACGACCTATTCGGTGACTTCCAATACCGATTATCCAGGGCCGCCCAGCCCGGTGCGGGCACAGTTGGACGGTCTGTTGTTGAATGCTGTTGAACAGGCCTATGATGTGCAATTTACGTTGACTTCCCCCGATCTGGTCAAATATGTCAAAATTGAAGTCTGGGATAAAAGCGCCGGAGCCAAGGTTGGCGAATTTATCTTTGAGAACCCACAAGAAAGCAATGTCTTTCAAATTCCCACCGAGACGCTAACAATCGATCGAGGCTATTTCCTGCTCATATCGGCCGTTTCCAAGACCGATAACACACCTTTCGAGATCGCCCGCGAGGATGATAAACCTGTCAAAGAGTTCAAGCACGAATTTGTTTTCGACCCATCCTCGGTTTTCCCGAACTTGCAGATCCAATCGGTCAGCGAGCGCAACAATGACCTGGCCGTAGACGTGAACATCTCCAATTCATCCCTGGTAGGCGGCCTGGATGGGTGGTTGATCAATGAGGAAACGAATACCAAGGTGGAGGGGTCCGATTTCAAAATCAGCGACATACCGGAAGCATCCGGAACGGTCATTATCCCCTTGCGCAACAGCCGCGTGCCGAACGGTAAATACACGATAGTCCTGCGGGTGCTTTCAAAGAATGAGCGGGTTTTTTCAACCTCAGCTTACGAAGGGGTTACCTATACTGCCGCGACCCTGTTCGAGCGCCTGTGGCTGGTATTTATTGCGGCGCCGATCTTTTTGGTTGCAGTTTTGGCGGTTGTCATCGGGGTTATCTTATTTCTGATGTTGTCTGGCAACCGCCAAAAGGCTTTGAGCGGCACACCCGTCATGGGCGGACAGTTGGGGCGTGGTTTCAAGGCTGAAAAATCGTCGATGCCTTTGCCGCTTGCAGATGAAGAGCCGGGCCAAAAGCTCAGGCAGGCTGCCCCACAGTACCCGGTTCGACCAGCCGCCCCCGCAGCGCCATCCCGCCCACCGGTTGCATCCGCCCCGGTTGGTGCGAATGCAACCCTGATCGCGGGGCCAATGCCGAATACGGCAGATGCAACCCTGATCGCTTCGGCAGCAGTGCCGCCGCTGGTAAGCCTCGAGATTATGGATGGCCCTGCCGGAATGATCCGCCAGACCCAAAGGGTGAAATCTTTCCCCTTTGTGATTGGCCGCAACGAGGGCGATCTCATCATCCCGGACCCGCACCTTTCACGCCGCCATGTACAGATTTCCTATGACCCGTCACGGGGTGTTTGCCTCGTCACAGACCTGGAGAGCCGCAACGGTTCGCAACTGGATTCACTCCGTCTGTCACCCGCCCAGGCTGTCGAGGCGCGCTCAGGCATGCTGCTTCGCCTGGGGCCGAATGTCGTCCTTCGGTTGGATGTGCAAAAATAAGGAGCGCTGATAATGTCTCTCTTGCAGGTAAATTACGATGAGTTGAGCAAAATTTCCGAGTTGTTTCGCGATGACGGGGATGATCTGGCGCAGGTTTATTCCTCATTGAAAAAAGAAATGCAGGCGCTGCAACACGAATGGATCGGCGACGCAGCCGAGGCTTTTTATGCCGAAATGGAAGAAGTCTTGCTGCCGGCTCTGAAACGCACCTTTGAAGCCTCGCATCTGAGCAGCGATGTCACGCGCAAGATCGTGAAGCTGATTCATGACGCCGACCAGGAAACTGGCGGTTATTTCGGCGATGATTTTGGGGCCGGACTTTTTGCCGAGGCCGGAATGGGTCTTGGCGCGGGTTCGCCCGGAAGCGGGGATGATTTTGGCGCTTCGCAGTTCGGACAGGCCCTCCCCTCCGGCACGCCCGGAGGCGGGGACGATTTTGGTGCTTCACAGTTCGAAGAAGCCCTGCCAGGCCAGGGTTCTGACTCTGGCGAAGCAGGGCCCAAGATACCCACTGCGCCTGAAGTATCGAAGAAAGACATGGAACTGGACGAGGTCCCCGAATCGGAGAAAGACACTGCCGCCGCGGCATCAGGCGGCGGGGGAGGCGGTTCTTCATCCGGCTCTCAAGGCGACCTGAAAGGCCTGGGGAGCGCCCTGGGCGCTCAACCCGCTCAAGTGAGTACGGTAGGCGGGGTCGAGCCGGGGATCCCGGACCATGTCTTTGACAGCGGAGCAGCTGCCCCGGCGAGTGGTTCTGAGAAGGCGCCTGCCGGCGCCGGGGCTGCACCGGCAGGCAGTAGTGATTCTGGAGGAGGAGCAGCGGCTGGCATTGCAGGTGTCGCTGGTACGGCTGCGGCAGGAGCCGCGGCAAAAGCGCTAAAGGACAAGTCAGAACAGTCTGGATGAGCACTTTCTTGAAAGGAGGCGTGTTTGGAAGCTTTTATCAAAACCCGGTTCTTAAACCTGATTACAACACTCGTTTCTTCTAAAAAAGGAGTAGAACAATGGCAGATTTACTGCAAGTAAACTATGACGAAATGCAGGGCATCATCAAGATGCTGGAAAATGAAAAAGCGGAAATTGAGCAATTATTCCAGCAGACAAGACAGATGACCGAAAGCCTGCATGGCAGTCAATGGGTTGGCGAGGCGGCAGACCGCTTCTCTGGCGAGATGACCAGCTTTGTCTTCCCACGCACACAAAAGATGATCTATGCCCTTGATGTGGCGGCTGGCGTTGCCAAACAGATCGTCCAAATTATCAACCAGGCGGACGAGGAAACCAAAAGTTTCTTCTCCAATATTGGCGGGTAATAAAACGGAAAGGAGAGAAATGCAATGGCTGATGTAATTCGTGTCAATTATCAGGCGCTGGAGGATATGGCGCGACAGTGCGATACAGCGGCGCAGCGATTGGTTCAATCTTCTGCGAATGCCCAAAAAATGGCCACCCAGATGCAAAACGGCGCCCTGCAAGGCCAACCCGGTGAAACTTTCTCGATGGCGCTGAACATTTTCGCCAGCAAGGTGATGAAGCTGAGCGAAAAATACCGCGAAGAAGCAAAGGATATCCGTGCAGCCATCCAAGATATGCAGCGCGCCGATCAGGCAGCTGGCCACAAGTTTTAGGAGGTGAGCGATGTTTGGTGGTCTTTTCAAATTAGCTTTTGGAATTCTGGATGGAGTCATCCAGCAGATCGTATCCCAGGTGCGCATCATTGAAGATGCGGTCACCAGCCCCATACGCGGCATCGTTGGCCAGGTGGTCAGCGGCGCCTGGAAAGGGGACGGCGCTTCCCGCTTTGTGGATGAAATGAACAACGAGGTCATCCCGATGCTGGTAAATATTATGGGCGTAAACCAGGGCTATGCCTCGGGCATCTCGCGCTCGGTGGAACGAATGCGCCAGGCGGAACGCCAGGCAACCCAGGCGGCGCAAACGCTCCTGGAAGTGTTTGGACAGATTTTCTAAGAAAGGAGCTGAGTCATGGCACAAGAAGTCTTTATGGATATTCCTAAAATGGAAGAAGTCAGCAAGTCCTTCGGCACCTTTGGCGATGTGCTTGATGCGGTAGCGAAAACCCTCGAAGCCGTTAGCATGGTAATGAAGGCAACCGCCTGGCTTTCCTTTGGGGCAACGGCAGCAATGGCTGCTTTCATCGATCGAATTCTGCCCAACATCCGGCGCGCAGCGGCCAAGATGAACGAACTTTCTGGCGATATCATTGGCGCCATAAAAGCCTACCGCGACGGGGATTTCTCGGGGTCGCAGCGTTTCGCAGGCTAATCCACCGGCAAAGCCGGGACCATTTCAGGACGGGGTTTCGCGCGTTCCACGCTATTGCGCGAGCCCCTTCCTGTTCTGGCCAATCGGCCAAGCATGGGGGCAAGGTGAAATCAGGGTTGTGAGGCGCGTATGAAACGAATTTGCCAGCGTTGTAATGTGATTTCGCAAGATTTCAATTTATGGTGTCAGGAAAAAGACTGCCCGGCTGAGAAAGCGACCGAGATTTTTGACAACGGTGAATGGTTCGGGCCGATGGAGATTGTTCAACCTGTTGTCATTACGCGCTCTTTTATCGTTTATGAGGCGCGCCGGGATGAAGAACACATCCTGCTCAAAGTAGCAAATGCGGGCTGCGAGGATAAATTGCGCCGCGAGGCGCGCGCCTTTTTGCAGCTTGCCCAGGCTGGCCAGCATCCGCTGCTTCCGGTGTTGCTTTCAGCCCATTTTAATGGCTTGCGGCAAAACCATCCATATGGCTGGATCGTCATTAATGAAAAGGTGAAATATTACGAGGTTTTTGCCTTCGCCGAGGGGACGATCTTGCGCAACTGGTTGTTGAAAAACCCGCAACCCTGGTACCAGCACGTGGGCTGGATCGTTCTCAGCATCGCCGATGTGATTTTGTACCTTCATCGGGCCGGTAAGTATCACCTTTGCCTGAACACAGACACGGTTTTGCTGCGCTTCGACAAGCAAGGCATCCCGCGCGCCATGCTGATCGACCTGGGATTGGGCGATTCAGCCCAAAACCTGGCAGAAATCTGGAAACCCCATTACAACCTGCCCGCCTATACCGCCCCTGAGATTTTATCTGGCAGTGGACAGGTTGGCCCGATCAGCGATGTTTACGGCTTGGGCATGTTGCTTTA